>SBHG01000110.1 GCA_006226305.1 Alphaproteobacteria bacterium | reverse complement strand
GCGACGGCGCTTTTTGCCAATTCGCCTTTCCTGGAAGGTAAACCTAATGGCTTTCTTTCCTATCGCTCGGAGATGTGGAAAGACGTCGATAAAAATCGCACCGGCATGTTGCCCTTTGTCTTTGACGATGGGTTCGGCTTTGAAGCTTACGTGGACTATGCGCTCGATGTGCCGATGTATTTTGTCTACCGCAACGGGGTCTATCATGATGTGACCGGCCTTAGCTTTCGCGATTTTCTGGAGGGTAAGCTTAAGGGTTTTGAAGGAGAGATGCCGACCCTGTCGGATTGGGCGGATCACCTGACGACAATTTTCCCGGAAGTGCGGATCAAGCAGTTTATGGAAGTGCGCGGTGCCGATGGAGGACCCTGGGCCAAGATCTGCGCCTTGCCAGCGCTTTGGGTTGGCCTGTTTTATGATCAAGGCGCACTGGATGCGGCCTATGACATCGTCAAAGATTGGACGCAGGAAGAGCGTCAGGCGCTGCGCAATGCGGTGCCCAAAGAAGGCCTGGGCACGACCATCCGGGGGCGCTCTGTGCAGGATCTTGCGAAAGAGATTTTAGAGATCGCAACCGGCGGTCTTGAGGCCCGCGACGCGCTTGACAGTTCGGGCGGCAATGAGGTGCATTTCCTTGAAACCTTAAAGGAAGTTGCCTCAAGCGGGCAAACGCCAGCTGAGGCATTGCTTGAGGCCTACAATGGTCCCTGGGGCGGCGATATCGATCCGATTTTCAAGGAATGCGCGTACTAGGCCCATCCTCACGCTCTCGTGAAGGGGTGTGATTTGCAACTTGGTCTTCGCTTAGGCACTCTGTGGTTCGAAAAATCGAATTGTAAGACCTGATGAGTTGCACCCATGCTGATTAAACATCGCCGCGCCAGCGACATTCACGAAAATCATCTGACACCGGAAAGCGTTTATCTCAATCGGCGCGCGCTCCTAAAAGGGGCCGGACTGGCGATCGGCGGGGCGGCGCTGACGGCCTGCGATCCGGCCGGCGCGGTGGATCTCTTAAGCGATCCCAATGCCGACCTCTATCCGGCGGCTCGAAACGAGGTTTATCAGATTGATCGGCCGCTGACCGCCGAAGCGCTCTCAACCACCTATAATAATTTTTATGAGTTTGGCTCTCACAAGCGCATTGCCAAGGCGGCGCAGAAATTGACGATCCGCCCATGGGAGATCGCCATCGATGGGGAGGTGGAGGCGCCGTTCAAAGTCGGGTTTGATGATCTCATGCGCAAGGTGAGGCTCGAAGAGCGTTATTACCGTCACCGCTGTGTCGAAGCCTGGTCAATGGATGTGCCCTGGACCGGCTTCCCCCTCAGGCAGCTGGTGGAACTCGCCAAGCCCCTGTCCTCGGCGAAATACCTCCGGATGGAAACCTTTCAACGGCCTTCTGAAGCCTCCGGGCAAAAGCAGATCTGGTATCCCTGGCCCTATGTGGAAGGTCTTACCATCAAGGAAGCCACCCATGACCTCGCCTTCATGGTAACGGGCATCTACGGTAAGCCTTTGCCGAAACAGAACGGCGCGCCCTTGCGCCTTGCGGTGCCGTGGAAATATGGCTTTAAGTCGATCAAGTCGATTGTGCGCTTTACTTTCACCGAGAAGGAACCGGTGTCGTTTTGGCAAAAGGTGGAGGGGCGCGAGTATGGCTTCTGGGCGAATGTAAACCCGGGCGTCGATCATCGGCGCTGGAGCCAGGCGACGGAGCAAGTTCTCGGGACCCAGGAACGGGTGCCGACCCGCCTTTTCAACGGTTATGCCGAAGAAATCGGCGGCCTCTACGACGACGTCAAAGGCACGCGAAATATTTTCTTTTAGACCCACTTAGGCAAATCAGTTTATTTGTTTTGAGTTGTTGGGGAACAAAAGGAGCCAAATTCATGTTTTCAACAATTCTCTGGATCGTCTCTATTGGTCTGTCAATCTGGGCTGTTTACAACATTGCTTTGAGTAATGCGGAAATGCCCATGAAGATTGTCTGGTGTCTGGTCGCCATCCTGCTCGGACCGATTGGTGTGGCCATCTGGTATTTTGCAGGGCCTAAGAAAGCCTGACGTCACACAAAAATGCATAGCAAAACGCCGCTTCCTGGGGTCCAGGTGGCGGCGTTTTTTTGCTGTGCTGCAAAATGAGTGGCCCGATCCACTTAGTCAGGGAGGAGGAGGTGGATCGGGCCTTCAGGTACTCAGGTTCGAACCACTAAAGGGGAGGAGTTGGTTCGAACGACCGGTTCGTCAGGGAGAACTTTCCGGTCAGGGTCTCAGATCTTGGTGATCCGATTTCAGGGGGCATCGGGGGAACGCCCTCGCTGCAGGGATGTATCTAATGTTGCAGTTGCGAAGAAACAATTGCCGAATTGGCAAAACGGCTATGCGTTTTATGCATGGAAAAAACTTCTTACCACGATTTTTGATGAAAACCGCAGAAAAGTGGGGTTTTGGGGGCCTTCATTTTGGACTTCTTACCAAGAGGCCAACTGGGAATAGCTTTTTGAATGGCGGCGGACAGGCGTCTGCTCACACTCAAAATGGAGGTTCCAAATGGACAATGAAATGATGAAATGGCGGGAGATTCTGCCCGCAGATCCCATGAAAATGAACTGGCAAGATTGGCAGTCTTTGCTGAACCGTCTTTCTCCGCTTCAATTGCAACATTATTGGCCGGATGTCCGGCGAGATCTCATTCCGGACTACACCCGTGCCAGGGTAACAGGTCAGGACCAGACAGACCCCTATGCAGGGCTGAGCAATCCCTACCGGCCAGCTTCGCACCGACTACCCGATCCTGGTGCCCGCTATCGCCGTTATGAAAATAAGTTCACCTTGGGGTATCAGGCACCGGATGTGGGCGGATTGCCCGCTTCTGGCAGTTCTTCAGTAACCGGCGTGCCAACCGGCCCGGCTACCATGATGAAGAGCATTCCAAATAGCTCTGGAACAGACGATGGCAAACATAAGGAAAGGCTTACTGGCGATCCGGATTTTGATCGAGAGACCATGTCGGAAGGTGAGCGGGCTTGGCATCAGCTTAAGGCGATATCCGTCGCTGGACGGCTGGCCGGATATCCCCACGCGGCGGATAACCTAGACCATTTCTTGGGCAATACGGGTACAACATCTCCTTGGATGAAGAATGGCTATTGTCCCAAGAGTCTATTCAAAGGGCGATTGATCAGAACTTTGTCAAGTTCGGCAGCGAGGTGGATTCAGCCCTTACAGAGCACGGAAATGGAGCCAGTTTTATTATTTCCGGAAGTGTGTTGAGTCGTGTTGTTCCCGAGGATAGGCACTCTGATTTCTACTTTTCCGTTGGCGACGCACAATTGGAAACTGAAATTAAAGCGAGTGTCGTAATTGATGCATTCGGAAAGATTGCAATCTCGTATGATATGGAGCATCATTTCCGAGATACCTATGATTGGGAGGTTAATCTATCTACAGATCTGGTGCGGATGATTCCAAATGTGGTTGTCGTGAGCGATGAATTGGGAAGAGTGGCTGTTGAGGCGGGACTCGCGTCCGAGTTTGAAATTGAAAATGATTGGATAGATCTCGAGACCGAGAGTTTCGACAGAAAGGTTCGAGAATTATGAGCTATGTCGTTCAAAGGTGGGGGGCGCGGCGCATTCCTTCTGCAATTCTTTCAATTTTTTCTGTGTTATTCATTTGCTTCGCGACAAACAGCGCCCTGGCACAAACCAATTTTGTCGAAAGCAAAGGGCCGCCCGGCTACAAGTGCGAGTTTTGGTTGATGCAGGACGATGGGGTGAAAGGCGATGCCATTCACCTCATTGAGCATTACTTTAACAAGTCGCGTTATGCGTTGGTCCAGAAGGCTTTGGACTACGAGGGTATTTCCTACAAAATGCGTGAAACAGGCTTTTGGGTTCCTTGCTACATTTACCAGGACATCGATTTCATAGTTTCTGTGTCAAATCTGGTGCTTGACGAACGAAACCACAGGAAGCTGGAGCATGATTTAGCCCTGCACTTTGAGGTTTCGGAGAGTGGTGGGCCGCCTGGTATGAAATGTGAATTCTGGTTTGAAGAGGCGGATGTACAGCACCGATACCCTTTATTTATGAGCCGGGCGCGATTTTCGCCGCGAGAGATTGGCGTTATTGTTGCATCATTTAGAAAACACAAAGTGCCACACGAAGTAGATAACAATAGGGTGTGGGTGCCTTGCTATCTTTTTCAATCGATTGATTTTTTCTTGAACGAGACAAATTGGGTTTTAGACCCGGGAACTCGTGCAAAAATCACCACGATTGAATGATCCTGGCCAAAGGTCAAAACTTCCATTCCTTGACTTTGCGCAGGAGGAAATCGCGGAAAACGCCGATTCGCTTGGAGTCCTTGAGCTCTGCCGGATAGGCGAGATAGGTTTCCATGGCTGGCGTTTCAATCTCGTTCAGAACACGCACGACCTTAGTGTTTTCATGGGTCAAATAGTCTGGCAGGGCGCCGAGGCCGATGCCGTTTTCCACCGCCTGCAAAATCCCATAGACCGAGTTGACCCGAAAGGCGGCCTCGCGCCAGGGCTTTGATTTGCGTCCAATACGCTCGGGCCAATTCATCATGTCGTAGGGTAGGGGCGAGCTCTGGCCGTAAAGTACGATCTTGTGGTTGTCGAGATCCTCGACACATTGCGGCAGGCCGTGCTCGCGGATATAGGCGTGGGAAGCATAAAGGTGATAGCCACCGATAAAGAGCCGACGCTGGATGATGTCTTCCTGGGTTGAGGGAATGATCCGAATGCCGACATCGGCTTCGCGCATGCCGAGGTCGAGATTTCGGTCATCGAGGATCAGTTCCACATTGATGTCCGGATAGATATCGATGAACTCTTTGAGGCGCGGCGTCAGCCATGTTGATCCGATGCCCACCGTGGTGGTGATGCGCAGATCGCCGCGTGGTTTGTCCTTGTCATCTTTCAAGATGCCTTCGACGCGGGCGACCCGGCCATACATGTCATGGGCCGTGCGAAAGAGGATTTCGCCTTGTTCGGTAAGAATAAGGCCCCGGGCGTGGCGGTGGAAGAGCGGCGTTTGCAGATTTTCTTCCAGAGCCGAGATCTGCCGGCTCACAGCGGATTGTGACAGACCCAGCAATTCTCCGGCGCGGGTAAGGCTGCCCGCCTCGGCGACCGTGTGAAAAATGCGCAGTTTGTCCCAATCAAGTGATGGCATTTAAGAGAGCCCCTCTTAGCTGTGGTGCGCCAGGAATTTTTCAACTTCCAATGCCGCCATACAGCCCATACCGGCTGCAGTGACGGCCTGACGGTAGGTATCGTCGGTGACATCGCCTGCGGCGTAAACGCCTTCGATGGAGGTGGCGGTGGAATCCGGTTTGGTCACCAAATAGCCGCCCTGTTTGGTTTCGAGCTGGTCTATGAAAAGTTCCGTCGAGGGCGCGTGACCGATCGCGATAAAGACGCCATCGGCTTCGATCATTGTTTCTTCACCGGTTTTGACATTTTTAACGCGCGCGCCGGTCACGCCGGGCGGATTGTCGTCGCCGACAATTTCCTCGATCGTGGTGTCCCAGACAACTTCAATTTTGTCGTGATTGAGCAAGCGTTCTTGCAGGATACGCTCAGAGCGCAGTTCATCGCGGCGATGAACAAGAATGACTTTGGAAGCGAAGTTGGTGAGGAAAAGGGCTTCCTCAACAGCGGTATTGCCACCGCCGACCACAATCACCTTCTTTTCGCGATAGAAAAATCCGTCGCAAGTGGCGCAGGCCGAAACGCCAAAGCCCTGGAACTTGTCTTCAGACGGCAGGCCCAGCCATTTGGCCTGGGCGCCGGTGCAGATGATGAGGGCGTCGGTGGTGTAAATGGTGCCGCTGTCCCCGGTCAGCGTGAAGGGGCGCTTTGAGAGATCCGCCTTGATGATGACGTCTGAGACCATTTTGGTGCCGACGTGTTCAGCCTGTTTTTGCATTTGTTCCATCAGCCAGGGGCCCTGGATGACATCGGCAAAACCGGGATAGTTTTCCACGTCGGTTGTGATGGTGAGCTGTCCACCTGGTTGAATTCCCTGAATGAGAGTGGGCTCCAGCATGGCCCGCGCGGCATAGATAGCGGCGGTGTAGCCGGCGGGGCCGGAACCGAGGATCAATACTTTGGAATGCTGGGTATCGGACATGGGAACTCGTGATTTTTGGTTTGGTGATGAGCTATGGAATAGGTGGGTCTTTGATTTAGGTTCTTGGGGCCTTGAGGGCAAGGGGTTGTTTGTCACAGAAGGAGGTGCCTGGGACGGGCGGCGCGGGCGGGTCCCCACACCCTTTGCGCCTGGTGGTGAAGGGTTAGAGATTCAGCCGTTTTTTGATCTCCTCGGCGACTTTTTGGGTCTCTTGCAGGGGCTCGTAGTGCCAAGTCTCGAGGTCTCCATGGAAAGGACGGGTGATGTCCCGGGCGATCATCTGGCGGTGAAAGGTGTCGAACTTGGGCGAGCCGCCCTCCAGGCGAATCACATGGACAGGCTTGCCCGTACCCGCCGCCTCGGTGACCATGTTGGTGGAATCCTCGGTGACCAGGATGTGGTCGGCCAGCGCGAGCATGCCGAGATAGGGATTAGGGTCAGAACCGTCCCAAAAGTAAGTGCCACTGCCGCTCAGTTGCGCACGAATGGCCTCTCTGACTTGCGGTGGGGTGCGGCGCGAGCACGTGATGGCCAATCCCGTGCCCTGTTTTTTGAGCTCCTTGAGCTCGAAGATCAGCCGGTTCACCACCGCACCTGTCATCTTGTAGTGATGGGAGGGACCCCCGATGAGGACAGTCGCGAGGGGGCGTGGCAGGTCGGCAAAGGTTTCGCGGAAAGCATCGGCGGCTTCAGCCAGGCGTTGCGGCGTCACAATGTTGGGGCTGCCGAGAATGGGCAGGACATTGTCGCCGGTCAGCCCATCGTGAAGCGGCGGGACGACCAGATCGAAATAATTTGGATTGAGGCGTGGGTCCTGACATTGCACAACAAATGTTCCGCCTGCGGAGCGTTTCTTGACGGCGGCTGAATAGGCAACGGTCAGGCGTCCGCAGGCAATCCAGAGGCGTGGCCATGGCGCGGCGATGTTGTCTGAGTCGCCGCCCAGGGCCATGAAAGGGGCTGGCCAGGGGTGCCCAAAAAGACTTTCCGGCAGCCATTTCCAGGGCGCGCCAGGATGAATGTGCTTAACTTCTATGGGCAGGCCCACTGCCTCGGCCAGGCCCAGACACTGATTTTCCATGCCTTTGCGGCCATCTGTCACCACCCATGTGACCTCATAGGGCATAAGTCCTGTCCTTTTCTTGCGCGCGCTCGCAATGAAATTACGCCACTCGGTAATATATGAATTGAAAAGGGGGCGCTACTCCTCTATTCATTTCGCATGCAACAGATGAAACTCGACGATATTGATCGCAAGATCCTGAT
>SBHG01000114.1 GCA_006226305.1 Alphaproteobacteria bacterium | reverse complement strand
CGACTTCCGTCATGTTTAGTCCTCACTGGTTGCATGTGATCAGCGAGGTCAGGCTAAGTCAGCTTTTGAGGTGGGTAAGAAGTTTGCCAAAATTTATTTTGGCGTGGCACACAAGAAATGTCAGCGCCGCCTCCCGTGGTCCCTAGACGACCCAGCGGGTATCGGAGGCGCCCCATTCGCGCGGTTTGCGGGGGCTTGCAAAGCGCAGCATCATCAAGGCGATGCGGGTAGCGGACATGAGGTCATCGCGTTCTTTGACGATCAGTCCATCCTTGCGATGGTAGAGGCGAAACTCCTGCCACCAGTCGCCCAGGTGCGAAAAGACTTTAAAGCGGCCTGTCTGCATGCGCTCAAGCAATTCCATAACACCGGCTTCGAGACCAAAACCGCCCGCTTCATGCGTTGCCTTGTCGGGCAGGAGCCGCAGGCCCTGCTTGCGATACTGCTCGGCCAGCTGCTCGCCGGAACCTTTGTCATGCTGCAGGCCATCATGGGGCCAAGACCAGGAGAGATCTGCGCCCCAGGGTCGAAGCGCTGCTGCATGCACGATGGCGGTTTCGTTTCTGACCCGATAGACCTGCGTCACGTGAACCACATCCGCGTCGCGGTCCCAGGCAAGTTTGACCGCCGCGAAAGGATGATCCCAGCCAAAATCAAGGCCACCGATTTCCGCCCAGTGAGGCGGAATATCAAAAGGGTCCACCGAGATTGCGGCCTCTTCGATCGGAAAGACCCGGCCTGAGCCGAGCTGGGGAATGCCTTTCGCACGGGCCTCGCGTTCATGGGGCAGATAGGACGCGACAATGCGGGCACGCTCCTCCTGCGTGTAGTGATCCGCCTCGTCGATAGACATTTGTGTGATGTGCCGTGCCATGTAAATACCTCCAAACGGACGAGGCTAACATGAGGCCAGAGGCGGGTAAGAAGTTTTGCGGAAATTTTTTTGACGTGGCTTCTGGCCGCTACATGGCCATTCCCGGGATGGGCGAGACGCCAAACCAGGCCTGATGAAACCACAAAATAACCCCATAAAGTACGAGCCCTCCGACAAAGCGGAAGACACCGATGCCGCGCCAATCAAGCTTGGTGCGATCCATGGCGATGGCGGCAAAGGGGACATTCGACGTCTTTTCCGCAAAGGCCTCCCAGGCGGCGCCATCCTTGCGGGCGCGTTTTTTGTCGATGGAAAAGGTTCCGCAGAACGAAAGAACGAGAAAGGCGCCGAAGAAAATGGTGGTCGAAAGCTGACCATTAGCCAGAAGATGAAATCCGGCCCAAAGCACGACGGCCCATTGGAACGGGTGCCGGGTCACCGTGAGGATGCCTTTGACAGGATCAGACTTCTGCAAAAGACTGTCGCCCTTCACAGCCGTTGGATTGGGTGTCGTCAATCCGGCAAGAGCCAATATGAGCGCGAGCGGCACTAAAATGGTGCCCAGATGCAAAACACCGGCAGGCACAGTCCAAAGGATCTGATCCCCTTCTATGTGATTGAAAGCCAGAACCAACCAGACAAGTCCCCCCAGCGACATGAGAGAAAACAATCCCAGATAGGCACTTTCCCCCATCATGCCAACCAGCCGGTCTCGAAGCGATGTTCCGGATACAAAAAGGTGAATACCCACAAAGAATGCTGCTGCGAGCAAAAGATCAGCCATCGGTTCCTCCAACCTGAGTCTTCTCAATTAGACCAAGACAGCCTAACAGGAGTCGCTCTTGCGGCCTAGTCGACACCGTCACACCAGAGTGGGCGCGGGCCCCTCTTCTTCCAAAAAGAGGCGCACGACTTCTGACGCCCCTTGCAGGGGGGTGAAGGTCAGGATGGAAAAAAGCCCGGAAGCCTGCGTTCGGGTCAACCCTTCGGAATATATGTCGAGCGGCGGCTCCTCATCGAACCAGACCCCGTCCAGTGTTTCGCCCTGCCATTTGGCGCGGCCCATCTCATAAGACTTAAAGGCCAGTGTGGAAAAGCCGCCGCTGACGTGAGCCACAAGCACCGTATCGAGCGCGTTGGCGATCCCGCGCGCCCGGGTCCAATCCGCCAGGTGAGCCTTTGGGATCATGGCAGTGCCCCAGGCGCTTTCATCGGCGGGCGGCCCGATCAGTAACCGCTGGGGGTTATCGCGCGTGCTTTGACTGGTCACCCCGGCTGCCCAGAAACGAACGGGTTTTTTAAATCGCTTGCCTTTCCAGCCCTCCGGATAAAGACCCGTAAGGTGAATTGCCCATTCCGCCGCACCGGCCGTCGTTTTACCCACCTGATTGGCCGCCATAAACATGCGCTCCTCAAAGCGGATGCCCGCTTCGTGGAAAGCCCTTTGCTTGGAATACGGCCGATAAGACTTTAGGCGTTGCTCGGATGCGCGCGCCTTTTGCTCACGCGCCAGAGCCAGGGCTCGTTTCAATGCCGAGCTCTTTAAGTTCGCCGAGGACATGGTTGAGTTCCTTCAAAAGGGTTTCATCATCAATATTACCAAAGGGCCTGAGTTGCTTGCGCAACTCCTTCGGCGCATAGGCGGCAATCAGTCGCAAATAGGCTTCCGGCTTCGACAAACGGCATTCTTCAATGACGCCTGCCCCATTGGTCTGCCAATCTTCCACCAGATCCCTTAGAAAACTTTCCCCTAGAAGGTCCGTGATGGGTGTGTCGGGTGGCAGCGATGGCGGGGGAACCGTCGATTTGGATGCTTTCTTTTTCGTTGTCGTTTTTTTGGTTACCGATTTCTTGGTTGCCGATTTTTTTGTGGCAGCCGCTTTCTTTGTGGCAATCGCTTTCTTTTTGGTCGCTGATTTTTTCGTCGCGGTCTTCTTTACCGGCGCAATTTCGTCCTCTGGCTTGGCCATCGCCGTTCCTTTCTTGTTTGATAAGACAGGCGGCTATAACACGGTCTCAGAGCCCGGTAAGAAGTTTGGAAAATTTTTTTCCGCCCCTAAAAAAACGGGCGCCCAAAAAGCGCCCGTTCCCAGAAGCAGTTTTCAAAGTCTATTTGCAGAGGTCTTTCAAGGATCCTTGATAAACCAGCGGCGCGCCAAATGACGCGTTGCAAACCTGAGCTTTCAACCCGGGCGGCATGGCGCCCATTTCCGGTTCGCCGCGCAGAGTGCTCTCAATTGTGCTGTTTTGCACGAGAGATTCAAAGGCTCTTGATCCCTTGGGGAAGCGGCGCACGATGACATAATCGTCTTTCGGCAGTTTGGCGAGGAACGCCAGGGCGCCGATGGCATCTCCCAGGTTGAGTGTCGCGTCAATAAGGCCAAACTCTTCGGCCTGCTTGTTGCCAAAGATATGCGCGCCCATTGTGTTGACAATGGTATCTGGATTGATACCGCGCCCTTCGGAAACATAGCTGACAAAATTCGCATAGGAATTTTCAAGACCTTCGTGGGAAAGCTCACGCTCGCGATCGGTCATGGGACGGAAAGGATTGCCAAAATCCTTGCCTTCACCGGCCGTTAGGGTTTCGACTTTGATGCCGCCGCGCGTGGTTACCCCTCCATCAATGGCGACCGGGTCGTCATAATACATCAGGCTTCCTGCAGTCACCCCGATGGAGCCCACATAGGAGCCGGGTGCTGCGTAAATCGCTGTCGCGCTGGCAGTCGAATAAACGCCGCCGGACGCCGACAGGCCTTCGATCCAAACAACCACCGGCTTGCCGGTCTTTTCCTGATATTTCTTGATTGCGGCGTTAATCGCCTGAGACCCGTGAATGGTGCCCCCTGGCGTACTAGTTTGCAGAAAGATGCCTTTGATGCTGTCATCTTCAGCAGCTGCAAGAATTTGCGCTTCAAGCTGATGACCGAAGGTCACGCCGTAGAGCGCATACAAAAAGGAATCCTGAGCCGGGAACGGAGGTGACCCTAAGATCATTCCGGAGAGATCGAGCACCAGAAGCTTGTTTTTGCTACCGGGATTACCACCGACGTTGATGACATTAATTTTTTGCGCCGCGTTTTCGCCGTCGGGAACGACCAGACCATCGCTATAGCCGCCGCCCACACCAAACAGCAAATAGGCAGCAACGAAGAGCCCCGCAATAACTGACAAAAAACCGACAATGATTTTTGCCGACAGTTGGAACAGCGCCAGAATGAACGGCACAGGCCGCACGGCTCGAATGACGTAATTAACAGTCTTTTCTTTCCCCGCCATAACTCAATACTTAACTCTGTTGCCCACACCTTATGGAAACAAGTGGACCATGAGGCCCGTCAGAAAGCAAGTCAGCCGCACAAACCGGCGGTTTTTGGAGGTATTTGCGACCTTCATGCCACAGTTGAGGATCGCCCCCGCATACACTCTCGCTGGCCCCGTCGTTTAAGCGGCCCCCGATCACCGCAAAAAACTCCAGTTTTCTGCGGTGTTTACTCAGCAAAATTGCTCGGATCCCCTTTGCGAAGCCGTTTGTCGATGTAAAGATCCAGCTTTTCCGGCGCCTTGTAGAAAGAGGCCGGTTCGCCGAGCCAAAGCACATCGTCACCGTCGCCCCAAGGATTAACTGTCCCGGCCGCGGAATCACTGACCATGAATATGGCGCGCAAGCGATCTCCGCGCTGAGCAAAGCGGTTTTCACCTTCCTCTTCCTCGTCGGCGGTCAGGAAATACAAAAAGACAGTGGGAGCCTCATGTTCCTCCGGCAACCCTGGTACCGTATTGATCACCACGCGGTCTCCTTCAATTTCCCCGACGGGCTCGCGGACATATTCTGCAGGCATGCGCCAGGTCTCAATTTCCGGATAGTCGGGACCCGTGTAACATTTCGACATGGGATCCGGCATGGCGGATACGAAATAGTCTCCCGGGTCGCCTTCTTCGATGACAATGGCACGGCCATCTTCGGCAACCCAAAGGCCGAGCCAGCTTTCGTCCATCTGCATGCGCAGACGGCCTGACGCTTTACTTAGCTCGGGAGCCGCCATAGCTGCCGGGGCACTCGGTTCAGCCGCTTCAGGAACATCAGGCGCCTCAAAGGCCACTTTGTCGTCCAAGGGTTCGAACGCAACGTTTTGCGGTTCGACTTCAACTTCTGTTTCGACGAAATCTGCAAGTTCGTTTTCCGCCGTGTCAGGGACTTTTTTCTTTCGGGCAAAAATGCCGCGCGCCTTTTCCTTGATGGGTTCTGGTTCTACCTCTTCAGCCTTGGCTTGAAATTCGTCATCAACCTGGCGCTGCGCTACCACACGGCGCAGCTCGGCAAACTGCTGCGCCATGGCATCACGGGTCGGATCTCCGGTACTCTCGACTTTCACAGGTGGAATAATTGGTGGAGCTGCCTTTACCGCCGGTTCTTGTTCTTTCGCTTCAGGCTCCAAAGAGGCGGCCGCCGCTTCGGACTGAGGCGGCGTTTTGTCGGCTGTTGGCGCCGGCGTCTCTTCCTCAAGGGTGTTGGTGAGATCAAGTGGCTCAAGAATGCCCAGATCCAGGACGTCATTTTCGTCCTGCTTCCTTTTCGCTTTCTTGTTCTTCTTGCGATTAAAGAACAATCCCATGACCCAACTCCTTAACTACCTAACTCAGTACTGCCAACGCTTCCCGGGTAAAGGGCATTAACTCCGAGTAGCGGTTTTCTCTGATCTTGAGCGCCCATTGCGGGTCCACCAGAACGGCGCGGCCCACAGCGACCAGATCGAATTCTTCGTTCTCGAAACGCTCAATAAGTTCTTCCAGGCCCTTTTCGCCGGTGGCCTCGGCGGATTTGCCCATGAAGCCGGAGATGAATTCCTCATCCAGACCGACACTGCCAACGGTAATGGAGGGCTTGCCTGTCAGCTTCTTTGTCCAGCCCGCCAGATTCAAATCAGATCCTTCAAATTCCGGCTCCCAAAAGCGGCGCTGAGAGCAGTGGAAAATGTCGACACCCGCCTCAGAGAGCGGTGTCAGAAAGGCTGTAAGTGCTTGCGGGGTATGACCCAGTTTTGCGTCATAGTCTTGCTGTTTCCACTGCGAAAACCTCAAGATGATGGGAAAGTCCGGCCCAACTGCGGCGCGCATGCCCGAGACAATGTCGCAGGCAAACTTGGTGCGCGCGATGAGATCGCCGCCGTATTCGTCCTCTCGAAGATTGGTGCCTTCCCAGAAGAACTGATCAATCAGATAGCCATGGGCACCGTGAATTTCTAACCCATCAAACCCAAGTTCCCGGGCCTGTGCGGCAGCTTCAATATAGGACTCTACGATGCCCTCAATTTCGCCCTTGGAGATAGGTTCACCGACCTTCTTTCCCGGGACCTTGTAGCCGGAGGGGCTTACGCTTGGATAGTCGGGGTTGTGGCCAGTGCCTGGCATGCGGGCCATGCCCTGGTGCCAAAGCTGGGGCATAATTTTGCCCCCTGCCCGATGTACTTCTTCAACAACACGCGACCAGCCTTTAAGCGAGGCGTCGCCATGAAATTTGGGAATGTTGACATCGTTCGACGCAGACGGGTGATCAACCGTCGTCCCCTCGGTGATGATAAGTCCTATTCCCCCCTCGGCCCGGCGCCGGTAGTAACTGGCGACCTCGTCGGTCGGGATCCCCCCGGGGGATTGGCTGCGGGTCATAGGCGCCATGACCCACCGGTTTGGCAGGTCCAGATTGGCAACGCGGCAAGGCGCGTAAAGGGCATCAAAGGCTGTGCTGGTCACACTTCTTCTTCTCTGATCAGGTTTTACTGTGTCAAATTCGGACAATTGGGGGTCCTCATTTATCGGCCCTTTTAACATATGACTCTTTAAAGCAGGAATCACGCCAAATTAAGGAAATCCGCCAATTTGAGGGGTCTCATCACAGATCAGGGGCCTTTACTTAACCATTGCTCGGCAGCGGCCAGATCGGCCGGGGTATTGATATTTGCAAATGGGTTCGGCTGATCGCCGCCACAGAGTTCAAAGGGAACCTCATGTGTGCTGCATCGGGCTGTAAAGGCCCGAATGCTCAAGTTCTGCGCCTCCTTGAGATAGTCACGAAGGGCGGGCGCGAGATCTGCCCGCCAGGCTGACGCCATGTATTGGGTCCGGGCATCGTATTTCGCAAGGCAAACCTCTACCTCTGCGAGTAATGGTGACAGTTTTCTAGCAAGGTCATGGGGCAGGAAAGGCATATCCACAGGACAAATCACGACGGACGTGACGTCAGCGCCGCCCCCACTTAGGGCCCATTCAAGAGCGGACAGGATGCCCGCAAGGGGACCCATTCCCCCCGGGATCGCGTCGTCCCGCCAGTCACAGGCGATTTGCTGGGCAAAATCCGGTTGCCCGCCGATGACGGCCAATTTTCCTACCTGGGGCCGCAGCCGCTCTGCCACGTGGCACAAAAGAGAGCGCCCTGCCAACGAGACGCCCGCCTTGTCAGCACCCATGCGCGACGACCCTCCGCCGGCCAAAATTGCACCGTAAATCACCTCAGTCTCCCAAAACCGCGTATTCCATCATCCAGAGGACCCGCGGCCTTTGTCAATAAGATGGAAACCTCTTGCCGTTAACCTTAAATCACTCGCACCAAAAAAAGAGACGACATGCCAGCGACC
>SBHG01000074.1 GCA_006226305.1 Alphaproteobacteria bacterium | reverse complement strand
GGGGTGAAGGTTACGGTTCTGCTGGAAGAGCTGTTGGCTAAAGGGCACAGCGGCGCTGAATATAATGCCTGGCTTGTCAATATCGGTGATGGTGATCAGTTCAGCAGCGGCTTTGTTGACATTAATCCTAACTCAAAAATTCCCGCTTTGGTCGATCGTTCGACCCCAACGCCAACGCGGGTGTTTGAGTCCGGCGCGATCCTTCTTTATCTTGCTGAGAAATTTGGTGAGTTTATCCCCGAAAATCCGACCTTGCGCGCGGAGTGCTACTCATGGCTGTTCTGGCAGATGGGCAGCGCGCCGTTTTTGGGCGGCGGGTTTGGGCATTTCTATGCTTATGCGCCGGAGAAATATGAATATCCCATCAATCGCTACACCATGGAGGTCAAGCGCCAACTGGACGTGCTGGATCAACATTTGGCGCAACACGAATATTTCTGCGGTGACATCTATACCCTTGCCGATATTGCCATCTGGCCGTGGTATGGCGCGCTGGTGAAAGGCATCCTTTATAATGCCGGGGAGTTCATAGAGGCGCATACCTATAAGAATGTTATTCGCTGGACGGATATGATTGCGGAGCGAGAGGCGGTCAAGCGGGGGCGCCGTGTGAACCGCGCCTGGGGTGATCCGGAAAGCCAACTCCATGAACGTCATGACGCGAGCGACTTCGACATCTCAATGGCAGATGAGGCGGTGTAGCAGCCTTCCGACTTGGTTGGACGCCTCGGAGAACTGAGGACTATGGGCGTGTGCGCCGTCAATTGACATTAGCAACGGGCGGGCCCATAAAATGCTAAAAGTTACATTTGGCGGGCAAGATGAAAATCATTCGTCAGCGAACCAAGACACTCGGCGACTTTTTGTCTGCGGACCTCATGAACAGGATTTTATCTGCGGGGGTCACCCGGCGCTTTGCTGATGGGCAAATGATCCAGCAGCGCGGCGACAAGAGCAACACCATGTGCTTTGTCAAATCCGGCGTGCTGATTGCCGGCAATCTGGGCATGGATGGCGCGCTCCTTGCTTCCGCAATTCTTTATCCGGGCGAGCATTTCGGTGACTTCACTTTGTTTGGAGGGGTGCCGCGCACGCAAAACATCTGGACGCAGGGTGAAACGGAAATTGTTGAAGTGCCCGGCGCCCGGTTCCTTGCCATCATGGATCAAGAACCTGCCATTGCCCGCGCGTTGCTGACAATTTCCACACTGCGCAATTTTGAGCTGGTCGAACTTTTGGATATGCATCGGCGACTGCCCTTGCCTGCTCGAATTTCGCGACTGCTCCTTACGGCTGCTGATCCTGACAGCCAATCCGAGACGATTGAATGCCGACAGGAGGATCTTGCCTTCATGTTGGGCGTGTCGCGTGTTTCAATTGGTAAGGCGCTCAAGAAATTGCAGGATGAGGGTCTGATAGAAATGGGGTTTGGGCGCATTCACTTGCCCGACGTTCAGCGTTACCGTGCCCAGGTGGACAGCGAACACCAATTGCTTCCCCTCGACTTGTAGGGGGCGGCGGGTTTCCCTCAGGAAAAGTCTATTTTGAAACCGCCAAATGTAACTTCTTAGCATTTTCGGCTTTTTCTCCGATCTAGAATGGCACGTGCGGCGCCTTTTGGGGCCCGCAATGCTGATAGCCATGAAGGAGAAAGAGATGACCGAACCGCGTGAGGGAGGGGTCGTGAGTCACAAGGACGGCTCCAGTGACTATATAGTCTATGGGATGATGTCGTCTTATTTTACCAAGAAATTGGAGGCCTACTTTTTTAGCAAGGGCATAGATTATCAATTTCTCGAGATTGATGCGCCAGCATTTATGCAGAGCGGCGCGATCATGGGTGTGGTCCAATTCCCGACGGTGAAATGCCCGGACGGAAGTTGGCTGGCGGACACCTCCTTGATTATGGACAAGTTTGAATCTGAGATGCCCCAAGCGGCGATCCGGCCTAAAAATCCCCTTACGGCCTTTTGCAGCCACTTCCTGGAAGATGCTTTTGACGAATGGCTTTGGGCTCCGGCTCTTTACTATCGCTGGGTATTTGCTATGGACGCGGAAAGAAGGCGCGAAGAGTTTTCCTACGGTATCTTGGCCAATGGGATTGGCTTTCCGCGTTGGCTCCGGAAAATTATTGTGACCTGGCGACAGCGCAAAACTCATGTCAAAGAAAACGGCATTACCACACCAGCACATGCGCGCCATATTGAGGACCGCTACATAGATACAGTGGATATGCTTCAATCCGTACTTGAAAAGCGCCCCTATCTGTTTGGTGAGCGGCCGTGTGAGGCCGATTACGGATTGTTCGGCTCAATGTTCCCACACTTTGGCTGTGACCCCACGCCGCAAGAGATTATGCATGTGCGCGGGCCTCATCTGGTGCGTTGGTTGGGGCGTCTGTGGTCAACCAGACCTGGCGAGATCGACGCGGCTGAAGAGCTCTCAGAGCCGCCCGTCGATCTGGCCCCCTTGATGCGCAAAATGGGGGAGGAGTATCTGCCCTATCTTCGCGCGAATGCAACCGCTTATGCGGCCAACAATTCGATCACGGGCTATCACCTTGACGGGTTGGACTGGGAGGTTACAACAGCGCCTTACCGCGTATATTGCTTGGTTCAGCTGCAAAAACGTTTTCAAGCCCTGAGCAAGGCTGACCAACAAAGGTGCCGAGAGCTAATTGGTGACACGGGCACGGACGTTCTTGAAAACCTCATTGAATGTCCCGAAGAGTTTCGCGATGTTTCCGCGGTCCAGCCTTACCGTCCTCATGATGGGGCATCGCTTGGGCGCCTTTGGCAAAAAGAAAAGACGTTTTTGGAGAACTGGGCAACAGACTATGTTGTGTCAAAGCCTACGAAAGCTGTTTTTGAAACCAAACGCGCTGGTACCGATTGGTTGCCGATTTATTTCCGCAAGTACCGAGCGAAAAAATAATGCGGCCGGTCCCGAGAGGAGCCGTTCAACATCAGCAAAGGGGTTGCAGGAAATGATTGTAGATCAAAGCCTGCGATCTAGGCCTTGCGCGATATCGAATGTCAGGGGGGTGAGAGGCACCTTCGGCGCCCTTAGGCGCCTCGCAAAGTGGCCTTTGCGAGGCGCTGCTTTTCTTTTCAATAATGAAGTTTGACCCTCGCTCAGCCTGCCACGCAGGCGTCAATCTTGCCTTGTGTTCCTTCTGAGACGGCATTCACCCGATCTTCAAGCGCGGCATGGGTCAAGGCTTCGTCGATTTCGGCGGCAGCATCCTGAGATCGGACCTGAGATTTGAAGTCGGGACCGAGCGATCATCGCTCTACCTCTTCATCGACAATGTCACCAATGAGGATGATGTGACCACGCCATCCGACGATCAGGGTCTGTTTGCGGCTTTCGGTGCCCAGTTTGACGGACTATTGGGAACTCGGTTACGGCCCCGGACTATTGGCGCGGGATTGCGCATGAAGTTTTAAGCAGATTGAGCTCTGTTTCCTCCCCACGCGGCTTCGACGAGGACAGTCTTCGTCGGAGCCGTTTTGGGTTGATGGATGACTATCCGCAATAATTGAGACTTACCCAAACCCCAGCCCGTCCTGACCCTGCAAATCCAGGATCTGACAGGTCACAGCCGCGCGACCCCAAAAGTGTTGGGACTGGTGCCCCGGTAGGGGGTTTCCAGGCAGGTTTCCAGGCAGAAGGCGATGATGTGGCGCGTATCTCTGGGGTCGATGAGGCCATCATCCAGCATCCGGGCGGAGGTGTAGATGGCCTCTGAGCTTTCTTCCATGCTTTCCTCAATGCGCCGGGATTGATCCTCCAGCATTTGTCGAACCTCATCGGACAGCGTTTCTCCTTTGCTGGCGGCCCTCTGCTCAGCGACAATTGCCAGCACTTTGGCTGCCTGTGCACCGCCCATGACCGCTGTTCGCGCTGTCGGCCAGGAAAAAGAGAAGTCCGGCTTCAAGGATTGGGAACACATGGCGTAGTTGCCGGCGCCATATGAATTTCCAACCACGATCGTTATTTTAGGCGGGCGAAAGTTCATGACCGACTGGATCATTTTCGACCCGTGTTTGACTTGCCCAAACTGCTCTGCTTCGACTCCGACCAGGAAGCCGGTGGTATTGTGCAGAAAAATCATTGGCACGTTGCTCTGATCGCAGAGTTGCAGGAACTGAGCTGCTTTGGTCGCCCCCCGGGGCGTGATCGGACCATTGTTGGTAATAACGCCGGCACGCCAGCCCTTAATGTGGATGTGGCCGCAAACCGTGTCAGGGCCATAGTCCGGTTTAAACTCCATAAAGCGAGAGCCGTCCGCTATGCGGGCGATGATCTCTTTCATGTCATAGGGTACGCGCTTGTCTGGTGGCACGATGCCAAGAAGCTCCTCTTGCGGAAACAGGGGCTCTTCCGGCGGGCGATCCGGGCTGAGGTGGCGTCCGGCGTCGGGTGGTAATTGGTCAACAATTTCCCGAGCGATGCGAATGCCATCCGCGTCGTTTTCGGCAAGATATTCGCCGGTCCCGGAAAGGCTTGCGTGCATTTCCGCGCCGCCCAGAGTTTCATGGTCTGCGTCCTCTCCGGTCGCTGCTTTCAGCAGCGGGGGGCCTGCGAGGAAGATATGACTTTGTCCGCGAACCAGGACGATATAGTCAGAAAGCGCAACCTGATAGGCGCCGCCGGCGGTGGCATTACCGTGCGATACGGTAACTTGCGGAATGCCTTTGGCTGAAAGCTCTGCCTGCTGCGCATAGACGCGGCCGCCATCGATGAAGCCGTGTGCTCCCCAGGGGTCCGGTGGGCCGTCGCTGCCCGCCAAATTGCCGCCGCCACTTTCCGACAGACATACGATGGGCAATCTTGTGTTGAAAGCGATTTCCTGAAGCCGCAGGTTTTTGCGTGTAGTGGCTGAGTTGATGGTGCCGCCCTTGATTGCATAGTTCCAGACCATGATCAGAACCCGCCGACCCGAAACATATCCAATTCCCATGATGAGATTGCCGCCAGCGGTGGTGCCATCTTTATCGCCCAGCATCTGATATCCCGCAAAGGAATTGATTTCCAGAAAAGGGGACCCGGGATCGAGGAGATGGGCCAGCCTTTCACGCGGCAACAGCTTGCCCGCCTTGGTCGCGCGATCACGATAGCGCTCTTCGCCATTTCGGATCTGTTGTTCGATGGCGCGAAATTTCGCGACATAGTCTGACATGTATTTGGCGTTGGCTTTGAAGTCGTCGCTTGTCGAATTCAGTTTGGTCTCAAGCGGTGTCATGCGTCTTCTTCCTTTGCATCGGGCGCGATTTCTACCATTATCTGACCCTTCTTGACCTGCGCACCTTCGCTTGCCGAAACCCGTAGGATTTTTCCGTCACAATCTGCAAGGTGTCGATGTTCCATCTTCATGGCTTCAATGGTGAAAAGAAGTTGCCCTTTTTGCACCACGGCGCCCTCTACTGCGGCGACGAGAATAATCATTCCCTCAGTCGAAGCGGCCACCTGGCCACTGCCAGTGGCGGTCTCGCTCGCGGCAGGCCGGTAGGTCGCGTCGATAACAGCGTATGTTGTTTCGGTGTCGTCGAGAAAGAGCGTGTCCTTTGCCAGTGCAAAACACACGCGCCGCCGGGCGCCGCCACTAATATATTCAAATGCGTTGGCGCCAAATGCCATCACCTGGAATTCCTCGGTGTTGTCTTCTGCAAGAACCGCAAATCTTTTCTCGGCATATCTAATTCTGAGATCACGTGTCTCACCATTTGTTTCCAGGATCAGACGTTTTTCTGTGATGGCAGTTTGGCCCCAGAGCCAGGGTTCATAGGCGGTTCCGGCGCGCGCCAGCAGAAGGCAAAGTCCGGCAACTTTAAGGGAATGACCGGTAAGTCGTGCTTGATTTGTTGCCTGGGCTAACACAGAGGCATCAATCAGATCTGTTGTTGCCTGCCCCGCGACAAAATCCGGGTGCGAGATCAATTGTCTGAGAAAGCTTTTGTTGGTCGTCACGCCAAGCAGCCGCGTTTCACCCAATGCGTGGAAAAGTCGCCGCCGCGCGTCTTCCCGAGTGTCACCATAAGAAATGAGTTTTGCGAGCATGGGATCGTAATGCGGGCTAACATCGTCCCCTGTTTGAATTCCGTGATCAACACGGATGCCAGGTTCTTGTGACGGTGACCAGAGGGCGATGCTTCCGGTTTGCGGCATAAAGCTGTCTGCAGGGTCTTCGGCATAGATACGGACTTCTATCGCGTGGCCGTCAAGGGATACCTCTTCCTGTCGGAGCGGCAGCATGTCGCCATTGGCGATTTTTAACTGCCAATCAACGAGATCGGTACCGGTTACCAGTTCGGTCACCGGATGCTCGACCTGTAGCCGCGTATTCATTTCCAGGAAAAAGAACTGACCTTCTCGATCCACCAGAAATTCAACGGTGCCCACGCCAAGGTATTTGCAGGCACGAGCGGCCTCTACCGCGGCCTCTCCCATGGCTTTGCGCATCTGAGGCGTGACAAAGGGAGACGGCGCCTCCTCAATGACTTTCTGGTGACGGCGCTGTACCGAACAATCACGTTCGCCGAGGTAAATTGTGTTGCCGGCCTTATCGGCCGCAACCTGAATCTCGATGTGACGCCCGTTGATGACAGCCCGCTCCAGGATCAATTCCTGACTGCCAAAGGCATTGAGCGATTCCCGCCGGGCGGAATGAATTTCCGCCGCGACATCGTCGGTCTCGTTGACCAGACGCATGCCGCGCCCACCGCCACCGGCCGCCGCCTTGACCATCAGTGGAAAGCCAATGCGCGCAACTTCTTTCAGAAGTGTTTCATCGCTCTGATCGGCCCCTTGATATCCGGGAATGCAGGGAACGCCAGCCTCGATCATCCGCGCCTTGGCGACGCGTTTATTGCCCATCAAATGGATCGCCTCAGGGGATGGCCCGATGAAGGTGATCCCTGCGTCGGCGCAGGCCTGCGCGAAGTCCGCGTTCTCCGACAGAAAACCGTAGCCAGGGTGGACAGCATCAGCGCCAGACGACCTGACCGCGTCCAGAATTCGTTCAATTGACAGGTAGGACTGGCTGGCAGGGGATGGCCCGATGTGGACGGCCTCATCCGCCATGCCGACATGACGGGCATTTCGGTCGGCGTCACTGAACACAGCGACCGAGTGAAAGCCCGAGGCATGCAGACTCTTCAGGATGCGACAGGCAATTTCGCCGCGATTGGCAACAAGGACTTTATTGATCATTCTTTATCCCAATCCGGCTCGCGTTTTTCCAGAAAGGCTTGAATGCCTTCTTTTGCATCCGCACTTTTAAGGCAGGCATCAATCTGCGTTCGCAGATAGGGGAGTGCCTCATCAAAAGACATGGCATCCTGTTTGTTGTAAGCGGCAAGTCCCATATGCATGGACCCGGGGGCAAGCCGGGCGAGTTCTGTCGCAAGGGTCGCGACGATCTCGTCCAATTGGTCGGCAGGAACAGTCTGGTTAATCAACCCCAGATCGGCGGCCCGCGCGGCCGAGATGGGCTCGCCGCGCATGATGAAATCCAGGCCCGCGCGTTTGGGCATAACCCGAAAAAGACCGCCCATTACCATGA
>SBHG01000135.1 GCA_006226305.1 Alphaproteobacteria bacterium | reverse complement strand
AAGTCCGAAGCTGAGCGCAAGGCCATGTGGGAGATCCGCGACGATGTCTTCCAGATGGTGCACATCGCGCCGCTCTGGGCCTTTGATATTTCCGTCGCCATTGGTGACATGGAGGATTACACCCAGGGCATTAAGGCAAATCTCACAGAGCGCTGGCCCAATCATCACCTCATGATTTTCGGCCATCTGGGCGACGGCAATCTGCACGTCATTGTCGCGGTCGGCGATGGCTCGGATGAAACCCACCACGAGGTGGAAAAGATTGTTTATGACGGCGTGCGCAAATTAAACGGCTCCGTCTCCGCCGAGCACGGCATCGGCCTTGAAAAGCGCGACTATTTGAGCTGGACCCGGTCGGACCAGGAAATCGCCCTCATGAAGCAGATCAAAAAGATCTTCGACCCGAACGGCATCCTCAACCCCGGCAAGGTCTTTTCCGATGGCAAGTCATACGCCCACACCCCTTCGCCGCTGGAGCGCTCGGCTGCTGAGTAGTCGCAGCTGTCTGTGAGCAAGTACCCCCGCCCGCGCGGGGGTCTTCATCCCGTTGAGAACGCGCGCCATTTTTGCCCTTTGTCCGGTCATATCTCTCCGCCCAACGTAAACTCCTTTACACAAAAAGGTCCGGAAAGGATTTATCATTGATTTCACTGCCGCAAAACCGGTAGAAGGGCCGCTTTCAAGGGAATTGTCTTTGAAGGCCGCGTTCAATAAGATCATCGCGGTCGAGGGGAGACGAACCGCTTTCAAGGTTCGACAACAGGGTTTCAACGTAAACATAGTTTACAAAAACGGACGCGGCACCAGTCTATGCGCGATTATTTTTTTCGGCGGCTTCTTTTGATCCCGCCAACGCTTCTTGGAATTACCATCATCGTCTTTGCCATTACACGGCTGGTTCCCGGGGGTCCACTTGAGCGCGCCATCATGGAGGCCCAACAGTTCGATGCCTCCGGCGGCGGCGGATCTTCGTCCCAGGCCGGTCAGGACATGGCCCTTTCCGAGGAGCAGCTCGAGCAGCTGAAGGAATATTACGGTTTCGACAAGCCGATCCTGCAAAGCTACGTGGAATGGGTCGGCAAGGTGGTCACCGGTGATCTCGGCCGTTCCTATCGTTACAACGAGCCCGTTTGGGACGTCATCAAGAGCCGATTTCCCATCTCTTTATATTACGGGATCATCACCCTCATCATCACCTACGGCATATGTATTCCCTTAGGGGTCTTAAAGGCACTCAGACACCGAACCCTGGTCGATAATTTCACGTCCATTTTGATTTTTATCGGCTATGCCATCCCGGGATATGCGCTCGGCGCCCTGCTTTTGCTCTTCTTCTCGGTGAACCTGGAATGGTTCCCCATGGGCGGCTTTGTTTCCTATGATTTTTCTGACATGACGTTCAGCGAAAAAGTCATGGACCTCGTCAATCACTCGGTGCTGCCGCTGATCTGCTATCTGGTCGGGTCTTTTGCCTTTGTCACGCTGTTGATGAAAAACCATTTGATGGACAATCTGGCCGCCGATTACATCCGGACCGCGGTTGCCAAGGGTGTTTCCTTCCGAAAAGCGGTAACCGGCCACGCGCTGCGCAACTCTTTGATCCCAATCGCAACCACCTTCGGGCAGAACATTACCTTGCTGGTCGGTGGTTCTTTCCTGATTGAATTTATCTTCGACATCGATGGCTTTGGGCTTTTGGGCCTCAACGCTATCTTCGACCGGGACTACCCGATCGTTATGGGCATCGTGCTCTTGTCGAGCCTTTTGCTCCTTATCGGCAATATCATTTCTGACTTCCTGGTGGCGATGGTCGATCCTCGCATCCGGTTTAACTAAGGAGGGAATGAACAAATGGCCATTCCCTTTTTCAAGCTGAACCCGCTCACCGCCAAGAAACTCCGGCGCTTTCGCGCGATCAAGCGCGGCTATTATTCCTTTTTGATGATTGTCGGTTTTTTGGTGATCTCCGCGGCCGCGCCGCTTCTGGTCGGCAACCGCGCACTCTTCGTCAAATACGACAGCCAGATGTACACACCGGTTTTTACGGCCTTTCATCCCGGCACCGATTTCGGTTTCGACTATTCTTATGAGGTCAACTACCGGGATCTCTCAGATAGATGTGACGCAGAACCCGAATTGAAGTGTTCGGTTGTCATGCCACCGGTGCCTTATTCGGCCTATGAAATGTCGGCTTACGAAGGGGTCTTCAAGCCCGAGCCGCCAAATGCGGCAAAGAAGCACTACCTCGGCACCGATACCACCGGCCGCGATATCCTCGCCCGGCTTTTCTACGGCACCCGCATCGCCTTTGTCTTTGCCATTGCCTTCATGCTGGCGGTTTACGCCATCGGCGTCGCCATTGGCTGCATGATGGGCTATTTCGGTGGATTGTTTGACCTCATCTTGCAGCGTCTTATCGAGATCTGGTCCAACATTCCCTTTCTTTACATGGTGATCATTGTTTTCTCCGTGATCCCTTCCACCTTCTCGATCCCGACCCGTATCGCCATCTTGCTTTTGGTTCTGGTCCTCTTCTCCTGGACCTCCATGACCTATTACATGCGCACCGCGACATATAAAGAGAAGGAGCGCGACTATACGGCCGCCGCCCGGATCCTCGGCGCCAACACCTCGCGTATTATCTTCCGGCATATTTTGCCGAACACCATTTCCACCCTGGTGACCTTTGCACCGTTTACGATCGTTTCGGCGATCACCTCGATCACCGCACTGGATTTCTTAGGCTACGGTCTGCCGGTGCCGACACCGAGCCTGGGTGAGCTGTTGAAACAAGGAACCGCCACCCTGCGTACCGCACCGTGGATTGTGGCATCGGCCTTTGGCACTTTGGTGATCATTCTCACGCTGGTCACTTTCGTTGGCGAAGCGGTTCGCGAAAGCTTCGATCCGAAGAAATTCACCATTTACCAGTAAGGAACCATGTTCATGGGCATCACAGCGCGCCTTCGTCATACCGCCTTCGCAGCCGCCGTGCTTGCACTGGCCGCTTGCAACGACAAGCCTGCGGAAGAAGAAAATACCGCTCAATTTGCGCCCATCGACAACACCCAGGAAGTCCTCGACTATTACGCCGCGCACCCGGAGTTTTTCCGGTTTAAAACGCCAGCAGACATTCCCGCGGATCTTGTATGGGAAGATGGCCAAAACCTTTCTGAAATCGGCTCTCCCAACGCCAAGAAGGGCGGCACCTGGACCGAGCGCCTGCAGGATTTCCCGCGCACCCTGCGCCTGGTCGGCCCGGATTCCAATGGCTCCTTCCGCCCCTTCATTCTGGATTATGTGCGGCCCAATTTTGCCAACTATCACCCCAATGAGTTCGAGCTTTATCCGGGCATTGCTGATCGCTGGGCGGTGGATAAGGAAAACAAGCGCGTCTATCTCCACATCGACGAAGCGGCGCGCTGGTCCGATGGTGAGCCGATCACCGCAGATGACGTTGTCTTTTCCTTCTTCTTCTTCCAATCAAGCTACATCGTTCAGCCCTGGTACAACGACTTTTATACAAACCAGCTGACAGGCGTCACCAAATTCGACGACCATACGCTGGCCTTTGACATGCCCGCCGCCAAGCCGGATATGGCGCACAACGCGCTCACATGGTCTCCGGTTCCTGAGCATTTCTTCAAGGAGCTGGGCCCCGATTATCCGGATCGTTATCAATGGCGCTTTGTGCCCTCTCCGGGCCCATACATTCTGGACGACGGGGGCCTGCAAAAGGGTCGCTCGGTCACCTTAAAACGCGTTGATGATTGGTGGCTAAAGGATCGCAAGTTCTACAAATATCGCTTTAACTTCGACAAGCTGCGCTTCATCGTTATTCGCGACACGCCCAAGGCATTTGAGTCCTTCAAGCGCGGCGAGCTGGACCGCTTCAACCTCAACACCCCGGAATATTGGTACGAAAAACTGCCCGATTCCGACGCCGATGTTCAAGACGGCTACATCCACAAAGTCCGCTTTTATAACGAGATCCCGCGCCCATCATGGGGCTTGTGGATCAACCGCGCCCAGCCCCATCTCGATAACCGCGATGTGCGCGTCGGCATCAACTATGCCGCCAACTGGGATCTGGTGATTGAGAAGTACTTCCGCGGCGATTTCGTGCGCATGCGCACGACGGCGGATGGCTATGGCCCCTTTACCCATCCCACGCTCACCGCCCGGCCGTATGACATCGACAAGGCCATGGAAGCCTTTGCAAGAGCCGGTTTTGTCAATCGCGGCCCTGATGGCATTTTGATGAACGACAAGGGCGAGCGCCTCTCTTTCACGCTCACGACCGGTTATGAGCGTTTCAAAGACATTCTCCCGATTTTGAAGGAAGAAGCCGCCAAGGCTGGCCTTGATTTGCGTTTGGAAGTACTTGACGCTACTGCGTCCTGGAAGAAAACCCAGGAGAAAAAGCACGACCTTCAGATGGTGGCCTTTGCCAGCCAGCTTGAGATGTATCCGCGTTACTGGGAGACCTATCACTCCAGCAACGCCTACGACTTGCCCTTCCTGGCGGACGGCTCTGTCAATCCCAATCGTAAGCTCAAGACGCAAACCAATAATCTGCAGTCCATTGCCATTCCCGAGCTCGACGCACTCATTGACCAATACCGTTTCAATGATGATGCCGAAGACATGAAGCGCCTGGCTTTCCAAATGGAAGAGATCCTTTATGAGGATGCGTCCTTCGTGCCTGGCTGGGTGCAGCCCTACTACCGCGTCGGCCATTGGCGCTGGATGCAGTTCCCCAAAGGCTTCACCACCAAGCATTCACGGTGGGAATATCAGCACTTCGTCGCCTGGGTTGATGAAGACATTAAACGTGAGACCAAGGAAGCCCGCAAAAGAGGCGAAAGCTTCGGCCCCGCGATCCTGACCTTTGATCAATACAAGTCAGAGGTGGAGTAAATCGGCACCTGACAAAGCGAGTACCTATGACCAGATTATTCAGACCCCTATCCATCATCACTTTGACGGTTGCCCTTTTTGCATGCGGCGACAAGGCCGAGGAGTCTGAAAAATCTGCGACCCCCTCGGACGCAGCCAGCCCGGCGCAAGTTGAAGAGTACTATGCGGCGCATCCGGACTTCTTTATGTTCAAAACTCCAGCGGACATTCCGGCAGATCTGGTTTGGCAGAACGGCATGGATGAACCGGAGCTTGGGTCTCCCGATGCAAAAAAGGGTGGCACATGGTTCGTGCGCCAGCAGGACTTCCCGCGTACGCTGCGGCAGGCAGGCCCGGACGCGAACGGCACCTTCCGCCGCTATGTCCTTGACTACGTCAGCGTTCCCTACGCCAAGACGCATCCCAATACCAAAAATTTCTTCCCGGGCCTTGCAAGTGAATGGGCTATCGACCGGGACAGCAAAACGGTTTATGTCCGCATCAACCCCGAGGCCAAATGGTCGGATGGCGAGCCGATTGATGCGGACGACGCACTTTTCATGTTCTTCTTTTATCAGTCCGACTACATCGTCGCGCCCTGGTACAAGAACTGGTATTCAACCCAATATGTCAACGTCACCAAATATGACGATCTGACCTTCTCCATCACGGTTCCAAAGGCCAAACCAGATTTCGAAGGCGACGTGCTGGAGTTGCGCCCCAAACCGCGCCACTTCCTGGAAACCATGGGACCAAATTATGTTGAGAATTATCAGTGGAAGTTTGAACCGGCTACGGGGCCTTACACAATTTCCGACAAGGACATTCGCAAGGGTGATTCCATTACACTTCGGCGCAACAATGATTGGTGGCTGAAAGACAAAAAGTTCTTCCGCTACCGCTACAACCCGGACAAGCTTTTTTTCAAAGTCATCCGTGACGAAGCGAAATTCTTTGAAGCCTTTAAACGCGGCGACCTCGACCAATACCGCGCCCGCACCGCCGAATATTGGTACGACAAATTACCTGATAGCGATCCACTTGTTCAAAATGGCTACATCGCCAAGTCGCAGTTCCACAATGTGTTGCCGCGCCCGCTCTTTGGTTTGTATCTCAATACCGCCAAACCACAGCTGGATAACATCAACGTCCGTCTCGGTATTCAGCATGCCACCAACTGGCAACTGGTCATCGATAAATTCTTCCGTGGTGACTATCCACGCAAGCAAACTTTCGTGGCAGGCTTTGGCGAAAATGTAGACCCGTCGATCAAGGC
This sequence comes from Alphaproteobacteria bacterium, assembly GCA_006226305.1. Taxonomy (GTDB): domain Bacteria; phylum Pseudomonadota; class Alphaproteobacteria; order M2410; family M2410; genus M2410. The sequence goes on along the minus strand of SBHG01000135.1, from coordinate 1,419 downwards.
GCGGCCCTATGACATTGTCCTCGCGATGGAATATTTTGCCAAGGCGGGCTTCACCACCCGTGGACCGGACGGTATTTTGGTCAATGACGCAGGCGAGCGGCTCTCTTTCACCCTCACCACCGGCTATGAGCGCTTTAAGGACATCTTGCCGATCCTCAAGGAAGAGGCGGCCAAAGCGGGCCTGGAGCTCCGCCTTGAAGTTCTCGACAGCACTTCTGGTTGGAAAAAGGCGCAGGAAAAGAAGCACGACATCATGTTCACCGCGTTCAGCCCAAGTTTTGAAATCTGGCCGCGCTTCTGGGAGTTCTTCCATTCCGACAATGCCTATATCGATCCTTACCTGCCAGATGGCTCCATCAACCCGGATCGTAAATTGAAGCCACAGACCAACAACTTCTTCTCCTGGGGTACACCGGAAATGGATGCGCTCATCAGCCAGTACCGCGAAAGCGAGGACGCCACCCAAAAGCGCGCCCTGGCGTTCAAACTGGAAAATATGGTGCACGATATCGCTGTCTTCGTTCCCGGATGGGACGAGGATTTCTACCGCGTCGAACACTGGCGCTGGATGAGATATCCGGATGATTTCAACGTCAAGCACTCAGAAGACGAAGAGGAATACTTCCTCTTCTGGATTGACGAGGATGTGAAGAAAGAAACCCTTGCGGCTGAAAAGAAGGGTGACACCTTCCCGCCATCTATCAAGGTCTATGACAAGTATAAAGAGGAGTAATGGTTTAAGGGGCCGATCACCCCTGTAACCTGAAAGGAAATTGAAATGAAGAAGCTCATAACCGGGAGCCTGCTCGGGCTCGTCTCGCTGGTGCTTGTCGCTTGTGGCGAAAAACAGGGTGAAGAAGCGGTCACACAGGACATCACCCAGGAAAAGCTCGATTATTACGCAGCCAATTCGGATTACTTCTCCTTCAAGACACCGGCCGACATCCCGGCAGACCTGGTCTGGCAAAACGGCATGGATCAGACTGATATTGGCGACCCGAACGCCAAGAAGGGCGGCACTTATAATGAACGCCTTCAGGACTTCCCCCGCACCCTGCGCACTGTGGGGCCCGATGCAAACGGTTCCTTCCGCCCCTTCCTTTCAGACTTTGTGCGGTTGGGTTATGCCAGTGAACACCCCGACACCGGTAAGCTTTACCCAGAGCTCGCCAGCGAATGGGCTTTCGACTGGGAAAACAAAACCGGGTACATCCGCATCAATCCCGAGGCCCGCTGGTCGGACGGCAAGCCGGTAACAGCCGACGACGCCATGTTCGCCTTCTTCTTTTACCGGACGAAATATATCCAGGCGCCTTATTCGAATGATTATTTCGCCACCTATTTCACCAACATCACCAAATATGATGATTTGACCATTTCCATATCCGTGCCGGAAGCTAAGCCCGACATGCCCATTCG
>SBHG01000012.1 GCA_006226305.1 Alphaproteobacteria bacterium | reverse complement strand
ACAATCAAGAATAGATGATCTTGGCCGCCGGGTTACTCTCAGATAAGGAAATTTGGACAGCTGCCAATCAAATGAATCAAAAGCACGGGGATGCCGCTGGTGTCGCCCGGCTTATAAGTTTTGGGGTCTCCAAGTTTCTTGAGGGTCAATATTATTCTGAAGCGCTATCCGTCTTTGAATCAAAGGGCTTGCAACGTCAGGATTGAGCACCTGGTGTGGCCGACTGATTTTTGGACGAATGCCTCCCAAAATTCCCTGTTTTTGAAATTACATTCCCTGATGGCGGAAAAATATTCGCTGTTCTTGTCTTAGGGAAATTTGCGAGTGAACTCCAGTTTTCTGCCAGTTTTTGGACTGTCCGGTTGCCAAAACCTCCAAAGGCTATGAAATTTCCTTGCAAAGACCCTGTAAAACAGGGAACGGACTGTGGAGACACATTTACTTGAGACTACACACACCACCAGTCAGTCTCTAGAAGCATTTGCTGTGATCTTTTTCACTTCATGTTTGTTGGCTAAAGCTCAATGAGCGTTGCCAGCACAAGCCAAGAGCTTGTTTTTGCATTCGGTCCGGCCGAGTGGGTTCTATGACCCCCAATTTCCATCAAGCCGCCGCCTCCACAAACCAGGCGCTGAGCGGCATGGTCGAGGGATTTTCTCCGAAAGCATCAACAAACGCTGCGCGCAAGCGCGTTTGAAACGCTTCCGGCTGTGAGCCGCGCGTGATGAGTTCTTCAGCCAGAGGGTTGCCGTGGACAAGACCTTCCACAAACGCGTCGAGCGATCGGATTGTCTTTGTCAGGGTTCGATTTTCAACCGTGACGGAGGTAAAGCCCGCCTGCCGGAGATCGGCCTCAATCTCAGCTGGGTCGTGATAATGAAACGGCACTTTGTAAAACTGCGGCGGATCTGACGGCAGCATGTCATGCGCTAACTGACTTGCCATATCGGCAAAAGGATTTTGCGACAGCGCGTCCCAGGAGTTGAACAGATATCGGCCCGATGGCTTCAAGGCGCGTCGAGCCTCTTTGAAAGAGGCAACCTTGTCGGGAAAAAACATAACACCAAATTGGCACACGATGAGATCGAGCGCGTTGTCTTCAAAGGGCAGGTCCATGGCGTCGATGGTCTTAAACTCAACACTGGCGCCCTCGCTCATTTTTTCCCTGGCGATCTCAAGCATCGGCGCGTTCAGATCGCTGCAAATAATCCTGGTGTCCGCTGCAAGGCTCTCCCTAAGCATTTGAGAGACCACGCCGGTACCACAGGCGAGTTCAAGCAAGGTGCCTGGCGAAAGCTGGGCGGCGCGCCGGGCGAGCGTTTCAGCGAAGTCCTCGAAAATATTGGGAACCAGGCCCTTGTCATAAAAATGAGGGACAGAGCCCGTAAAGGCAGAACCAAATGTCGACATAGGTGAGCGCTCCTCCATAGCAAACCGCAGACCTCACCAATGCACAGGGCGGTCACGAGGTCAACCGGGCCAGGGTGGGTGGTCCAGACAAGGGTGAAAAGGGGAGGGAGTGTGCGTCAGCCTGCCTGCGCGTCTGTGCTCGATAAGGCACCACTGCTGGGGTTACTGCGCCAGGCCGGCAGGGTGACTGTGATGGTCGAGCCTTTGCCGGGTTCGCTTTCAATCAACCAGTTGCCGCTGTGAAGATCAACAAGGGAGCGCACGAGGGAAAGCCCAAGCCCGGTTCCCCCGCGCTCGCGTGTTAAGGTATTGTCGATTTGATAGAACGGCTGATGAACCTTTTGGATTTCGTCCTCGCTCATGCCAATGCCCGTGTCTGACACGCTGAAACAGACGTTCTCGTGGGTGTCTTTCCAAACGGTGAGGCGAACGGTGCCCTGCGGCGGCGTGAACTTGATCGCATTGCTGAGAAGGTTGAGCACAATCTGTTTCATGGCCCGTTGATCGGCAAAGATCGTCGGCAGCTCGCCCTGCACTTCGGTTACCAGGTCCAGGCGCGCCTTGTCCGCCAGGCGTTTAACCATGCTCACGCTCGACGTCATGGTGTAGATCAAATCAAACTCTTCCTCGCGCAGCGCCATATTACCCGACTCGATGCGCGAGATATCCAGAATATCGTTGATCAGGCTGAGAAGATGGGTGCCACTCTCCAGAATTTGCCCAACATAGTCGTGACACCGATCCAGATCATTGGCGTCCAGGCCCTTAAGGCTGAGAAGTTCGGAGTATCCGATGATGGCGTGCAGGGGCGTGCGAAGCTCATGGCTCATATTGGCGAGAAACTCTGACTTGGCCTTGTTTGCCGCTTCAGCAATGGATTTGGCCTTGCTCAGTTCCTGTTCCCGGGCTTTGTGCTCGGTGATGTCCTGAAGGATGCCGACAAAGACAGGAGGGTATTCTTCCTTCATCAGCTGCAGATGAGCTTCCGTTACGTAACGGCTGCCGTCTTTTCGCTGAAGGGTCGTTTCAAAAATAAGTTTCTCTTCATCGCCGCAGCGCAATTCATCAAGGGTCTGGGCAAAACTCTCAGGGGTGCTGTTTGGCAGAATATCCAATGGGGTCATTGCCTTGAGTTCTTCAAGAGAAAACCCCAAATTGTTCTGCGCACCACGATTGGCATTGACGAATTTCAACGTATCCGCATCGAACATGTAGACTTCGTCCAGCGATTGCTCAATGATCCGGCCAAGACGTGTGGCGGCCATCTCCGCTTTTTTGCGTTCGGTGACATCGGTAAGAAACATCAAAACTGCAGGGTCATCTCCCCAGTCAATCGCCTGGGCCTTCAAATCCACGACAATCAGGGAGCCGTCAGCCTTAACCCCTCGATATTCATAGTTCTCGGGAACATCATCACCTTCGACCCGCGCCTTCGCGTTCTCCAGAAGTCTTTCGATTTCGTCAGGCGCCATGAAATCCGTGATCGATTTGCCAAGAGCTTCCTCTCGCGAATAGCCGTGCATCGTGGCGGCGGCCTCATTCATGAAGACAACGATCCCATTACGGTGAATGGCAATCCCGCCATTAAAATCCTCAATCAGCCGGACAAATCTCTGATCGGTAAAGTGACTGGGCACGGATATGACCCCCCTTGCGGCACAGCGTTCCTTGAGCAAGAACGTCAGCGTTCTCAGCCAGATGAACAGGTCTCAAAGGATAGGGGGTTAACCTGAAAATTTTATAAAGTTGCCGTTTACTTTTTGTTAGGGACGCGGCGGGAAGGGGGCCGGCGCATCCCTTGATAAACAAAGGACACGAGTTCCCTCAGGCGATGCCTTCAAAGAGCCCCGAGAGGGCTTGAATTTCGCGCTGCATATGGTCCCGAAACAGCGTGACACGCTTCGTGTTGCGCAGATCGTTGTGATAAAGCAGCCAAAGACCAAGATTGTGCTGCACCTCTGGCTCTCGAAAGCGCTCCAGCATGGGATCGCTATCGCCCAGGAAACAAGGCAAGAACCCGACGCCCAATCCTTCCTTAAGCGCGGCCACGGTGAGGGAGGTATCGTCCACCTGAAAAGGGTGATCGCCTTGCGGGCAGGCCTGCCGCGTCCAGGTTCGGTGAAAATCACAGCAATCGACCCCAATCCATCTTTCCCGGGCGCGGCCGGATTTAACGGCGCTGCAATAGCTGGCAGATCCATAAACAGCGGAGGCAATGGTGGTCAGGCGGGTTCCGATCAGAGAGTCTTGCGGTGTATTTGTCTGCCGAATGGCCACGTCCGCATCCCGATCGGCCAATCGAACGGATGTATTGGTCACTTCCAGACAAAGCTCAATGTTGGGGTATCGGGCGCTAAATCGGGCAAACAACGGCATCAACACAGACGAGGCCATATTCGCAATGGCCGTCACACGCAGAACGCCTGAGATGTCTTCGTTTCTGCCGCCGCTGGCCGCTTCAAAGCTAAGAAGTTCCTTTTCAATGCGCAATGCTGACTCTTTAAGCTCGCGCCCCTCATTTGTCAGGACATATCCCGAGGCGCTGCGCTCAGCCAGCGATGTACCAAGTTCTTTTTCCAGGGCATGAATGCGCCGGGAAATGGTCGAATGCTGCACGCCCAGGCGTTTTGCGGCGGCGCTAAAAGATCCCTCTCGCGCAAAGGCCAAGAATATCCGCGCGTCGTCCCATTGCATCAAGATGTGTCCCCTGTTTTCTCCTGTGCAATTTTGCAAAACCGTTTTCCATATTTCAACAGTTTTCAAAGCAAATCAAAAATGACAAGAATTTCATCGCGGCGACAGCCCAGCCCGGGGGATCAAAATCAATATGGTGAGTCTGTTTAGAAATCGAAAGGTTCGAAAGATGGCCAAAAAGTTCGAGAACTGTGAGGGCGGGTGCACCTGTGGCCATGTCAGGTACAAGCTGAATGATCCGCCATTGGTTGTGCATGCCTGCCATTGTCGCTGGTGCCAACGCCAAACCGGCGGCCCTCATGTGCTCAATGCGCTTTATGAGTCAAATCTGATCGAATTGACCTCGGGCGAGCTTGAGGTCAAGACCGTACCCTCGCCCAGCGGGGCGGGTCAGATCATTTCGCGATGCCCAAATTGCAAGATCGCGATCTGGAGTAATTATGACTTCGGTGGCATGCGCGAGAATATTCGTTTCCTGCGCGTTGGCACTCTCGACAATCCGGATCTCATGCCGCCAGATGTGCATATTTTCACAACGACAAAAGTACCCTGGTACATCCTTCCGCCCAGCCATCTGGCCGTTGATGAGTTCTACGACTCCAACAAAGTCTGGTCCGAGGAAAGCAAGGAACGTTATCGAAAGTGGAAAGAGGAAGTTCTTTAAGGGTCGGTTGAATGTGCAATTGTCATCCCCGGCTGATCATCAACGCTAAGAGCGGCTTGTCATTTAAAGCAGCTCATAATCTTTAAACCTGGAGTAAAAGGAACATGACTGAAAAATATTTTTCTAAAGCCGCCAAATCACTTTTGTTGGTGTCATCGCTTGTTGTCGTGCCGAGTGTGACCGCTTGTGCCGGTGATGACAGCGCTGTGCAGGCCAAAATCGAACGCGCCATGTCGGCAGCGCCAAGTGACATCTCTGCCGAAGCCACAATTGTCGATGCCGACGGAACTGTTCTCAGAGAGGGTTCGAACGGCTGGACCTGCATCCCGGGCGTGCCGCTCATTCCGGGGGATGAGCACCCCATGTGCAATGACGCTGTGTGGATGAAATGGCTCGATGCTTTTGCCAACGGCAAAGAGTTTTCGACCGATGTTGTCGGCGTTTCCTACATGCTGCAAGGGGACGCATTGGTCAACAATGACAACCCGGCGGCGACAGATCCAAGCGACGGGGGCATGTGGGTGCAGGACGGCCCGCATTTGATGATGCTTTTCCCGAGCCTCGACATGATTGCGGATCTCCCGCGCGACCCCTATGTGGGGGGTCCCTATGTTATGTGGGACAATACTCCCATGGTTCATGTCATGGTGCCGGTTGTCCCGAAGGAACGCAAATAGTCTAAAAACCCTTGGGCTGAGGGCGAGCAAGCCCCGAAAAGAGTATACAAAACCAGAAAGTTTGGGTTTTAATCGCTTGGATCGGGGCTATAGCTCAGTTGGGAGAGCGCTTGAATCGCACTCAAGAGGTCGGCGGTTCGATTCCGCCTAGCTCCACCAGTCAGTCTCCAAAGAACCAGGCGCCATGTGGCGCCTTTTCTTTTATCCCGACAATTCAAAGACATGTGGCAGAGTTGGTTTGAGATGGCGTGTTGAAGCGGTCGGGAGAGAGCGATTTCGGACGCTGAATACGCCTTTGTCTCCAAAGGCATTTGCTGTGGTCCGCTTCGCGAGGTGTTTGACATTACGGGGACAGAATACCTATTCTTTCAATTCAGGGTTCACAATACCTATTTCTTGGACTCACTTGAGCATATGTCAAGAAATAGGTATTGTGTCCCTAGATTTCAGGATGTGGCGCTGACACCGGGCATGGTCGCTACCGCGGAGATCAAAGCCGGCCAGCGCCGTCTCATCGAGTTCCTGCTCTCACCGCTCCTGCGCTACAAGGACGAGGCGATGCGCGAGCGATGACAAGTCCCGCAAGATTGCCGCGCGATCTCCACAAGCGCGCCATCTTTGTGGTTTAAGGACAACATGGGCAATACCACGTGAGTCCATTTTGCATCACTCAAATTTGTCAAAAACTCGACACAAAAATATGGATAAATGACAAACATATTACTACTTGTAAGGGTGGTCCGAGTCAGTCAGCGTTTTGTGTGTGATTCGGTTTTGGGAGAGACGGAAAGTTGTGAGGAAAAAGATGAGTGTCCTTTCCCATTGGCAGAAGCGTCCCGCCCTGTTGGTGGTGCTTTTGGCGGCATCGTTCGTTGGGGGCTGTTTTGCCTTCGCGTCCCATAGTTCAGAAGACGCCACGGTCGGCACATTAGGTGCCGATGTCTCAACTGTGGATGACGATATGGCGGGGCTCTCTGCGCAAAATTCATCTGAAAGCGTCAGTCAAAACAATCCACTCCTAAATGATACCCCAACTTCCCTATATCTCAGCCGCGACCCTAAACTTTATGATCTGAAATCAGATGACAAGGATTTTTGTGATGCGATATGGCGCGGTATTGAGGAGAGACGGCTCAAAGAAACCGGATTTTGTGGCGTCCCCGCACCTCAGGGAGATGCGGATTTTGCGTTCTTGAAATGGATACCGCTTGATCCAAAAGAGCATGTCGACATCGTCGAGGAAATGTTTCTGTGGGGAAGTGTTCGCACATCCAACGCCTACCCCTTCCGGAATCTGAGTATTCATGAATGGAGCAGTATTCAATCAATGGAACAACTCCCACAAGACCTCCGGGACCGTTTCCTCTTGCCCGTCAGGGAAGAACTTCACGCCAGACTGTCTGAGATTGAACTCTACTACAGCGAATTTGACTTCGACATGGATGGCGAAAAAGAAGTAATTTATCGTATGACGCCGGTCTACAGAAAGCTTGTAGGACCTGCTCTAGATAATTCATCTGGTACCTCCAAGCCGACTGCAAGGGAATTGGGGCCTCTGATTACCGATCCGCCATCGCCTTGCCGTGATATTGGGCTACCCGGTCAGAAAAAAGCCTATTTGCACTATGTTGAGTCTGCAGATGAAAAGCTCGGTTCCTATCTTCGCCGATTTGGTCTGGGTGGTCGCGACACATACAGCTATCTGGAACTTTTTCTGTGGCAGGGCCGATTGGCCGTCGCCGGAGATCGCGGTACCGCATATTCCATTACAAAAAAAGAGTTGTCAGGTCACATCCAACAAGTCTGCTCAATTTTAAAGAGATCAAATAGGAATTAAAGAGGGAATCCGGGGGGGAATCCGGGGACACAATACCTATTTCTTGACATATGCTCAAGTGAGGTCAAGAAATAGGTATTGTGTCCCCGTAATCACCCGTAATCAGTGTCAACTTTGTTATATGTTGCAACTGGTGCGGTTGTTGTTGGTAGTGTGATTTTTGGTGCACCAGTGGTAACTGCAACCGCTCTTGGAACATTAGGATCTATTGGTGTTATGGCATTGGTGGGTGGTAGTCTACAGGCAGGAGGAGGCTTGCTCCAATATGCCGGCGGGGGTGGTAGCGATACGTTGGCAGACGCCGGAATCATGTTGTTTTCCTCCCTAGCGATTGGCAAGTTCCTTAGTGGGGCAGTGCCTAAGGCAAGTTCCTTC
>SBHG01000187.1 GCA_006226305.1 Alphaproteobacteria bacterium | reverse complement strand
AGTTAGGCATGCCGAGTTCCTTTTGTGCGCCAGTTGGCGACAGTTAATAGGGTGGCGACATGCTCAAAGTTTTTTTGATGGCCTCGGCTTTGTCGGAGCCATGGCCAATGAGGAGTTTTATGGTGATGCGTTATCTCGTCATTTTGAGTGTGCTTTTTGTTTTTTCCCTGTCTTCATTAGCGGGCGCTTTAAGTTATCCGCCGGCGGGTGTCATTGCAGATATTGTTGAGCTTCACGCCGCTGATTGTGAAGCGCTTGGTTATCGGGGCGACGGCGAAAAGTTCTACCGATGCATCTTTCGACTACATTCGAAGGAGATGGCAACGGTGCGTGAGCTGATCTACCCTTGCTATGATGCTTCGAATGACAGTGAGGGGCTCTCCTATAAACGCGATCCTGGAGTTGTTACCCAGTCCGACCTGGAGGGGTATGCGGGTGTGTGTGGTCTGAGTTTGCCGAGGGCAAGCAAGCGCGCGCTTCCCGTTTGTGGTGCTTTTTTTGAGGAGGCGCGTCAGATCAGTCTGGCGACATCCCGGTTGGCCTGCTCACCTAAGAGCCGCGCCGGGGGATATATGCTTCGAATGCACTTCTATCCGGATGATTTTGCGACGGACATCGCCTTTTTTCCAGATCTTTCTTCTTGCGTGCGGCGGAAAAAAATTCGTGAAGAGCAGAGAATGCCTGCGTCCGAGTGTGTTTCCTTGTATCCTGTTGAAGGGTGAGTTTGGGCCGAAAGAAAGTAAGATCTACTTTCTTTCGGCTAGCGGCTTTGCCTACGGAAGATCCTCCTCTTCGACGTGGGACCGTGTTGTTTGAATAGCTTGTTCTTCTAAGAGTTTTTCCCTCTTGTTAAGAACTTCTGAGTGAACGCGTTCCGCGACTCTTTTAATGCTATCGCCATTGTAGTGTATGTTCGGGTAGTTTCGTTGCAGTGCTTCAGAGACCTTTTCTACAAAAGTGTTTTGATCTTCAGACCAGTAAGTATCATTTTGTAGAACTTGTTCCAGTTCGACGGGTGTTTTTGCTGTATTTACTTTATCTAATAGCGGTTTTAGAATTTGAAGTACTGCTGCTTCGACTTCGACTCGCCGGTTTCCATATCGTCTGATCGATGTGAAAAATGCACCGAGGATTCCTTGATTTGCATGCACGAATTCATGAAACTCAACATCATCAAGTTTTTCCTGCGCGAGGCTTTTCAGATGTCTGTCGATCACTGTTTTTGCGTAATGCAGTGGCGGTTTGTTGGCAGCTAAATTTTCTATGTCCGTCTGAATTTCAGGCATTGTCCCTTGAGGATTGTAGGAGTAGTTTATAATCATTCTCTTGAGTACCATTCTATACATACCCGCGTAACTTTTTGTGTTGAGTGGGTAGTAGTTTAAATTAACGTCGATTTTTGCATTGCCATCGGATACCGTGAATTCAGTTTCAACCGTACCATCGGTGTTGTATTCTAAGTAGGCGCTTTCTATTTCTTCGTCGAAGAGGTCTTTAAACATTTCAAATTTTTCGGCGAGACTCAGGTAGTCGCCTTCTTCGTAGTTGGAGTTGCTCCAGTTGCGTTCTGGGACAGTGTTGTTACGGTCAAGCGCAATTGGAGTATTTGAATCCGGGTCGATGCCGGTGATACTCATTTGATGGTTTTGCACATCACCCATCACTGTGTAGCCCGCCAGTCGGGCTTGTGCCAACTGCGCCTGGATTTGTTTGTCTTCTTCTTCACGCTTGAAGATTTTTGAGAGCCGGATGGTGGCGGGGATCAGGTCGGTCTGCCAGGAGCCGAAGAGTTCTTGTCGGATCTGCGGATCGAGCTGGCGGATGTCGTCCTCGCTCCAATTCGGCAGCCCCGTGATGTCCTTGGGGAGCTCTTGCTTGCGGGTCGGATATTGTCCGGGCCAGGGATAGTCGCGCGCGCTTTGTGGCGCGGCTTGTTGTTCCAGCGCCTGCCGGATGTGGGCGGGCACCTGGGACTGGATGTTGTTGCCGTAACGGCGCATCTGCGCTTCGCGCTCGAGTTGGCGTTTCCAGTAGGCGAGGTCGCCGGGGGTGAGGTTTAAGCCTGAAGTTGTCATGTCATCTCCGTGGGTTGGATTTTGGGGGCGGATGAGGCTAAGCCCGTCTGGAGTTGTGGTAAGAAGTTCGGTGAAGTTTTTTTGAACCGAGGTTTTCTGCGGGGTTGCGGGAGACAGGGTGGTGAAAACTTTTGTCTTTCTCTGGCCCGCCTTGACTCTCTTCCCGGGACAAACTAGAACAAAACAAGAACATATAATCCCCTTAGGTGAGGGGAAGGAGAGTTGGCATGGCTGAGGCGGCAGCGCTTTTGGGCGCGCGCATCGGGGGCCGTAAAGGGGCCCTGTTGTCCGGTCTCAAGGCGCAGATCGCGCGGCTTGAGGCGGGGACGCCACCGAGCGCGCGCGGCGAGGGCCCGGCGGCCTTGACGCTGGGCTGTCCGGCGGTGGACAGCGTCTTGCCGGGCGGCGGCCTTATGCGCGGGGCGATCCATGAAGTGATGGCGGCGGAGCACCGGGACCGGCCGGCGGCGCTCGGCTTTCTGATAGGCCTTTGCGCCCGGCTTTTGCAAGCGGCGTCTTCTGGCGATCCGCGGCCGCTTCTCTGGGTGCAGCAGGAAGAGGGGCTCATCGATTTCGGCACGCTTTACGGGCCGGGGCTGAAACGCTTCGGGCTTGATCCGGCGCGGCTCATTGTCGTCACCGCGCGGGCGGTGGATGATGTGCTCTGGGCTCTGGAAGAGGCGCTGAAGTGTTCCGCGCTCCTCGGCGTGGTGGGCGCTTTTGGGCGTCAGGGCAAAAAGGGCGCGCTTGATCTCACCGCGCTACGGCGTTTGCAGCTCAAGGCGGAAAGCTCGGGCGTGCCCGGCTTTCTCTTGCGGTTGCCCACGGACAGCCCCTCGGTGGTGGCGCGCAGCCGCTGGCGCATTGCCACCCGGCCCAGCGCGGCGCCCGCCTGGACACAAGGGGCGCCTTTGTCCGCGCGGAATCATGGTATTGGCAATCCAAGCTGGCAGGTCGCTCTCGAAAAATGTCGAGGGGGCGTGCCGGCTGTTTGGCAGTTGGAGTGGGCGCATGCGGCGCATCGTTTTTGTCTGGTTCCCCCGATGGGCGACCGACCGGTATTGCCGGTCTCAGGTCCGCAAGAGGGGGGCGAAGTCCTCCCCCTCCATGGGGGGCGGGACGCCCGGGTCGCCTGACACGGGCGATGTGGGGTTGGACCTCAAGTCAGAACCGCTGGTGCTCACCGCATCCGTGGCGGGCGGACAGCGCGTTATGGCGGCGACCTTGGCGGCGAGCCATCGCGGGGTTGAAGCGGGTCAGCTGTTGGCGGACGCGCGGGCGCTGTGCCCGGATCTGATCGTGCGCGACTGGGACGAAGCGGCTGACAGCGCGGCGCTTAAAAACCTAAGCGATTGGTTGACCCGTTATACGCCCTGGGCGGCACCGGCGAGCGGCCACAATGGCGCGGACGGGGTGATGCTTGATATCACCGGCTGCGCGCACCTCTTTGGCGGTGAGGAAGCGCTCTTAAAGGATCTCATCCGGCGGCTTTACCGGCTTGGGCTTGAGGCGCGCTGCGGGCTTGCCTCGTCGCTGGGGGCAGCTCATGCGCTTGCCCATTTTGTCGCGAAGCCGCTCAGCTTTGCCATCGCGCCGGAGGGTGATCCCACCGAGGCGATTGCGGATTTGCCCGTGGCGGCGCTCCGGCTCAACCCGGAGATTGTCGAGGGCCTCGATATGATGGGCCTTAAAAAGATCCGTCAGCTGATCGATTTGCCGCGCGCGCCCTTAACTGAACGTTTCGGCACGGATGTGGCGCACCGGCTTGACCAGGCGCTTGGCGTTGACGAAGAACCGATCTCGCCGCAGGCGCCGCTGGTGCCATACCGGGTCAAGCGCACGTTGGCCGAGCCGATATCCCTACAGGCCGATCTGGTGGAGGGGCTGACCCGGCTTGCCCGTGACCTGTGCAAGCAGATGGCGGCGGACCGGCAAGGCGCGCGGCGTCTTGTGGCGCTGTTCTACCGGGTGGACGGTGAGGTGATGCGCCTTTCCATCGGCACGGCGGAGGCCTCCTGCGACGGGGCGCATCTGGTGCGGTTGCTGGATGAAAAGCTCGGCCGCCTGGCGCAGGATTTTGACGCGGGCTTTGGCTTTGACGCGCTCGGGTTGTCGGTGCCGGTGAGCGAGGACATCACGCCCGCGCAGGCCATGATGCAGGAAGTCTCAAGCCGGGCGGAGATGGTGCGACCGGGCCGCGAGGAAAAGGCGGAGAAGAAACGCCGCGCGTCTTATCCCAAGCTGCCGTCCGACTTAAGCTTTCTGATCGACCGGCTTGGCAACCGGCTTGGCCCTGGCCGTGTGGTGCAATATGAGGCGGTGGAAAGTCATCTGCCGGAGCGAGCCGCGCGTGCCGTGCCGGTGATGGCCTTGCAGCGCCATCAGGCGCCGCCGCTCTGGGACGAAGATTTGCCGGCGCGGCCTTTGTCGCTGCTTCCGGCGGCTGAGCCCATCGACGTGGTGGCGGAAGTGCCTGAGGGTGGCCCGCGCATTTTTAAGTGGCGCAAGGTGACCTATCGGATCGCTCGGCTGGAGGGGCCGGAGCGCATTGCGCCGGAGTGGTGGCGGGATGTGGATCTGACCGGCGCGGGGGGACGCACGCGGGACTACTTCCATGTGGAAGACGAGGAGGGGCGGCGCTTCTGGCTCTACCGCGATGGGCTTTATGGCCGCGAAACGGCCACCCCACGCTGGTATGTGCAGGGGATAGGGGGGTGATGCACCTCTCCCTTAGGGAGAGGTCGAAACCGCGGGAGCGGTTTCGGGTGAGGGGTGGAGATTGGATATGGTGACAGAGTCGATAAAACGCGCCCGCGACCTTCGCAAGGAAACAACAGTGTTTGAAAAAATGCTGTGGCAGAAGCTGCGGGACCGCCGGTTTCAGACGTGGAAATTTCGCAGGCAAGTACCGATCGGACCTTACATTGCGGATTTTCTTTGTCATGACGCCAAACTGATTATCGAGCTTGATGGGGGACAGCATCAGGAATCCAAACCATATGATGCCAAGCGGACAAAATATCTGAATTCACAGGGCTACAGGGTTCTTCGTTATTGGAACAACGATGTTTCGAACAATCTGGACGGGGTGGTTCGCGACATTGAAGTTCATTTGACCTGAAAGGCAGACCCCTCATCCTCCCATTGTTTTTGACAAAACAATGGGTCCCTCCTTCTCCCTGAGGGAGAAGGGCCTGTGAGTCGCAAGATGACCTACGCCGAACTTTGCACCATGAGTAATTTCTCGTTCCTGCGGGGGGCGAGCCATGCCGATGAATTGGTCCTCAAAGCCCATGCGCTGGGGCTCGGCGCGATCGGTATTGCGGACCGCAATACGCTGGCCGGGGTGGTGCGGGCGCATGTGGCGGCCAAGGACGTGGGACTGAAGCTCCTCGTCGGCGCGCGGCTCGTGACCCGGTCCGGGCTCCACATTATTGCTTACCCCAAAGACCGTACTGCCTATGGACGGCTGTCGCGGCTCTTGACGCTTGGCAACCGGCGGGCGCCGAAGGGGGAGTGTCATTTCGATCTGCAGGACATTCTGGAGGAAGGAGAGGGGCAGGTTTTTATCCTTCTGCCGGGTCAGGCCCGCGCCGAGGATGAGCGGGCGGCGCTGACGCGGCTGGTGACGGCTTTTCCGGGGGAGGTTTACCTGGCGCTTTCTTATCTTTATCGCGGCAATGATTTTGAGCGTCTCACGCATCTGCAAGCGCTGGCGGGTGAGGTGGGGGCCAAGACGCTTGCCAGCAATGATGTGCATTACCACGACCCGTCGCGGCGGGCCTTGCAGGATGTGGTCACCTGCATCCGCGAGCACACGACCATCCACGCTGCGGGGCGGCTCCTCCTTGCCAATGCGGAGCGGCATTTGAAATCGGGACAAGAAATGGCGCGGCTTTTCGCGGGCTGGCCCGAGGCGCTGGCGCGCACGCGCGAGATCGTGGGGAAGGTCACCTTCTCCCTTGATGAACTGGCATACGAATATCCCGACGAAGTGCTGGGCAAAGGCACATGCCCGCAGGAAGAGCTCGCCCGTTTGACATGGGAAGGGGCGGCGGCGCGGTTTCCGGACGGCGTGCCGGAGAAAATCCACGCAGTCCTTACCCATGAGCTTACGCTCATCGAAGAGCTCTCTTATGCGCCTTACTTTCTCACGGTTTACGACATGGTGCGCTTTGCGCGCTCCAAAGGTATTCTCTGTCAGGGGCGCGGCTCGGCAGCCAATTCCACCGTTTGCTATGTACTCGGCATCACCTCTGTCGATCCAACGCAGATTGATCTTCTTTTCGAGCGCTTTGTTTCAGCTGAACGCAATGAGCCGCCGGACATCGACGTCGACTTTGAGCATGTGCGCCGGGAAGAGGTGATCCAATATATCTACGAAAAATACGGCCGCCACCGGGCGAGCATCGCAGCAACGGTGATTACCTATCGCTCCAAAAGCGCGGTGCGCGAAGTGGGCAAGGCCATGGGGTTGTCGCTCGATACGGTGGGCGCCATGGCAAGCACCATCTGGGGCTGGCCGTCGGGCGGGGTCGACGAGGGGCAAGTGCGCGAGATCGGCCTTGATCCGGATGACCCGAACCTGATGATGGCGCTGGAGCTGACGCGCCAGCTGATCGGCTTCCCGCGCCATCTGTCGCAGCATGTGGGCGGCTTTGTTATCACGCGCGGCGCTTTGTCAGAGGTGGTGCCGATTGCCAATGCGGCCATGGAAGAGCGCACCTTTGTGGAATGGGACAAAGATGACCTCGACGCGCTTGGCATCCTCAAAGTGGATGTGCTGGCGCTTGGCATGCTGACCTGTCTTGCCAAAAGCTTTGAGCTGTTCCAGGAGCACTATGGGGTTGATTACGATCTCGCGACCGTGCCGGTGGAAGACCCGCGCGTCTATGACATGCTGTGCACCGGCGATAGCGTCGGCGTGTTCCAAGTGGAAAGCCGGGCGCAGATGACCATGCTGCCACGGCTCAAACCGCGCTGCTTTTATGATCTCGTCATTGAAGTGGCGATTGTGCGGCCCGGGCCCATTCAGGGCGATATGGTGCACCCTTACCTGCGCCGCCGCAACGGACTTGAAGAGGTGAGCTTTCCCTCAAAAGAGCTGGAAGAGGTGCTGGGCAAGACGCTCGGCGTGCCGCTCTTTCAGGAACAGGCCATGAAGATCGCCAT
Source organism: Alphaproteobacteria bacterium (assembly GCA_006226305.1). Taxonomy (GTDB): domain Bacteria; phylum Pseudomonadota; class Alphaproteobacteria; order M2410; family M2410; genus M2410. Next base: position 686 of record SBHG01000187.1, on the reverse strand, counting down.
CGTCGCGGCGGGGTTCACGCCGTCTGAGGCTGACAAGCTGCGCCGCGCCATGGCGACCTTCCGCAAGGTGGGGACGATCCACACCTTCGGCATCAAGCTGGTGGAGGGCATGGTGGCGTGTGGCTATGAGCGGGAGTTTGCCGAGCGCTGTTTTAAACAGATCGAGGGGTTTGGCGAATACGGCTTTCCGGAAAGTCACTCGGCGAGCTTTTCGCTGCTCGTTTATGTCTCCGCCTGGGTGAAATGTCATTACCCGGATATTTTTCTTTGCGCCATGTTGAACGCGCAGCCGCTTGGGTTTTATGCGCCGGCGCAGCTGGTGCGCGACGCGCGCGACCACGGGGTGATGGTGCGGCCCGTGGATGTGAACTTCTCGGGTTGGCACGCGCTTCTGGAAGGGTTGGACGGCGCGGCGACGCTGACCGAGGAGGGGGGAAATGCCCGCGCCGTGCGGCTTGGGTTCCACCAGATCAAAGGCTTTCGGGAAGAGGCGGCAGAGGCGATTGTGAGCGCGCGGCCCTCGGGCGGCTTTGATTCCGTGCGCGACCTGTGGCTGAGGACCCGCCTTGCGCCGAGCGTGCTCGAACGTCTGGCGCAAGCCGATTGTTTTCGCTCCCTCGGGCTTGATCGCCGCGCGGCGCTCTGGGCGGTTAAGGCGCTCGGGGATCATCCCTTGCCGCTGCTCG
>SBHG01000062.1 GCA_006226305.1 Alphaproteobacteria bacterium | reverse complement strand
GATAGATGGTCCGTTTGACAGGCAGCGAGGGTCGAAATTTTGGCTGGCGGCGCACTCACAGACGGCACCCGCCAGAAGGTCACCGGATAACAAAACAAGCAAAACCACAGGACAGCCGGGCTAACCCCTCAAAGAAGATTTACCCAGAGCCAACGATCGAAAGGCTACTCCCATGATATTGCGGCGCCTCTCAAAACACCTCCTCACACAGGACTGGGCAGCAGCCTTCATTGATTTCATCATCGTTGTGGCGGGTATTTTTGTCGGCCTCCAGGTCGACAGCTGGAACGAGACGCGCATCGAGAGAAATCTCGAAACCCGGTATCTGGAAAGGCTGCAACAGGAGCTGGAGGCAGATATTGCTCACTACGCCTTCGGTCAGAGCCTCGTTGAAGAACGTCTGGACCAGATCAACTTCCTCTATCAGGTCATAGACACCCCGCAGCTCGCCCAATCCCGGCCAGAGGACTTTGTTGTGGCCATTGAGAAAGCCGCCTGGAAATCATATTTGCCCATCGACCGAAATGTTTATTCTGAAATGGCAAGCACCGGCAACATGGCACTGATCCGATCCGAGCATCTCAGAGAAACCCTCTCCACTTATTACTCGGAGGTCGATCATTGGGAGTTGATTATTGATTCCACCGGCGCTCAAATTGAATATGTTCATGAAACAGCGGGCATATTGGACAAGGATATTCTGACCCTGATTGAAAACAACAACGGCAGTTGGGAAGATTCAAATGCCTACACCATAGATCCCGAGCGCGCCCGAGCCATCGCGTCGGAATTTGCCACCCGCGCGGCGGCCATCAAATGGCTGCCCCGTATTTATCAACAACACGTCCTGGTCAATCGGGTGCTTGATCAGCATTCAAAACATGCCGCAGAGCTCATAAAAGAAATCGAGGCTGAGCTCAAAAAGCGCTAGAGACTTTTTGAGTTCCACGCGGAAGGGTCGGCGCGCGCTTATCCGAAAATCTACTCAGTCAGATCGGGAAGGATCGATGCCAAAGAGCAGACGATCCGGCCCACCGCGGTTGCACATGTAGATGTCGATGAGACCGTCGCCGTTAAAGTCAGCAATTTGAAAATCAAACGGGTAGTCATTGAGCTTCGGCAGAACCTCCAAGCTGTGATCCTCAAAGGTGCCCGTTTCGGTCTGCACAAAAACCATTTCGCTCAGACCGTTCCAGCGATTGCCCACAAGAAGGTCAAGACGGCCGTCCGCATTCAAATCCACCGCATTGATATCAACCGTCCGCAGCTCGGAAAATTCTATGAGATCCGCACGCTCTACAAAATGCCCCTGACCATCATTAAGCAGGAGCCGGTTGGTTGGGTCACCAATCCCTCCGAAGTCGACATTGCCAAAGACCAGATCCACATCGCCGTCCCCGTCCAGATCCACCGCTTCAACATCGCGGGTCTGATCGGGTACAGCCGGCAACCGCTTTGCGGTCTCGTCGACAAACACACCGCCGCCTTGATTGATCAGCAACCGGTTCTGCGTTTCATTGCCTTCAATGAGATCAAGGTCCCCATCAAGATCCACATCAGCCAGCGCGATATCCTGGGTCGTTGACCGATCTTCGGGCAGGTGCGCCCCGGTGACATCCACGAAACCGCCGCGCCCGTTGTTCAGCAAAAGGGTGTTCTGCCCCGCATTGCCGATAACCAGGTCTGGGGCGCCATCGCCGTTGAAATCCGCCACCTGAACCGCATTGGAGGTTCCGCTCACCGGAAGTCCATTTGCCAGCACCTCAAAGGTCGCATCCCCGCGATTGCGGTAATACTCATTGGTGCGGTCATCCTCACTGACAAAAATAATATCCAGATCCCCGTCCCGATCAAAATCAGCGACCGCAATATCTTCAGAATCGTGACGCTGGCGGGGAAAGCGTTGAGCACTCTCATCGACCAGCCGACCAGACCCATCATTGATGAGAAGAATATTAGGTTGAAACTCAGCCGCAACGATCAGATCTATATCCCCGTCCCCGTCAATATCAACCGCCTCCCCGTCCATAGAATTGCCCGAGGTTGTGTGACTGACGAGAGCATCGCCCGTCGCATCGACAAAACGGGGCTCGGCCAGTGCCGCACTGGTCCCGGCGCTCAAAAGCAGGGCGGCGCCAAACAGTCGCTCAAAGATCATAGACTATTTCTCTCTCCCCGGATGCTTTCCGTCCATAAACTTCTTTATAGACATTTCAATCTAGAACTTCTTTACAGATATCTCAATCTAGCATGCGCAGACGTGCATCGATTTGCCGCGTGGTTTCATGGATGGCAAGCTGAGCATTGAGCCAATCACCACGGATATCAACAACCTCGAAAACCTTGTTTTTAAGATGCCGGTCCCCTGCCAGAGCTTCAAAATGGGGTACCCGGATAATTTTGACAGGTCAGGCTTGAGATCCCCGGTTGTGTTGACCTCGAAAAAGCGTCACACTCCCCTCGGGAAGGGTAAGCAGGAAGGGGTTCTAGATGGAGGCGCATAAGTCCTACCTAGGATTTATTAGTTATTCCCATACGGATCGTGCGACAGCGAAATGGCTGCACAAAGCCCTTGAGGCCTATAAGGTTCCGCGGAAACTGATTGGCAAAACCGTCGACGGAGAAAAAATCCCCGCTCGTCTGCACCCAATCTTTCTCGACAGGGAAGAACTTCCCACCGCTGGTGATTTATCGCAGACCGTTCAAAACGCTCTTCAAAATTCAAAATTTCTCATCGTGATCTGCTCGCCCCATGCGGTCAGCTCTCAATGGGTCAATCGCGAAATCATCGAATTCAAACGATTGCATGGCGAGAAAAATATCCTCTGCCTGATCGTCGACGGAGAGCCCTTTGCCGCGCGCAAGGGCGACGCTCAGGCGGAATGTTTTCCAGAGGCCGTCCGGTTTCACGTCGGCGCGGATGGAGCCATCAGCAAAGATGAGGCCGAACCCATCGCCGCGGACCTGCGTCCTCAAGGGGATGGAAAGCGCCTGGCATTTTTGAAAGTCGCCTCGGGACTTTTAGGCGTTGGCCTTGACGAGCTCGTCCAGCGCGATCAGAAAAGGCGCCAAAGACGCCTGACCATCATTACGACGGCCTCCCTGATCGGCATGGTCGCAATGGGGACACTCACCCTGATCGCCGTCGAGGCTCGTAAAGTATCGGAAGAGCGCAAGGCGCAGGCTGAATCCCTCGTTGAGTTCATGCTCACGGATCTGCGCAAGCGATTGGAGCCGGTTGGTCGGCTTGACGCTCTTGATGCGGTCGCCATCGAAGCTCTCAATTACTACGCCGAAACCGATCCCAAAAAACTGGATGTCAGCTCTCTCGGCCGTCAGGCCCGGGCACTTCATCTACTGGGTGAAATCCATGAGTTAAAAGGCGAGCTCGATCAGGCGCACAAAGTGTTTCTGACCGCATATGGAACGACCGGGGAATTGCTCGAACGCTTCCCAGACGACGAACAGCGCCTATATGAACATGCCCAGTCAGCCTTTTGGGTTGGCTACATCGAATGGCGCCGCGCCCACTTTGCAGAGGCGCAAACAGCCTTTGAGGACTATCTCGCCCTGGCGATGAGGTTGACCCAGATCGCGCCGGACAATACGGACTGGCAGATGGAACTCGCCTACGCCTATGTCAATCTGGGCGCCCTCATAGCCGATCAGGGCCAGACCCGCCAAACCCTTGAGGTCTATGGCAAGGCCCTGGCCATCTTTGACAGTCTGGTCGAGCAGTCTCCTGACACGGCGGACTATCTCCTGAACGCGGCTCAGGCGCGTGCCTGGATATCAGGGGCCCACGAAAAGCTCGGCGAAATTGCCACGGCCAGGGACTACCGCATGACAGAGGTCGACATCTACCTCAGGCTTTTGCAGGCAGATCCAAACAACACCATGATTTCCGAATATTTATTGGCCGCCAATAGGGCCCTCGGCCGCCTTGCTCTTTATTACGGCGATCTCGACGGCGCCGAAAGCACTCTGCGATCTGCCCTCACGCGCGCCGAAAGATTGTCCAGGCTCGATCCTGAAAACAAATTCTGGGCGCAAATGAAAGGCTTGATTCAAAATGGCCTGGCCGAAGTTCTGATCGCGCGGCGCCAATTTGAGGAAGCTGAGAGCCTGACCCTCGCTGCCAAGGCAATTGCCGACCAACTGTTGTCAGAGGATCCCACCGTCGTTGAATGGCGGGTCGATCTTTGGTCTTTCAATGGTCTGCTGCGAACGGAAATCGCCCATCGGCGCGGCGATTTTGAAGGCGGGCTCCTGATCCACGAAGACGTTCTCCGACAACTTGAAACAGTGCTGGGCGAAACCCCCGATCACCGCCTGGCGCGAAACCTGAGAACCCAATCGATCTATCAAAAAGCCCGCCTGCTGACAGCGACCGCGCGGGGCGAAGAGGCCCAAGCTCACTGGCAGCGCGTAATTGACGATATCACACCGCTGGGTCTCGAAATTTCACCTGATTTGATTTTCTATCTCTTTGCCAGTCACAAGGCCCTCGGTCACACAAATGAAGCGGCAAATTTGGCGGCCCAACTCACACAGATGGAATATCGTCACCCGGATTTTATCGAGATCGCGCCTTAAGCTTCAATCTCGACAATTTGTAAATGCGTAGAGTTCCTTTCGTTGAAACAACATTACTAAGGAGACTAGCATGCCCGATATCACTGTCACGGTGGCCAATAACTGCGTATCCTGCAACCCCAACCGCCTTGATCTCACCCAGGCTGGCAGCCCGGCGACGATCACCTTTACCCTGCGCTCCCCCAACTACACTTATCCCGGCGTCGCCTCAACGGCGGTCAATATCACCGATACAGACCGGTCCTTCCCCTCCATAGATCGAACATCCGATACAGTCATCACCGTGACCGACAATAACAACGATGGACAGACCCACAATTACACAGTCTCGGTGCTCGACTCCAACGGCAATACCATCAGTTCAGATCCGATGATCGTGAACCGCGGCGGACAATAGCCGCACAACAAGCCAACAGGCATGAGAGCGCGGCACTCGCTCTCATGCCCTTCTTAAGGGCAAGGCACATAGCGTAACAAAGTCAAGGGAGACCCCATGAACATAGAGACCGCCTATTTTATTGCCCAAATCATCGCGGCACTCGCCATCATTGGTTCATTGGCCTATGCCATCCTTCAAATCAAAATCAATAATCGCCTGATGAAGATCCAATTGTCTCACGCCACCGCAACCGGGATCGCCTCTTACAATCAGAACCTGGGCCTGGACAAACAGGCCGCCCGTGTCTGGCGTAAGGGAATTAACGGCGATCAAGATCTGGATGACGATGAGAAAATGCAGTTCAACCTTTTGTGCTCATCCGCCTTCAATGGATATGAAAGTCATCTAGTTCTGGAAAGAGACGGATTAATTAATCCGGAACTGGCGGATCGGTATCACGCCCAGCTTGAACACATTGTCTCGCGACCAGGCATCAAATTATGGTGGTCCAAACAACGGGCCAATTTTAGTCAGCATTTTCGAGACGAGGTCGATGGTCTCATCGCCAGATCTATTGAGCAAAACACCTGACCTCAAGCGGCACCGCCAAACCTAGTCCTGAAAGCCGACAAAGGTGGTTGCCTCGTCGACGCTCTTGCGGGTCGACACCACTGCATTGGCGGGAAAATCGTCGTCCGGCCAACCAAGTGCCACGGCCTTCATAATCACCTGATCCTCGGCAATGCCCGCATGCTCACGCACCACCGGTGACTGCATAATGCCCTGACTGTTGATCACCGCGCCCAGACCGCGCGACCAGGCCGCATTGACCAGCGCCGTTGTTACTGCGCCGCAATCAAAAGGCGTGTCATCGCTCCCCGCCAGCTCCTTGTCGTAGGTAATGATCACGCAGACCGGGGCATCAAACTGGCGAAAGCCCCTGAGCACCCAATCCTGCCGCGCTTCTTTATCCTCACGCGCGATCCCCATAGCTCCAAACAGCTGCTTGGCAACGCCAATCTGCCGGTCGCGGTGCTTGCCGGCAAACGGCTCACCAATACGAAACTCCCGCGAATGCGGAATGCCCGCCAGATTGCGCTCTGTATTGCCAGCCCGAATGCGGTCCAGCGGCGCGCCTGTAATGACATAAAAATTCCACGGCTGCGTATTCATTGAGGAGGGCGCACGCATGGCAAGCTTTAGGATTTCCTCAATCAGCTCTTTGGGAACCGGCTTCGGTTTATAACCCCGAATGCTGCGCCGCCCCATAATGACGTCATCAAATTCCATGGTTCACTCCCTGATCATCTTTGTTTTCTTTAAGGGGTAGCGGGTTTTGCGATCCTGCGCAAACACCTAATTCCGGCATGACCAGGTCACTCAATTTCCTGGCGGATCGGCGCGTAGTCATCATCTCTGATGTCCTGCACCATTTTCTGAGCGTCATCGACATCTACCCCCAGGGAAATAAGAGCAATAGATCCCAGCTGAATGCTCGCCTCGAGTGACTCAGGCACCGCCTCGGTCGCGCCTTTCGAAATGAGTTGATTGCCATGAACCAAATCTCGAGCCCGCGTAAAGATACGCAGAGAAGGAGCGACTTCTCTGGCGGCAGCGATAATTCGGTCAAGGGAGGCCGGTTGATCAATCGTGACCACCAAAGCCTTGGCCCGCTCAATCCCGATCGCCCGCAAAATGGCCGCCAGACTGGCGTCCCCATAATAAACCTCAAAGCCCGAAGTCCGACACTTTGAGACACGTGCCGCGTCAAGATCAAGCGCCACACATTTAAACTCCGCGGTTCGCAAAAGCAGCGCCACCACCTGACCAACCCGGCCAAATCCGGCGATAATGATATGGTCGGAAAGATCCGCCACATTGTGTTGCGACGGCGTCAGATCCCTGTTCTGTTTCTTTTCAAATGTTTCTGCCAGTTTTTGACCACCAATCGCCGCGAAAGGCGTTGTAACCATTGTCAACGCGACAACGGTCAGAAGAAATTGGACCGCTTGGGGCGTCAGGATGCCGACCGTGCCCGCTGCCAGAAACAGTACGAAACCAAACTCGCCACCTTGCGACAGGATAAAACCCGTGCGCACCGCCAAGACCATCGGCCTCCTGAACAGCAGGGCAAGACAAAGGGTCGAAACAGTTTTAAACGCCAGCAACCCAAATACCGCGATCAGTATTTCCAGAAAATGTCCGATCACAAAATGCGGATTAATCGACATCCCGACAGTCATAAAAAACAGCCCCAGGAGGATGCCTTTAAAGGGTCGAATATCGGATTCAATCTGATGTCGATATTCAGTTTCCGACAACAGGATACCCGCCAAAAAAGCGCCCAGAACCATGGAAATGTCAAACTGGTTGAGCGCCCACCCCGCGCCCAAAATCACCAGCAGCGTCGTGGCGACAAAAAGTTCGCTATTATCGGCTTCCGCAATAAGTCTGTAGAGCGGCCTGAGGATCAACCGTCCGAGAAAAACCATACAAGTCAGGGCGATCGAGGCCTCAAGCGTCGCCATCATAAGGACGCTCCAAAAGGCGCCATGGTCGCTGCCCAGCAAACTGACCAACATAAGCAAGGGCACAATGGCCAGGTCTTGAAACAGCAAGATCGCAAGCGCCGTTTGCCCATAGGGGCTTGATCGCTCACCCCTCTCGCCAAGCAATTGCAGGACAAAGGCGGTGGAGGAAAGGGCAAGCCCTCCACCAATAATGATGGCCCCTTCCCGACTGACCCCAAGCCCCGCAACAACGAGCGCGATCAAAAGTGCCGCGACAACCACCTGCAGGCCGCCCAACCCGAATACATCAACAGCCATGGCCCGCAATTTCGCAAAAGAGAACTCAAGGCCAATTGTAAAAAGTAGGAAAATAACACCCAGCTCCGCCAGACTATGAGCGCTGTCGGAATCCTTAATCAGTTGAAATCCATAAGGACCGATCAGGGCGCCGGCAATGAGATATCCAATAATCGGGCTGGTCTTTAAGCGCCTGATGGTCGTGACCACCACGACGGCGGCCAGCAAAAAAATCAGAACTTCAACGAGGGGACCTGTTTGATGCAAAACAATCTCGGAGCTTGG
>SBHG01000039.1 GCA_006226305.1 Alphaproteobacteria bacterium | reverse complement strand
AGCAGACGGCGGCGCTGCGATACCAGTTTAATCAAACCGCGACGGGAGTGATTGTCCTTGGCATGTGTTTTGAAGTGACCGGTAAGATTTGAAATACGTTCAGAAAGAATGGCCACTTGAACTTCGGGCGAACCTGTGTCGCCGTCTTTGGTGGCATATTCCTTGATCAGCTCTTGCTTACGCTCAGCAGTGATCGACATCGGGGTCTCCTTAAAAAGACTGGGTGTGGGACTTAAAGCCTCACAGATTAAAAACGCGCTCCGGTTTTAATACCCCCCGCTCAATCGAGCCAATGGCGACCGGCGCCATTTCGCCGGCCTTCATTCCCTGAATGAGGAGGGATGAAATCACTGTCTCCTGGGAGACAAGGGATGGGCCCGGAGCCCTTTCCAGTGCTTTGCCAGTCACATCTAGTTTCTGGCCCTGCCTCAGGCAGTCGGCCTCTTCGGGTGTGACGGCCAACGCCGGGATGTCGTCCAGCGCGGTCGCAACCCCCAAAAGGGGCTCAAAAGCGCGCACACTATGGCTCAAGGCCTCCAGTTTTTCCAGTGAAATTGCGGCACTCAAGTCGAAAATCCCGACTTTTGTGCGCCTGAGGGCTGAAACATGCGCAAAACAGCCAATTTTTCGGCCCAAATCTCGCACGAGGGAGCGGATATAGGTGCCTTTTCCGCAGGTGACGCGGAAATTGGCCTCGTTTTCGGAGGGGATATCGAGGAGATCAAAGGTTTCAATGCGCACTTTTCGGGCGGGAAGATCGACTTTCTCCCCGGCGCGCGCCAGGTCATAGGCCCTTTGGCCCGCCAGCTTGATGGCAGAATAGGCGGGGGGCACCTGGTCAATATCACCCAAAAAGCCGGGCAAGGCCGCCAATATCTCCGCCCTTGAGGGGCGCTTTGGCGAGGTCGCCGCCACATCCCCTTCCAGATCGTCGGTGGTGGTCTCGGCGCCCCAGCGGGCGGTCACCTCATAGATTTTGGTGGCCTCCATGGTATAGGGCACGGTTTTGGTTGCCTCACCCATGGCAATGGGCAGGATGCCGGTCGCCAGTGGATCGAGGGTGCCCGCATGGCCAATCTTTTGCGGCTGGTAAACCCGCCGCACCTTGCCGATGACTTGCGTCGAGGTCAGTCCCAAGGGTTTGTCGATGATGAGCCAGCCATCCACCTTGTTGCCCTTGCGGCGGCGCGCCATTTCCTACTCTTCTTCCCCGGCCTCGGGCGCCAGATCCGCGTCGCCGGATTGCGCCAGGTCGCGGGCGACCCGCTCAGAGCGCAAAAGATCGTCGATGTGTTTGGCCTCGTCGAAGGAGGTATCGATGCGGAAATGCAGTTGCGGCGCATAACGCAGGTCTGAATTGTGCCCCACATAGCCGCGCAGAAAAGCAGATGAGCGCTTGAGAGCCTCAAGGACTTCTTCCTGCTGCACCCCGCCCAGCGGCAAAAAGAAAACGGTCGCCACTTGCAAATCCGGTGAGACGCGCACTTCCGTCACAGTGATCGACACATCATGGAGCGCGGGATCGCGCATTTCTCCGCGGTTGAGAACTTCCGACAGGAGATGGCGCACAAGTTCACCCACGCGCAGCTGGCGCTGGGACGGTCCTTTTTTGGGGCGGGATATGCGACGGGCCATGGGTGCTCAATAGTTGTCCTGTAAATTCAAGAGCCCCCAGTTAAAGAACTCGGGAAGGCAGGTCAAGTCGAAGCACGCCGACTGATCAAGCGGTACGTTGGGAGGCGGCAATAAAAGCTTCAATATGGGTCTTGAACTTCTGAACGTTTTCGTCGTCGCCCAGAACCCGGCGCGGCACGATAACCGAGCGCAAGGGGTCCAAAATCAAGAGCACACTGTCGTCGGTAATTTCAACCCCCTCAAAGGCTTTCCAGTCATACCAGGACTTGGACAGGCCATCATCGGTGGAAAGGCCCGTCGCGCCGATTTCAAACGAGATGGGTCGAAGAACCGCGGGGTTCTTGCCGACCCGGCGCGCTTGCAAAACCCGTTTCAGCCAACGGCTCACCATAATGTAAAGGCCGGACATAACGAGGGTCAGAGATACCAAAGCCCCGTAGCGGGTCAGGTTGTCCATGTCGATGGTCTGAATATTGGTCAGCACAAAGAGATAGAGCGCAACCATGGCGAGGAAAAACAGGAACGCCAGAAGCAAATAAGAAACAGACCGGGCGTTCTTGTCCGATTTTTTGATATAGCCGCGAAAATCCTCGCCCTTGAGCTTGAAGCTCAATTTCAAAGATGGCTCTGACATGATGCTCTTACCCCCACTTGGCTCCCGTCCCAAGGAGACCCATTACCTTGTCGATTTTACACAAAAGGGCGCGGGCCAAGCAAGTGGGCAGAGAAAGGAAAAAGGGCCGAAACCCGTCGGGTTCAGCCCTTTCATGGTTAATCCAGGCGATTTGCGCGGCGATTTAGAGGGTGCGTTCGATGGTTTCCACCTCGAAACACTCAATCACGTCGCCGGGTTGAATGTCCTGATAGTTCTCAAAGGCCATGCCGCATTCCTGACCGGTCTGCACTTCTTTGACTTCGTCCTTGAAGCGCTTGAGGGTCGAGAGCGTGCCTTCGTGGATCACAACCGAGTCGCGGATGAGGCGGACTTTGGCGCCGCGCCGCACCACGCCTTCGGTGATCCGGCAACCGGCCACGCGGCCGACTTTGGTAATGTTGAAGACCTCGAGGATCTCAGCATTGCCGAGGAAGTTTTCACGCAAGGTCGGGTCAAGCAAACCGGACATGGCTGCTTTGACGTCATCCACAAGATCGTAGATCACCGAATAATATCGGATCTCAACGCCTTCTTTTTCAGCCAAGGCACGCGCCGGACCGCTGGCGCGCACGTTAAAGCCGATGACCGGAGCCGAAACCGACGCGGCCAGGAGGATGTCGCTTTCCGAGATCCCGCCAACAGCGCCTTGCACTGCCTTGGCGCGCACTTCATCGGTGGAGAGCTTGTCCAAGGCGCCAATGATGGCCTCAACAGAGCCTTGTACATCGGCCTTGATGACCAGAGGCACTTCCTTGATGTTGGCCTCTTTCATCTTGGAGAACATCTGATCGAGAGAGGCCCGCGAACCACCGGCAAGGGCGGATTTGGCATCGCGATCCTTGCGCTGACGATACTCGGTTACCTCACGTGCGCGGGCTTCTGATTCAACAACCACAATGTCATCGCCTGCCATGGGCGTGCCATTAAGGCCGAGAACCTCAACAGGCACCGCGGGGCCTGCTTCGTTAACCGTTTCACCACGATCATTGATCAGGGCACGAACTTTCCCCCACTCGGCGCCGGCCACAAAAATATCGCCGGTCTTAAGGGTGCCGTTTTGAACCAGAATGGTTGCCACGGGTCCTCTGCCTTTATCGAGCTTGGCTTCGACCACAGAGCCAGCGGCCGTGCGGTTGGGATTGGCTTTGAGCTCAAGAATTTCAGCCTGAAGAAGAATGGCTTCTTCGAGCGTTTCAATACCCATTTTGGTTTTGGCCGAAACTTCGACGGTCTGAACCTCACCGCCCATATCTTCGACGATCAGTTCATATTGCAAAAGCTCCTGCTTGACCCGCATGGGATCAACGCCCGGCTTATCCATCTTGTTGATGGCAACGATGATCGGCACTTCCGCCGCCTTGGCGTGATTAATGGCCTCGACGGTTTGCGGCATGACACCATCGTCAGCGGCGACCACCAGAACCACAATGTCGGTTACCTTGGCGCCACGTGCCCGCATCTGGGTGAAAGCGGCGTGACCCGGGGTATCCAGGAAGGTGATCTTCTGGTGGGACGGCATGGTGACCTGATAGGCCCCGATGTGCTGGGTGATACCACCGGCTTCGCCCTCGGCCACGTCGGATTTGCGTATCGCATCAAGGAGCGAGGTTTTACCGTGGTCGACGTGACCCATGACCGTGACAACCGGTGCCCGTGGCAAAAGATCCTCTTCGCGGTCTTCGGCCTGAACAATGGCGTCTTCCACATCGGATTCGGCCACCCGTTTGACCGTGTGACCATATTCTTCAGCAATGAGCTGCGCGGTATCGGGGTCAAGCATGTCGTTGACGGTGGCCATCTGGCCCTGTTTCATCAGAACCTTGACGACGTCGACAGCGCGAATAGCCATCCGGTCGGACAAATCGCGTACCGAAATTTCATCGGGAACCACAACTTCGCGCACAACCTGCTTTTGATCGGTGCCAAGGCCTTGGGCCTGACGCTTCTCGCGTTCACGGGCGCGGCGCACAGACGCCAGCGAACGTTGGCGCTCGTTGTCATCAAGAGCGCGGGCGATGGTCAGCTTGCCAGAACGGCGACGCGGTGCGTTGCGCGAGCGCGACACCGGCTTTTCACTGACCGGCTTTTTCTTAACGCGGCCACCGGCGTCGTTGTCTTTGTCTTTGTCCTTGACCTCTGACACGACCTTGCGGCGCGGGGCGGCTTCGTTGGGCTCAGCCGCCGCGGCGGAGGCCTCAGCTTTCGCCGCTTCAATGCGGGCGGCCTCTTCTTCGGCTTCCCGCTTGGCGCGCGCTTCGGCCTCGCGGGCGGCCTCTTTTTCTTCTTCGGTGCGCTTGGCGTCTTCTTCGGCCCGGCGTGCGGCTTCGGCTTCACGCTCAGCGGCGCGGCGTTCTTCTTCTTCGGCCTCGCGAATGGCGCGCTCTTTGGCTTCCTTCTTCTCGATGACTTCGCGGGCTTTGGCCTCTTCAAGCGCCTTGGCGCGTGCCTCGCGCTCGGTCTCGGTCAAGGTGCGCAGAACTGTCTTTTCTTCTTCCGGTGCCTGAGGTTCGGGCGCAGCCTGGGGGGCGGGCGCCGCAGGGGCTTCCGTCTTTTCTACGGTTTTTTTAGCGGCATCCTTTTTTCCAAGGATCCTCTTGCGGCGTTTTTCCACCACCACCGGCTTGGACCGGCCATGGGAAAAGCTCTGCCGCACGGTACCCGCGCCCACGGAACCGGAGCCCTTAAGGCTCAAGGGGCGTCGATCGGAACCGCCTGAGGGTTTGTTGCCACTGTCTTTTGTATCGCTCATTCGTACCTTTTTCGGGTTGTCGTTCACTACTTACTGATTTGCGTCGCTCGGCCTACCCTTGCGCGCCTTCACCGCCCCACGCCTCTGGCGTCATGGGACGAAAGCCACCCAGCCTTGTGAAATCCGACAGAATTCTAGGAGCAATGCCTGATTTCTCCAGGGCTGCATGTATCACACTTCCACGCCCAAATGCCAAACCCAATTCTTCCGAATTGAGGCATCCGAGCACGGGAATCGGCTGTTTTTGCTCCTTTTGCCACCGTTTTGCGAGAGCAAGGAGCTTTGAGCGCCCATCGGCGGCACCATCAGAGGCCTCAAAAAGGGCCGCTGGCGGGGCCTGACGCAGAGCATTTTCGACTTTTTGGAAGCCGCAAACAATCGCGCCTGCGCGCCGGGCCAAAGCCAAACCTTCAATGGCGCGCGCGACCAGGAGCCGCTCAATGAGGTCTTCCAAGCCGTCGGGGACGGCCACCTGCGCCTTGGCAGCGCGCGCGAAGGCCTTCTTTTTAAGGGCAAGGGCAAGGGCCTCGCGGGTGGGGGTGAGCCAAAGACCGCGGCCGGGAAGCTTGCCGGTTACATCCGGGACAATCTGATTTTCAGGTCCGACGACAAAGCGCAAAAGTTCTGCCTGCGGCCGCGTCTGAGCGGTCGCAATGCACCGCCGTTCGGGAACGCGTGTTTCCACCCGTTCCTCGGCGAGGCTGACTGCAGAACCTTTTTTCACCATGCTTTGTCACGACTCCCAACATCAGACGTCTTAAGCTTCGGGAGCGGCCTCGTCGGCCTCTCCTGAAACTTCGTCACCATCGGCTTCCTCACCATCGGCTTCGACGTCTTCGTCTTCTTCCTCGGTGATCCAGCCAACCTGAACACGGGCATACATAATCAGGTCATTGGCTTCCTCGCTGAGGATGTCAAAGCCTTCCAAAATGCCGTCAACATGCTTGCGCTCACCGTCAACAACCTCATTCCAACCGGTCAGATCATCAGCAGCACAACCGGCGAGATCTTCCATGGTCTTGATGTCGTTCTCCCCAAAGGCAACCAACATGGCGGAGGTGATGCCTTCGATCTCAGCGAGCTCGTCAGTTACGCCCAGTTCGAGGCGGCGCTCTTCATTGGCTTTTTCCGTGGCTTCGAGATATTCGCGGGCGCGGGTTTGAAGCTCCAGAGCGGTGTCTTCATCAAAGCCGTCGATGCTGGACAGCTCTTCAAGCTCGACATAGGCAATTTCATCAAGGGTTGCAAAACCTTCGGATGTGAGAAGCTGGGCAATGGTTTCATCCACATCCAGGGTTTCCATGAAGAGCTCTGACCGCAGACGGAATTCTTCCTGGCGACGCTCTGATTCATCAGCCTCGGTCAGGATGTCGATGTCCCACCCGGTCAGCTGAGACGCCAAACGCACGTTCTGACCGCGACGGCCAATGGCCAGCGACAGTTGATCGTCCGGGACCACCACTTCGATGCGCTGGGCTTCTTCGTCGAGCACGACCTTGACAACCTCGGCGGGCGCCAGGGCGTTGACGATGTAGGTTGCCGGATCGGGCGACCACTGAATGATGTCGATCTTTTCGCCTTGCAGTTCGTTGACAACCGCTTGAACCCGCGAGCCCCGCATCCCGACACAGGCGCCCACCGGGTCGATGGAGCCTTCGTTGGAGATTACCGAGATCTTGGCGCGCGAGCCCGGATCACGGGCAACACCCCGGATTTCGATGACACCGTCATAAATTTCCGGCACTTCCTGGGCAAAAAGCTTGGCCATGAAGTTGGGGTGAGTGCGCGAGAGGAAAATCTGCGGTCCGCGTTGCTCGCGGCGCACATCCAGTACATAGGCGCGGATACGGTCCTGAGCGCGGAAGCTTTCGCGCGGCAATTGCTCATCGCGGCGGCAGATGGCTTCAGCGCGGCCAAGATCAACGATCACATTGCCATATTCAACACGCTTGACGGTGCCGTGCACCACTTCGCCAATGCGGTCTTTGTATTCTTCAAACTGGCGCTCGCGTTCAGCGTCTCGCACCTTCTGGACGATCACCTGCTTGGCGGTCTGGGTTGCGATGCGGCCAAAGTCGACGGGCGGCAGCGGCTCCATGATATAATCGCCGAGGCCGGCTTCCGGATTGCGGGCCTGGGCCTCCTTCAAGGAAATCTGAACCGCCGGTATGTCCACATTTTCAACCACTTCGAGAAGCCGATTGAGTACGATCTCACCGGTCTTGCGATCGATCTGTGTACGGATTTCATTTTCAGCGCCATAGCGTGAACGGGCTGCTTTCTGGATGGCTTCTTCCATCGCCGTCAATACAACCTCGCGGTCAATTGACTTTTCACGGGCGACCGCATCCGCGATCTGCAAAAGCTCAAGTCTGTTTGCACTTACTGCCGTCGACATGTCTATCAAACTCCATTGTTGTCGTTAGCACCGGCCAGGGCCAATAACTCGTCAGTCATGACGAGACGCGCCTCAGCTATTTGACTGAGAGGCAGGCCGTAAACCATTTCATTTCCATCCTCGTCCACATCGCCTTCCACAGCGATGAGCACGCGATCTTCTTCCATACCGTCAAGAATGCCTTTAAAGCGACGGCGCCCCTCAATGGGATCTTTCAATTCGATTTTGGCGAGATGTCCGGCGAAGCGCTCAAAGTCGCGCGGTCGCACCAGAGGCCGGGCAATGCCGGGGGAGGAAACCTCCAGATGATATTCGCCGGAGATGGGATCCTCCACATCCAGCACCGCCGATAGCGCGCGGCTGATATCGGCGCAATCATCAATCGAGATGGTGCCATCGGGACGCTCGGCCATGATCTGCAGGGTCTTGGGGTGGGTGCCCCTCAGACGCACCTGAACCAGGTCAAACCCAAGATCGGCCAGCACGGGCGCGATGATATCAGCGATCTGTTCTTCCAATTCGTTCTTCTCTTTAGTCCATGACAAAGTCGGCTGGCCGGGTTGCAAAGCGGTTTGCCGCGGGGCCCTTTCAGGGTCCCACTTCCCAAACAACCAACTTTTTTGGAAAACTTGGGCGGCAT
>SBHG01000071.1 GCA_006226305.1 Alphaproteobacteria bacterium | reverse complement strand
ACATGGATGAGGTCTTTGCCATAGAGATAGCCAATGGCAAGCCCCGGGAGTAGACCAAGCACAATCAGGCTGACCCGCCGCATATGGCGCCAGGCCGCTTTGCAGATGAAATAGAGCACCGTCAGGCTCATGCCGCCGAGCAGCACGAGACCTGCGAGAACTAATGTTGATTGCGATCCCATATCCTCAAACATGGGTACTCACCCTTACCATTTACCACCCGATTATTTTAACGGGGCTATTCTAGCAGATGCAACGAGATGATTTGGTTAATGGTCTGGAACTGAATAAAAGTGCTCCAAATCGCCGTTTTAAGGGTCAGTTAAGGCTGTTGAGCTAAGGATATTTCATGATGACAGCTGCTCAATCCAACACGCCGTCTCGGGCGGATCGACGTCGAACCTTAAAAACCGGCTTGGTTTTTGTGGAGGAGGGGGCTGATCCCATCAAATGCAGTCTGGTCAATTGGAGCTCCGGTGGTGCGCGGCTGCGTTTTGACCCTGTTTACGATGGGCCGGATCATTTCAAGCTCCAGATCGGGTTTGGCCAGCTGGTACTGGCAACCATGGATTGCCTGGTCTGTTGGCGCAAGGGGGACGAATTGGGGGTCCAATTCGACGAAAATCTACCTTTTGACGCCAGTTTCTGAGGGGCTGTTAACCTTTTTCTCTTCGTTGGCGTCCTGTGATAGGGTTTCCTCCAGAAGTCGGGTAGCCGACGCAGGGAGGAAAATCAAATGTCGGACGAAAAAATTACCTCTGTCCTGCAGACGCAGGCTGTTGATCCGAACGCGCGCCAGGATCCCCATTCCATCTTGAAAGTGATCCGGGAAACAACGCCGGTGATGGATGACGAGGTATGCAAGGTGACCTTGCTGACCAAGTTCAAGGATGTGCAGTCGATTGTAAACGACCGGTCGATGTGGCGTCACCCCAGCCGCACGGAGGAGGGGTCTCTCTCGCGCGCCTTTGTCTCGGACGAGCCGGATGAGAATCGTACCGGCGGTATCCTGTTTCTTGATGAGCCTGATCACAGCCGCATTCGGCTGCCCATCGCCAAGGCGTTTTACACACGCATCAACAAACTGAAACCGGAGATTGAAGCCATCGTCAATCGGGTTATCGACGAAGCGCCAGACGATGGCGTGTTTGATTTGATGAATACGATAGCCATTCCGGTCCCCATTCTTGTGATTGCGCATGTGTTGGGTGTGGACGAGGACCGCTTCCGAGAATTTCGTGAATGGTCGGAAGCGGCGATATTGTCCGTGATCCCGACGCGGGATGCCAAAATGACGGAGCAGATGGAATGGGGGCAGGAAAAGCTGGACACCTATTTCACGCACCTGATGGCCGAGCGCCGCAAGGCGCCAAAAGAAGACCTGATCTCAGATATGGTGCAGATATTGGACGCAGGGGCGTCACTCACAGAGACGGAGGTGCGGATCAATCTTGAGGGGCTTTTGATTGGCGGCAATCTGACCACAACTGATCTTATTGGCAATGGTGTCTATCATTTGACGGCAAACCCTTCGGAGCTGGCAAAGCTCTTGGCTGACCCCTCTTTGGCGGGCAACGCGGTGGAAGAAATCCTGCGGTTTGATCCGCCGGTCACCAACACGACGCGGGTCATGCCGGAAGACCGCGAAATCAGGGGGTGTCCGGTGCATCAGAGCCGATCCATGTGGATGTCGCTGCAAGCCGCAAACCGCGATCCTGAGATCAATGAAGATCCTGATACCTTCAATATCACTCGAGAGACTATCCACCACATCTCGTTTGGCGGTGGGACACATATTTGTATTGGCGCGCCGCTCGCCCGTATTGAGGCCAAACAGGTCTTTACCCGTCTGGCTCAGCGCTACAAATCGATTGAGCTGGCCGAGGATGAAATTATACGCCGGCCGCTACCGTTCTTCCGCGGCATTGAGCGGTTGAATGTGAAGGTTACATCCTAATTTGGTTTGCCGCCCGTCTGCTCGGCGATCGCATCCAGGAGTTCCTGGTCGCCCATGGTGGAGTCTTCAATTCTTTGGCCCACGGCATAGCCCGGGGAGACGACCTCGGGCCCTTCACCGGGAGGCAAGGGGGGCGTGTAATAGCCCATGGCAAACCCACCCAATGAATAACCGATGAGGGATTGAAGGTCGGGGCTGAGGTCCTTGGCTATGTCGGGTGGACAGGAAAGATACTGGTTCTCTTCCTGTCTCAGCCAGCCAAGGGAATAGTCGACATTGAGGGCGATACGGTCGTTTGCGGATTTGTTCTCGCCGCCGCCGTGAAAAACAGTGCCGGAATAAACAAGGACGGAACCTGCGGGCATGACCGCCTGTTCGATTTCGCCAGGTTCTGGACGACGGTCGTCGGGCCAGTCAACTGAGCCGGGTACGACCTGGGTGGCGCCATTTTCAGCGGTGAAATCAGTAAGCGCCCAAAGTGTGTTGAGCTGAGGTTCGACGCCCTTCAGATGCGTGCCCCAGGCCCAGCGGTCGCGGTGGATTGCCTGGGCCGGCTGGCCAGGTCGCAGACGGATGACCTGGCTCAGGTGAAGCTGGTAGCGTTCGCAATTGGGTTTGAGGAAGGTGTCGCAAGCGGCGAGGATGGTTTTGTTCTGAACCAGTTCTCGAAATGCCTCTGACCGCGCTACCAGGGCGCCGGTTCGTGTCGTCTGAAAGCCAACAAAACGATCGCGGCCGTTTGGCGTCGCGTCGATATAAGGCATGAGTTCATCGTTCAGTCTTTTCAGGAGGTCGGCGTCGATGAGATTTTCAATGATAAAGGCGCCCTCGGTGCTCAAAAGATTAAGGATCTCTTCGGCGTTGGTCGCTTTTGAAACACGTTGTAAACGGGTCATTTTATGAACCTTTCTTGGGGCTAAGGCAGACTATGGCCCTGACAGATGGGGAGGTCCAGCGGGGAATGTCGATTCGATATGGTCAAAGGAACCGGACTCGTGGTCTGTTACCCCCTTTAGTGTTACGCAAATGAGTGGAAATGGGGAGATGTTTTCATGATTTTGAAACGGATGGCGGATGCGCTGCGGGCGCGCGACTGGCTGGGTGTTGTGCTCGAGATCTTGATTGTGGTGATTGGGATCTATCTCGGTCTGCAGGTGGACGATTGGAACCGTTACCGACAGGCGCGGGCGCTCGAGCAAGAATATCTGGAAAGGCTTTGGGTTGAATCTCTTGAAAACAAGCAAAGACTTGATCGGGCTATCGAGCGTTATGGCGAGGGCGTTGACAGCACACGAGATGCGCTTGAGTTCGTGCTGGGAGAAGAACCTGATGCGGCCTTATTGGCGCGTATCAAAGAACAAGGACTTTCTTACGGCAAGAAGCCAAGTCTCGTGCTGCAGGATTCGGCCTATCAAGAATTGGTGTCGGCAGGCCGTTTGGGCCTCATACGCAATGTTGAACTGCGTAAAGCCCTGCAAGACGTTCAGGTGGCCTTGCAATCGCATAATGGGCAGCTTGAGTACTTTCGAAACTCCGGACTTTCAACGCGGGTTTATGAGTTGGACAACTTCGAGGATTTGCGGCTCTCAATGGATGACGACCGAGGGCTTCACGGCGATCTCCTGATTGAGAAATATTTTGGTGATCAGAAGTATGCCCTGACTTTGGCTCAGGGGTTTGAACACCAGATCAAATTGCGCTGGGGTGTCCGGCTAATCAGGGAGGCTACCGGTGAAGCGATGGCCCTTCTTGCCTGCGAACTTAAGAAACCGGAGTGCGGAGCTGCTGACTCAGAGGCTGAGGAAAACAATCAGCCCTGAGTTTCCCGAAAATTCATTTCAACAAGTACATTGTCGGGGTCCGTGACGAAAATTTGATACATAAGGCCCGGGAAATGGGTTTCCTGATAGGCGATACCGTTCTGGGTCAAAAGGGTTCTTGTTTCTTCAAGGCCCTGGCAGAGAAATGCGACATGATCGAGTGCTGCCGTATCTGAATTGGCCCTCACGTCGCCGGATATTTCCTCCATCTCTGCCTTGTCGAGCAGGTGCACCACCGGCGTGTCGCCAGCGTAGAGCCAATAGCCCTTTACGCCGAGGTCGGGACGCTCACCAATCTGCAGACCGACGACCTGTTGGTAAAACTCGCGCGTTTGTTCCATATCGGTGCAGCGGATGGTGTAATGATCCAGTCGGGTTGCGGGCATGTGAGGGTTCCCATCGATGAGTAGCGTTTTTAGTTAAACAAGATTTCGGACAATCACCACGCTGGAAAGGCCGATCCAAAGTGTATTGAAGGCGACCATGGTGGGCAAGAGTTTGCGCTCGGAGACCCAGATGAGCAAAGCTGATGTGATCAGTGTGACGACGTGCAATTGCCAGATCTCCTTTTGCCAGATTAGCCCGGGCAGAATGACTGCGGCCTTGGCGATCCAGGCGGCGGCTTCCACCACATTGTAGTTGACCCAGTAGCCATCTTCGAACCACATGCCGTAGCTCTTTTTGATGTTGGCAAAGCCGACATGGAAATAAACCAGGGTGGTAATGCCAAGGAACATGGCAAGAGAGATGAGTTCGGTCATGAGGTTTGTGATTTCTCTATCAAAGGATCGGGCAAGATCTGCGTATTAAAAGGTCAGTGTCCTGCCGGCATCCGGATTTTGGAGTGATGGATCATTGTAGGCGAAGAAAATGTTTCCGGTGAGGCGCTGGACGGAACTGTCCTTTGGTAGATCGCGCGCAGGGTCAATCAGGCCTGAGTGAAGAAGGCTGCCCGGGTAAATGACTAGGCGGTTAGGTTTGTAATCGGCCTGGCCGATAAGCTTGAATTGATCGGTGGATCCATTGATGTAGCCGGGTGGCGGGGGGCCGACCTCATTTAGATGAGCCGTGCGCGCGGCCTGAAAGGCGTCAAGATTGTCGGGTGTGATGCGTTCGATGCCGGTGGGCTTGTGCCTGAAAAAACCTGTGCCGCCAAAATCGCCCTCGGCGATGTAATGAAGTGCTGCAAAGGCCTCAAGGGCCGGAAAGTCGAAATGGGGCTCGCGCTGCTCGGGGCTAAGGTCCTGCGGCGGTGTGGTGGTATAGGAATAAAAGGCGCGTCTTGGTTGGCGCTTGTAATCATCGGGAATGCCGTAAAAGTGCCGGACCGCACGGTCGGCCAGGCCAAGAATTGCCTTGCCGTAAGGCATGAAGGCGCGCGCGGTCATCCCCGGGTAGTAGGTCTGCGCGGCATTAAATGTCGCTTCTGAGGTAATGCGATTACGGACCCGATCGATCTCGGGAAAGACGTCATCGATAATCAAAACCTTGGTGCGACTGTCACCGACTTCGATGACTTCGCAATTGATCGCTCTTTTTTGAGGCTGGCCGTTATTCACGCTACTTCCTGTCCGGTATTCCCCTTTAATCTCAGGGTTCTACAAGAAGTGACGGCGTTTGGCAAAGTGTCCGCATTTGTGGGGAAAATGGTGCCGGTTGAGAGGCTCGAACTCCCGACCTACTGATTACAAATCAGCCGCTCTACCAACTGAGCTAAACCGGCACTGGGCTGAGTATTTATTGGCGGAAGGCTTGAAGCGCAAGGGTTTTTTGTCCCGAAATCTGCTGTTTAGGGTTTTTTGCTGGTTGGATCAGGTGGCATTGGCCGAATGGATTAATTGACCGACCCGGCGGATTGCGTCCAATGGGTCGTCAACAATGTTGTCTAAGGGTATGCCTTTGAGAATATCCAGATTCTCCAGAGTTTCGCGGGCTTCGCCTGCCAGCCCGGTGAGAACGAGAATAATATTCTGCGTGCTGGCCGCACTAATGACCTCCTCAATGGCCATGGCGGCGGAAGTGTCAATCTGAGCCGCTTCGGAGAAGTCGAGTACGAGCCCCTTGTATCCGGCCGTGAGTACGCCTATTCGGCGGGTGAGCTCTCGGGCGGAGGCATAAGAGAACCGGCCCCGCATGGCGATGACCAGCACTTGGTCATGCAATTGGCTCAACTCTGTGCGTTCTTCAGTTGATAGGGTGTCGTTATCAGAAATGGCAAGGGCCGTGATGCCCTTCAGTTCTTCCCGCTCCATCCAGCGGGCGGTGACAAAACCCGCGAGGATGAGGCCCACGGCAACTGCGGTGATAAGGTCCACGAAGACGGTAAGGCCTAAAGTCACGAACATGACGAAGACTTTTTCGCGTGGGGCCTTGCGTAGCCGTCGCAGATAGCCCCAGTCGATGATATCCCAGCCCACTTTGATGAGAATGCCGGCCAGGACAGCATTCGGTATCTTTTCAACAAGGGGGCCAAGGCCGAGCGCGAGAGACAGAAGGACCACAGCATGGAGCGCTCCTGACAGGGGAGAATGCCCACCGGCGCGCACGTTAATGACGGTCCGCATGGTCGCGCCAGCGCCGGGGATGGCACCGATGAGCCCGGCGACCATGTTGCCGATCCCCTGGCCGATCAGTTCGCGATCCGAGTTGTGGTGGGTGCGGGTGACCGTATCTGCGACGAGAGATGTCAGGAGACTGTCGATCGAGCCCAGCAGCGCAAGTACAAATGCCGGCTGAATAATATCGACGAGTTCGTGGGCCGAAAAATGGGGCACAAAGATCTGTGGCAGGCCAGTTGGAACCGACCCGAGTATGGGCGCGTCCGTAAAAATTGTGAGAGCCAAAAGGGTGCCAATCAGGAGTGCGGCAAGTGGTGGTGGCAATATCGTGCGCAGTCGAGTTGGCCAGAACACCATGGTCCCAAGCGAAACGATGCCCAGGATCGCCGCGCCCTGCTGCCATTGCTCTAAATGAGCACCTAGCGAGCGGATGGCGCCGATAGGCCCACCTTGAGTGGCGGGAAGACCCAGAAAGGGCAGAACCTGCATTATGATGATGATAATGCCAATGCCGGACATGAACCCGGAGATCACAGAATAAGGGGTGTAGGACACATAGCGACCGACTTTCAGAGCGCCAAAGAGCAACTGCAAAACGCCGCCAAGAAAAACGATGGTGAATGCGATTGTGAGGTTATCGGCATATTGGCTGACAATGGCGGCGGTGACGATGGTCATCGGGCCGGTGGGGCCAGATACTTGCGCGGGTGTGCCGCCGAAAATTGCCGCGAAAAAGCCCGTCGCAATGGCCCCGTAAAGTCCGGCTATGGGTCCCAGACCCGAGGCTACGCCGAAAGCGAGGGCGAGGGGAAGAGCGACAACTGCGGCGGTCAGCCCGCCGAAAATATCACCCTTGAGAGAGCTAAGTCGGTAAGACATGGGGGTTTATTCCAATCGAGAGCGCGGCTGGTTAGATCAGGGGAAGGTCGCACATTTGGGGGCGATGTTGCTGGCGCATCGACTGAACGGTTTAAGTCGCATGTTATAAACTGGGTACTAATATACCACAACTCGGCGTGTGTTCTCCAACAGGAAAATCCGGTCTATAGAATAAATTTACTCTACTTTTAGTCCTGAACAGAAGGGGAGACTGATGACTAAATATGAATTTCTCGACCTGCGCTCCACATATGGCGAACGGCTGACCTCCATGAGCCGTTTTTGGCTGACCGCGACGCTGGCGATCTATGGCGCTGCCTATTATGGCGCTGAGCGTCTGGATGGATTTACCATCGCTGCATTGATCTTTTTCTACTTCGTGATGTCTGTGAACACGGCTTTTACGATTCTTTCGATTCGGCGCTATGTGGTGAGCTTGGCTTTGGAGGCTCATGACATTTTTGCTGGCGAAGGCGAAAACCTGATTCTTCGAGAATTGACCTCACTCGGGCCCGTAAAGTCGGTGACGAATGTTCTGCTGGCCATGATGACCGGGACTTTTGTTGTGTTTTGCTTCTATGTTGCCCGGTGAACCCGCGCGTCTGAAGGGCTCTGTGTCTCAAGGGATATTTCTACCTTTAGGGTGGGAAAAGACACAGCTTTCCTTTATATGTCGCGCCTCAACCAGCCCAATGGGCACACGTAAACGACCTAGAGCATGATACCGATGTCCCGAATTCTGATCACCTCCGCATTGCCTTATATCAATGGCGTTAAGCATCTTGGCAATCTGGTTGGCTCCATGCTGCCGGCCGATGTCTATGCCCGGGTCATGCGGATGAAGGGTCATGATGTGCTGGCGATCTGCGCGACCGATGAGCATGGCAC
>SBHG01000136.1 GCA_006226305.1 Alphaproteobacteria bacterium | reverse complement strand
AGCCGGACGCACGGTTCTGGAGACATAGATATTCACTGATTTTCCCGGGGCGATCCCCCCTATCGCCTTGTTCCCTAAGACTCCTGCGCTGATGCCCTTCAAGCAGGGATCTTAAAAGAGCCCCCGCCGGATCCCAAGCTGGCGGGGGTTTGATATTTTCAGGCTCACGGCGAGGTGCTCTCGCACCCGCCTCCGCGGGGGCGGGCTTTCGCCCGGGGCCCGGTCGGGCCCTTTGGCTTTCTTTCAGGCTCACGGCCAGCGCGTTTTGACGCACGGCCTCCGCGGGGGCGGGCTTTCGCCCGGGGCCCGGTCGGGCCCTTTGGTTCTCAAGGACCTCTATCAATTTCAAGGGGTCTGACCCCTTGAAACGAAAATTCGCAACAAATCCGCCAAATATAGTTATTGACTGAATGAGTCATTCATTTATTATATGAATATGGCACGCTTAAAACCCAATCTTGACGACCGGCGCGCGCAGCTGATCGCAGCGGCGACTCAGGTTTTTACCCGCAACGGCTTCCGGCAAACTCAGATGTCGGACATTGCGCGCGAGATGGGCGTTTCCGTTGGCAGTCTTTACAACTGGGTGGACAGCAAAGAGACCCTTTTTGCCTGGGCCCTGGCCGAGGCCTTTGAAGTTGAGGTGGACCGGGATCTGCCGCTCGACCCCGTCCCCTTCCTTAAGGCCGCCAGTGAGGGCTTTAACGCCGCAAGCTGGACACCGCGCCTGGATGCGGCGCTTGATCAGGCGCCCGATACCCCCTTCCTGCAGGAGCTTGGAGAGGTCATCGGCGAGATGTTTGATTTCACCACGCGGTTCGGCGCCGGGATCCGATTAATCGAGGCTTCGACAGTCGACTATCCGGAACTGGCCGTGCTTTATTTTGACAGTTTGCGCGCCAGCTATCTGGCAAAAGTCGAGCGCTATCTGAAAGACCGACAGGCGCGCGGCCTATTGGCCGCAACGCAGGATTTTTCGATTATGATGCGCAGCCTCGTCGAACTGATTGCCTGGTGGGGGCTTCACCGAAACGCGGACCCGACCGAGAGCCTGTACGATCCGGCAGCCATACGGCCGGAAGTGATTGGTTTTGCGGTTCGTGGTCTTACCGGAAAGGGGTAATTCCCATGACCTATCGCCACACTCTTGTTTGGGGTTTTCTTTTCATCAGTCTACTGATGGTTTTCTCCTGCAGCGACAGACCCTTGAAAGCGCGCTCGGCAGGCACCGCGCAAACGCGGGAAACTTCTTCCTGGCCCGAATATGGTGGGGGTCAGGGTCAACGCTACGCGGCGGCGGGGGAGATCACCCGCGACAATGTGCGCGATCTCAAAGTTGCCTGGGTTTATCGCACCGGAGATATCGCCGATCCCAAAGAAGGGTTTAATGTCGGGTCCGCCTTTGAAAACACGCCGCTTCTTGTAGACGGCAAAATGTTTATCTGCTCGCCGTTTAACCGCGTCGTGGCTTTGGATCCTGCCAGCGGCGCGGAGATTTGGAATTATGATCCTGCAATTGACAAGACCGCCTTTTATTCCAATCAGTTCGTTTGCCGCGGCGTTGCCTATTATGCCAACGAGACAACAAGCGAAACGCTTTGTGGCCGGGCCATCTTTACCGCAACCAATGACGCGCGGCTTATCGCGCTTGATGCTGAGACCGGCGCGCTTTGTCCCAACTTCGGGAGTGCCGGTCAGGTCTCTTTGCTGCAAGGGGTTGGCGATACACGGTGGAATGGGGAATATCAGCACACCTCGCCGCCACTGGTCATTGGCGATCTGGTGATCGTTGGCGGCTCGATCGGCGACAATGTACGGCGCCAGCCACCATCAGGCGTGGTGCGAGCCTATCATGCCCAAACGGGCGCGCTTGTCTGGGCTTTCGATCTGGCGCCACCTAATTATGACGGTCCAATGAGCGGCGAGGGTTTTGCGCTCGGCACGCCCAATGTCTGGGCGCCCATGGTGGCGGATCTTGAACGCGGCCTTGTTTTTATCCCGACCGGTAATCCGTCCCCGGACTATTATCGGGAAACCGGCAATCGGCTTGACTATTACGGCAGCTCTGTTGTCGCGCTGAAAGCGGCCACGGGCGAGGTGGTTTGGGCCTATCAAACCGTGCATCATGATCTTTGGGATTTTGATTTGCCAGCGCAGCCCACTTTGATCGACCTTGAAAAGGGGGGCGTGCGCGTCCCGGCGTTGGTTCAACCCACCAAGATGGGATTCCTTTTTGTTCTCAACCGGGAGACGGGCGCGCCGATCTTTGAGGTGGAAGAACGCCCGGTGCCGCAAGTGGATGTGCCGGGACTCATGGTCTCGGCGACGCAGCCCTTCCCGCCAAAGGCTTTGCAACTGAGCGCGACGGAACTTAATCCAGAAGATGCCTGGGGGCTGACCTTCTGGGATAAAGGCAAGTGCCGCAAGATGCTTAAGTCCTTGCGGTTTGAGGGCATGTATACGGTTGCCAGTGAAGATTGGACGCTGATGTTTCCCGGCAATGCGGGGGGTTCCAATTGGGGCGGTGTGGCCGTGGACCCGGAGAAGGAAATTGTCATCGCCAATGTGATGAACCTGCCCTGGCGGGTGCGGCTCATTCGGCGGGCTGAGATGCCGAGCCGCGAGACCTATGACGGGCACGGGGAGTTGATGCAAATGGAAGGCTATCCTTTTGGCGGGCAGCGGGAGCTCGTGATGTCGCCGCTCGGCATTCCCTGCGCGCCGCCGCCCTGGGGCCAGTTGGTGGCGGTCAGCCTTGCGACCGGCGAAAAGCTCTGGGACGTGCCGCTTGGGACGATCCGGGACGTGGCGCCGGTGCCACTGAACTGGAAGCTTGGCGTGCCGGGCATCGGCGGGCCGCTGGTGACCGGTGGGGGGCTCGTCTTTATTGGCGCGGCGGGGGACAATTACATCCGCGCCTTCGATCTGGCGACCGGTGAAGAACTCTGGAAAGGACGATTGCCGGCGGGGGGCCAGGCCACGCCCATGTCTTATGTTGTGAAGGGCCCGGAGGGACAGGAAAAGCAATATGTGGTCATCGCCGCCGGCGGTCATGAACGGGCGGGCACCAAGCTCGGGGATTACATCATGGCCTACGCTATCCCATGATTGCACCATGATTGGGGTCAGGCTCTTTTGGTGATTTTTTCATGGAAAGTGGCTGACCCTGAAGTTGGTATTATCCGGCCACTCGGAGGGTCAGGTTGATACGGCCGCCATCCCTTAGAAGGGCCGAGGTGCCGGGATAGATCCGGTCGATGCCGTGAAAGGCCGTGCGCGCGGGGCCCTCCAGCACCAAAACATCGCCAGACGAAATTTTGAACGACCGGGTGGGCCCGCGCCTTTGATCCGTGCCGACCCGAAAGCGGGCCGTATCGCCAAGAGAGATCGACACCACCGGCGCGGAAAGATCGCGCTCATCGCGGTCCTGATGAAGCCCCATTTTGGCATTTGAACCGGCGTAATAGTTGACCAGGCAACAATCCGGATCGCCCTTGAAATCCGCCACTTTTCGCCAGACCTTGAGGATCTCCTCCGGAATATCCGGCCAGGGCGCGCCGGTCACCGGATGCGCCGCCTGATAGCGGTAGCCGCCTTCTTTGTCGGACACCCATCCGAGGCTCCCGGCGCAGGTCATACGCACCGAAAAGGGTTGGCCGGTCCGCGGCATGACCGGGCGGTAGAGCGGCGCGGCAGCGACGATGGCGCGGACAGCTTCCAGCACCCGGGCCTGAGCCGGCCCCTCCAATAGGCCCGGCAAGAGCCGCAAATCTGCGCCAGGGCCTCCAGCGCCCTCCCTCACTTTGTCTGGCATATGTCCTACATTAAGGCGAATCTTCGTAATTTCGCGGGCGATAACCGCAAAAAACTCTCAAAACAACGGGATTTTCCCGGTTTCAAGGCTTGCGGCCTGCTTTTATCAAACCTATATACCGCTTAGCTCAAAGCTTAACCTTATAAAACCGTCTCGCGCTTCCTTTGCCGGGGAGCCCAACTTACAGAGACATCTCATATGGGGGCTTTGCCAGTGCATTTGATGGCTGGCTCAAAAGTCTGCCGCGAAAGGAGACAAACCAATGGCAAAAGTAATCGGTATTGACCTGGGAACCACAAACTCCTGTGTCGCTATCATGGACGGCGCCGAGCCGAAGGTCATCGAAAATGCCGAAGGCGCCCGGACAACCCCATCGATGGTCGCCTTTACAGAAGAAGGCGAACGGCTGACCGGTCAACCGGCCAAGCGCCAGGCAGTGACCAATCCGGAACACACCTATTTCGCCATCAAGCGCTTGATCGGCCGCAAGTTTGACGACCCCACCACACAAAAAGATAAAGGCATGGTGCCTTATTCCATCGTCAAGGCCGACAATGGTGATGCCTGGGTTGAAGGGCGCGATGAAAAGCTCTCCCCAAGCCAAATCTCAGCCTTCATTCTGCAAAAGATGAAACAGACCGCCGAAGACTATCTCGGCGAAACCGTCACTCAGGCGGTCATCACGGTTCCGGCCTATTTTAATGATGCGCAGCGCCAGGCCACCAAAGACGCGGGCAAGATTGCCGGCCTGGAAGTTCTGCGGATCATCAATGAGCCGACCGCCGCGGCGCTTGCCTACGGCCTCGACAAGAAAGACGGCAAGACCATTGCGGTTTATGACCTTGGTGGCGGGACGTTCGACGTGTCGATCCTGGAAATCGGCGACGGGGTCTTTGAAGTGAAGTCAACCAATGGGGATACCTTCCTCGGCGGGGAAGACTATGACCTGCGCCTGGTGGACTATCTCGCCAACGAATTTAAAAAAGAAAACGGCATTGACCTGCGCGGCGACAAGCTGGCTCTGCAGCGCCTGAAAGAAGCCGCTGAAAAAGCCAAGATCGAGCTTTCCTCAGCAACACAAACAGAAGTGAACCTGCCGTTCATTACCGCCGATGCTTCGGGTCCGAAACACCTGACCATGAAGCTGACCCGGGCAAAGTTTGAATCGCTCGTGGAAGACCTTAACCAACGCACCATCGAGCCTTGCAAGGCGGCCCTGAAGGACGCCGGTCTTTCCGCCGGTGAAGTTGACGAAGTTATTCTCGTCGGCGGCATGACCCGGATGCCGAAGGTTCAGGAGATCGTTAAAACCTTCTTTGGCAAAGAGCCGCACAAGGGTGTGAACCCGGACGAAGTGGTTGCCATGGGGGCGGCCATTCAAGCCGGTGTTCTGCAAGGGGACGTGAAAGACGTTCTGCTGCTTGACGTCACACCGCTATCGCTCGGTATTGAAACGCTCGGCGGTGTCTTTACCCGTCTTATCGATCGCAACACCACGATCCCGACCAAGAAGTCTCAGGTCTTCTCAACGGCTGAAGATAATCAGACCGCTGTGACGATCCGCGTCTTCCAGGGCGAGCGTGAAATGGCGGCCGACAACAAATTGCTCGGTCAGTTTGATCTGGTCGGCATTCCCGCGGCGCCGCGCGGGGTTCCGCAAGTGGAAGTGACCTTCGACATCGACGCCAACGGCATCGTGAATGTGTCGGCCAAGGACAAAGCCACCAACAAGGAGCAGCAAATCCGTATCCAGGCTTCTGGTGGCTTGTCAGATGCCGACATCGATCAGATGGTGAAAGACGCCGAAGCGCATTCTGAAGACGACAAGAAGCGCCGCGCGCTGGTGGAAGCCAAGAACCAGGCTGAGTCGCTCATCCACACCACAGAGAAAAACCTCTCTGAGCACGGTGATAAAGTGGGAAGCGATATTAAGGAAGCCATCGAGAAAGACGTGGCAGCCCTGAAAGAAGCGCTCGGCGCAGAAGACGCTTCGGCTGAAAGCATCACCGCTGCGACACAGGCTCTTGTGCAGTCTTCCATGAAGCTGGGTGAAGCCATGTATGCGGACGCTCAGGAGCAGCAAGCTGCCGCCGATGCCGCAGCCTCGGCCGCCGCTGAAGGCGAAGATGTGGTTGACGCCGACTTTGAAGAAGTCGACGACGACAAGAAAAACGACGCGTAACCTGCCGCTTCAATACTGGTCCGGCTCGGGGTCATTTGGGTGTCTCCTTTCCCCTCTCTCCCCGGCCGGATCAGCGAAGCGCCCCGAAAAAGACATGTGATCTATGGCGAAGCAGGATTTTTACGCGCTTTTAGGAGTGGACAAAGGCGCCGATAAGGACGAGCTGAAAAAGGCTTTCCGCAAGGCGGCGATGAAGTACCACCCGGACCGCAATCCGGACGACCCGGAGGCGGAACAAAAATTCAAAGAAGTCAATGAGGCCTATGAGGTCTTGAAAGACGATCAAAAGCGGGCTGCTTATGATCGTTTCGGCCATGCTGCTTTTGAAAACGGCGGCGCAGGACCGGGTGGTCCCGGCGGTTTTGGCGGCGGCTTTGGGCGTGGTTTCCAGGGTGATCCTTCTTCTGCCTTTTCAGACATTTTTGAAGATCTGTTTGGCGGCATGGGCGGCGGGCGGCGTTCGTCCGGTGCGGGCCGCGGCGGCGATCTGCGCTACAATATGGAGATCAGCCTGGAAGAGGCCTTTGAAGGCAAAAAGGCAACTATTCGGGTGCCGTCTTCGGTTTCCTGCGATGAATGTCATGGCTCCGGCGCGGAAAAAGGCTCTGAGCCGGTAACCTGCCCCACTTGCGGCGGCTCGGGAAAGGTGCGCGCCCAGCAGGGCTTTTTCACCATCGAACGCACCTGCCCCAATTGTCACGGACAAGGCCGCATTATTTCCAATCCGTGTTCTTCCTGTCACGGGCAGGGACGTGTCCAAAAAGACCGTACACTGAACGTTAATATTCCTGCAGGTGTTGAAGAAGGCACCCGCATTCGGCTGGCCGGGGAAGGCGAGGCGGGCATGCGCGGCGGACCCAACGGAGATCTTTATATCTTCCTGTCGATCCGCCCCCACGACATCTTCGAGCGGGACGGGTCAGATCTTTATGCCCGGGTGCCGATCCCCATGACCACCGCAGTAATGGGCGGCTCCGTTGAGGTGCCGACGGTGAACGGCGGCAAGGCTAAGGTTACTATTCCGGCGGGCACCCAAAGCGGTCGGCAGTTCCGACTACGCGGCAAGGGCATGCCGATCCTGCGGGCGAGCGCCCATGGGGACATGTATATTCAGACCCAAGTGGAAACGCCGGTCAATCTGACCAAGAAGCAAAAAGACCTCTTGAAAGAATTTGAAGACACGCTGACGGAAAACAACAATCCGGAAAGCTCGGGTTTCTTTTCACGGGTCAAGGACTTCTGGGCGACCATGAAGGACTGAAGGAAGGTTTGAGGTAGACTTTTGAAGCCCGGTGACTAGTCTGGCTGCAAAATAAAAACCTCAGGACGACCTTCCATGAAACTCGCCGTAATGGGCGCAACCGGCCGAATGGGCCAGGCCCTTATCAATGACATTCTCTCCCGCGATGACCTGACGCTGGCTGGCGGCATTGAAACACCCGGCCACCCGGACCTGGGGAGGGATCTTGGCCGCCTTGTGGGCCGCGACGACATCGGCGTTGAACTCACCTCAGATGCGCTTGAGGTGATCGCACGGGTCGATGGGATTATTGATTTCACCGGACCGCAAGCCAGTGTTGAATTTGCCGGATTGGCGGCCCAGGCGCGCATCGTCCATGTGCTGGGCACCACCGGCCTGTCAGCTGAAAATGTCGACAAGATCAAGGCCGCCGCCCGTCATGCAGTGATTATTCAGTCGGGCAATATGAGCCTCGGGGTCAATCTTTTGAAGGCGCTGACGGAAAAGGTTGCCGCGGCGCTGGGCACGGATTGGGATATTGAAATCGCCGAGATGCATCACCGCCATAAAGTGGACGCGCCGTCGGGAACCGCGCTCCTGCTCGGTGAGGCCGCAGCAAAGGGGCGTGGCACAACCTTGCAAGAAGCGGCCGTACGCGGACGCGATGGCATAACCGGCGAGCGGGGCGCGGGCGATATCGGTTTTGCGAGCTTGCGCGGCGGATCGGTGGTTGGCGATCACTCCGTGATTTTTGCCGGCGACAGTGAGCGCATCACGCTTTCCCATATCGCCGAAGACCGACGCATCTTTGTGCGCGGCGCTTTGGCCGCGGCCCTTTGGGGTCATGGCAAGCGTCCGGGATTTTATTCCATGGCGGATGTTCTGGGGCTTTAAGTCGCTTACGCCAGGGCCTTTGTTT
>SBHG01000153.1 GCA_006226305.1 Alphaproteobacteria bacterium | reverse complement strand
GGCTTTGAAGTGGCGCAGGGGCGCCTTGGCCCTGGCCGGATCCACCACTGCATGCGGGCGATTGGTCAGGCGGAAAAAGCGCTTGAGATGATGTGTCGGCGCGGTATGGAGCGGGAAGCCTTTGGCAAGCCCATTGCGCGCCTTGGTGGCAATTTTGATGTGATTGCCCGGTCGCGGATGGAGATCGATCAGGCGCGGCTGATGGTCCTGCATGCGGCGCGCGCCATGGATGTGCTTGGAAACCGGGAGGCCCGCATCTACATCAGCGAGATCAAAGCGATCCTGCCGGAAATGACCTGCAATATCATTGACCGGGCGATCCAGATGCATGGTGCCACCGGTATCTCCCAGTGGACGCCCCTGGCCTCCATGTATACCGGCGCCCGGACACTGCGCTTTGCGGACGGGCCGGACGAAGTGCACCGCATGGTGATCGCCCGTCACGAACTGGGTAAGTACTATTAAGTTGATCCCCCGCGCCGAGTGGCCCTTTGGCCACCGGCCCTGCGGGGCGGGTTGGGTAAAATTTTAATCAAAATGCATGGGGCGCTGTGCCGGGCTTTTTAAGCCCTTTTGTCTAGTGTTTCGCCTGTTGGATGACATTTTCAGGTCATCCGGGTGGGGACTCTTATGGACACGGCAAAGATCCGGCTAATTGAATTCTGGCGAGCGGCAGCAGGGCAAGAGCGCTGTTGGCGCATGGCCTTGCGCGCGCTGGTAACGCCGCTGGTGGTGTCTTTGTTTTTCCCACTGTATGTCTTGGGCGCGGTTAGTGTTTCGCAGCTTCGGTTGCAAAAGGCGCTTGATGAAGCTCCGGCTTCAGTGCTGCGTGCGCTTGAGCCTAAAGGCGCGCAGGTCATCTCGGACGATCGGCTTGGTTTACCGGAGGTGCCGATCACCCTTCGTTATCTGGAGGCCAATGGCCGCGTTGTGGTGCTCTTGAACGCCGAAAGGCGCTTCGTGGTAAAAGCGCCCTTCCTGCCACATACAGAATTCCAAGTGGCAGCGGCAAGTCGCCGCCGACTGCATTAGAGATTTTTGGCCGCAGCAACACCGCGGATAATATCGAGAACCTGAGACGATTTGTCGTCGAGCAGGATCACATCCTGTCCTACTTCATACCGGCTGATGCCATCCAGGCGGCGGGGTAGACGCCGGTCGAGGTCACTTGGGAGGCGGCGCTTTTCAAGCCCCGGAGGCAGGGTTCCGTTCTTCTCAAGTTGCATTTGTAGGCCAGGTGGCAGCTCGTCGCGTTTGGCAAGACCTTGAGGCATGTCGCCTGATTTGCCCTTGTCTTTCTTTTTGGATTTGCCGGATTTGTCTTTACCTGACTTCTCTTTGCTTGCGCCTTTGTCACCTTGATCGTCGTCGTCCTCATCGTCGTCGTCATGGGTGCGTTTGCCGCGATAATAATCCTCAATGATGCTTTTTTCGTCATCGGTAAAGACGCGGTCCTTGATGAGGTCGGGCAGGTGGTCGCCGGCCATTTGCCGTTCAACGGCCGCCGTGTCCTGTTTTTCGGAATTGGCGAGGGCGGGGGCACCGATCAATACCGTCAGTGCGGTGCCGGCCAAAAGGAGAGGTGTCAATTTCATGGGGGTACTCACTTCAGCTTGTTTCCGGGGCCCCATGCTAACACGGCGACAGCAGGCTGGGCTAGCGGCGTGAGGCGCTCTCCCATGGTCAAATTTGAGACAAGTTAGCCCATAGAAAAACCCCGGCCTCGTTACCGAGACCGGGGTTCGCCCTAGTATGGAGGTGGACTGGCGTCCACCTCTATCCCCCAAAGGCCCTAGAAGTTGACCCCAACGGTCAGGCCGTAGGTCCGTGGATCCAACGTAAAGAGGTTGGTGAACAGACCCGTTGACGGGCTGGTTTTGTATGACCCGGTTACGTGGTCGTCGTCGGCAATGTTTTGAACGTATGCACGTGCAAACCATTTTCCGTCCGGAGACTCATAACCAAGCGTTGCGTTCCAAACGTCCCAGGACTCGATCTTGTCGGTCGGGCCGTTGAAGAGACGCGCATACATGTCATCCTGCCAGTAGTAGTCGATACGACCGGAGAGCTTACCTTCGTTAGCAAGGTGGTGCGTGTATTGAGCACCGATCTTGAAGGAAAGTTCCGGAGACATCGGCAGCTGGTTGCCGTTGATGTTGCTGTCCACACCTAGTGCGAATGAAACATCTGGTCCAAATGCGCCACCATCGACCAAACCTTTCAGATTCGGACAAGATGTAAATGGCTGGCCGGCCAAGAAGCCCGCCTGGATTGCCGCGACAGTTGCGTCAAAGGCTGCATCCGCCATGCCGTCGTTGATCAGGACGCAGTAACCACCAGAAGTCTGCAGGTTAATGTCCTTGAACAGGGCTACCTCGGTGTTCGCGGAAGCCGGGTCGGCATCCAAAGCACCAGTCGGGTTTGCCGGATCAAGGAAGGCGCCTTCGGCTTCTGAATTCAGGTAAGAAACGTTACCGTTCATCATAAAGCTGTCATTCGGCGCCCAGATCCATTCAGCCTCAAGACCCCAGAGGGTGGCGTCTGTGTTTTCGTTCACAGAGGTGTTGAGGATGATGTTGGTGACCTGCATACCTTCATAGTCGTAATGGAAGCCTGTCAGGTTGAGCTGCAGAGTGCCATTGAAAAGGGTGTTCTTCATGCCGATTTCAATCGATTTGATGAATTCGGGCTCGAAGGTCACGGCAGGATTTTCGCCAGCCAATACAGCTTGTGCTGCGGTAAATGGCGGGTTGAAGCCACCACCTTTGTAACCACGAGAGAAGAACGCATAGATCAATGTTTGATCTGTGAAGCTCAGGTCCGCATTCCAGTCAACACCAATCCGACCGGTCATTTCGCCCCATTTGTTTTCCTGGTGCAAATAGGCCGGGCAAGTCGAAGATACGCCTGTCGGACAGGTAGAGAGAGTCGCGAAAAGCGGGTTCCGGCTCTGGATAGACTTGTCATCTTCGGTGTAGCGAAGACCAACGGTGAATTTCATGTCATCGTTGATGTCGTAGTAGCCTTCCCCAAAGACCGCCCAGGATTTCAGGTCGTATTTACCAGTATCCGTGCGGAAGTAAGGTGAAGTCAGCTGCCAGATCGAAGACGGATCATTTGTCAAAAATGCGCCGATGTTGGTTGCGGCACTGAAGGCTGCAGCCAGGTGATCAAGAGCTGTTTGCAGCACATAGTAAGAGCCGCTGCTTTCCTGACGGAGATAGAAGCCACCGAGGATGTAATTGAACGGACCATCAAAATTGGAGTTGATCCGAATTTCCTGAGTGAAGTTTTCATTATACCCATCTGATTGGTCGTAAGCGACAGCACGGTCAAAGAACCCGAGGATCGATCCGCCGAACATACCCGTGTCATTGTCACCCGGGTTGGGTGCGGAAATCGGATACAGTCCTTGGCTGTAAGTGTTGGTGAACGGACCAGGTGTTCCGAGCGGATCGCCTGTGACGGTGAAGTTCATCAACTGTTCCAGCATGATGGCTGCTTCAGTCGGCGTGGTTATGCCGTTATCAATACCGAACAGCATATCCAGGTCAAAGCAGTCAAACGGAAGACCCAAGCCGCCCGGGCAACCTGCGCCATCGATGAAGGCATCGTAAATGCCTGGGCCATCGCCGAACATTGTCAGCGGGCTACCTACGACATAGTCATAGTCCTGACGGGACCATGTCTTGTCTTTTGCGTAGCCCGTGAGCAGCGTAACGGTGTGCTGATCGAAGTCGTGCTGGATTTGGAACCGTGCCAGGGTTTGGCTGGCGTGATATTGCGGTTCAAAGTCCAGATTAACCGTACGCATGTCTGTCGGCGTGGTTACACCTGCATTTGCGTCGATTTGCAAAGAGCCCGTCGAGAAGGAGCTGATAGCGCCGGAGCCGCCGTCCAGGAAGGTGGCCAGTTCAACTGAGCCGAGAATCTGGAAAGCTGTAGCTGAGCTGTAAGGCTGGTCGAAGCCGAGTGCTTCCGGTGTACAACCAAGTGCCACCACATTCGGATTAGACATGTCCTTGGAGCAAAGCTGTTTCTGTGCCCGCGAGCGGTTGGAATCTTCTTCATACTGCTCCAGCATCAGGTCAACGGTGGTGTCCTCGGAAGGCGTGTAACGTGCCGAGAAACGACCTGACCATTGGTCGCGACCGTCGATTTTGTTGCCGGTGTAAAGGTTCTTGGTGAAACCATCCCGCTTCAACTTGTCGCCCGCAATCCGGATGGCAAAGTTGTCTCCCAGCGGCATGTTGTACATGGCTGTGATCTGCTTCTGATCGAAATTGCCATAGGTTAACTGCAGGTTGCCAAGCGTCTCATCCATCACTGGCTTGTTGGTGATAAAGTTCACCGCGCCGCCGGTTGAGTTCCGGCCGTAGAGAGTGCCCTGGGGCCCGCGCAGAATTTCCACACGCTCTACGTCGTAATAGTTCACTTCAAAGGTCCGGCCACCTGGGGCGTCGTTGACGTGAATGCCAACACCGGCATCAGCCGAGGTCGCGATCACGTTGGTGCCGATCCCGCGGATCAGGAAGTTCGTGCCTGTGAAGTTGGACTTGGTGTAGTTGGTGTTCGGAGCATTGAGCTGAAGGTCCGAAAAACCCTCAATCTGTTGGTCCCGAAGAGATTCAGCGTCAAATGCCGTCACGGCGATCGGAACCGACTGAATCGAGGCTTCCCGGCGTTCCGATGTCACGACGATTTCGTCGACGGCCGCCCAGGATGGGATGCTCAGGCTGGTCGAAACGGCGGCAGCGGTCAATGCTGCAGTGCCGAAAAGACGGGCCTTAAACAAGGTCTTTTTCATTTTAATTTTCTCCCCTTTGCGGTGCAAAACCGCGCAGTTTGAAAAGGTTACTGCGGTGCACAAAATTGGTTTGTGAGATTCATGTGCCCTTAAAAGGTACCATTACTGCGGGTTACAGCACATCGTGACCTTTAAAATTCTAGGTTTTTTTGAAATGTGTGTTGCCGTCAAGCCACGGGGCTTTGTCATAAGTGGAATCCGAACCGGTGGCCTGCGGTAATAAAATTGCGTAATTCTCGCCTTTTAACCCGCCATCGGTGTAAGTCGCGCCAGGGCGGACTCTCTGTTGCAATTATGATTCGGTGAGCAGATCCCGGAAGAGCTGAGGGTCGACGTTGCCGCCGCTGAGGACCAGCACCAGGGTTCGGGATCGGGCATCAATCTTGCCGGCGAGAAGGGCGGCGAGCGGAACAGCGCCGCCAGGCTCCACAACCAGTTTTAAATCACGAAAAGCCGCTCCCATGGCGCGCGCCACTTCTGCGTCGCTTACCGAAAGGCCGTTCGCGCCCAGCGCACGGTTGAGGGCATAGGTCATCTCGCCTGGCGTTGGGGTCAGGAGTGCGTCGCAAAGGCTTTTCTTTGTCACATCCGCCGTTTCTCGTTCGCCTGATCGCAGCGATTTTCCAAAATCATCGAAATCCTCTGGCTCGACGAGGGTTAGATCAACGGACGGGAAGGAGGCGCGTGCGGCCAGGCCGGTTCCTGACGATAGGCCGCCTCCGCCACAAGGCAAGATGATCTCATCGGGTGATTGTCCGGCCTCGGCCAGGTCACGGGCAATTTCAAGTCCTATGGTTCCCTGACCGGCGATGATGTCCGGGTCGTCGTAGGAAGGAACAATGGTGGCAGAGTTTCGTGCCGCAAATTCTCTACCGATCTCCTCTCGATCTTCCGTGTACCGATCAAAAAAAATAATGTCTGCGCCTTGGGATCGCGTTCCCTTAATTTTAATCTTCGGGGCGTCTTTGGGCATGACGATGGTGGCGGGTATACCCAAAATACGGGCGGCGGCGGCAACGCCTTGGGCGTGGTTGCCCGATGACCAGGCGACGACGCCGTTAGGCTTTTTGGCTTGTGGGATTTGGGACAGTTTGTTGAAGGCGCCGCGAAATTTGAAAGAGCCCGTGCGCTGCAGCATTTCGGGTTTGATCCAAATGTGTCGATCCAATTGTGCGCTCAGGGCATGGGCGTAGAGCAAGGGGGTGCGGATGGCCTGTCCTGCGATGCGCTGGGCGGCTGCTTCGATGTCGGCCACTGTCGGAAGTTTGCTCATGCGTGTTGCCTCTGGCGAAATGGGAACGAAGGGTTTAAACCACACACTGGCTGGCTTGAGAACGGAATAATTGGCAGGGAGGTTGGCTTGGCCCATAACGCAACATCGGATGCTTTGGCGGGGTTGTTTGAGCCCCCTTATTTTGCTGTCATTTTCTCCTCTGTGCGATCAGGCGCTGATGCTGAGGGATATGGCGACATGGCGGACCGGATGATGGAT
The DNA here is from genome assembly GCA_006226305.1 of Alphaproteobacteria bacterium. Taxonomy (GTDB): domain Bacteria; phylum Pseudomonadota; class Alphaproteobacteria; order M2410; family M2410; genus M2410. The sequence goes on along the minus strand of SBHG01000153.1, from coordinate 1,856 downwards.
CTGGCGGTAACTCAAGAAGGCTATCTGGGGGTTGAAACAGTGTCCAACGGGGCCCAGGGGATCACCGTTTCCTATTGGCGGGACGAGGCTTCCATCGCTCAATGGCGCCGCCATGCAGAACATCAACTGGCACAGAAATATGGCCGGGAGAAATGGTATCAAAGCTTTCGTCTGCGGGTTGCAAAAGTGGAGCGCGAGCGCAGTTTTCCTTAAGCGGGCACTGACATTCATCAGGAGGATTCATGGCAGAGGCATATTACACATCCGCAGAGGGTCTTGAGCTTTTCTACCGGGACATAGCTGCCGACCAAAGCGGCAAGCTGCCTGTCATGTGTTTGCCGGGATTGACACGCAATTCGAGAGATTATCTGGATCTGGTGCCGCATCTGGCAGAAGAGCGCCGGGTCATCTGCCCAGATTTCAGGGGGCGGGGGCGCTCTGCCTATGATCCCCACTATATGAACTACCAGCCCCTTACCTACGCCCAGGACGTTATCCGGCTTTGCGAGGATCTTGGCCTTGACCGGGTGGTGGTGATCGGCACTTCGCTTGGTGGGCTTGTGGCGATGGTGCTGTCGATGCTCAAACCAGAACTCCTCGCCGGTGTGGTGATTAATGACGTCGGGCCCGAACTGGATCCGCGCGGTATTGAGCGCATTAAAAAGTTTGCTGGCAATGTGGGCGACCTGGCGGATTGGGAGGCTGCGACTGCGACCTGTCGGCAGCTCAATGAGTTTTCCCAGCCGGATCGGCCTGACAGTTTCTGGTCTGAATTTGCGCGGCGGCTTTGCCGGGAGGACGATAAGGGGGTGCCGTATTTTGCCTATGATCCGAAAATCGGCGATGCGCTGCGCGAGACGCCCGCCGCTGATCCGGAGGCGGTGTGGGCGGCTTTTGCGGGTTTGGCAGGCATCCCCAAACTTTTGCTGCGCGGGGCGAGGTCAGACCTTTTGTCTTCGGAGATCGCCGAAGCGATGAGGGCGCGTCAGCCCGAGCTTACATATGTGGAGGTGCCCGGTGTTGGTCATCCGCCTTATCTGGATGAGCCGGAAGCGCTTGGAGCGATCAAGGCGTTTTTGGCCGAGTTGCCTTAAGTGCGCGGCGCGGCCAGGGGCGCGGTGTCCAGTTTGCCTGCAAGGACTTCGGCGATGTGACGCACTTCGATCGCGGCGCCGTCGCGTTTGAGTTTTCCCGCCATGGACAGCAGACAGCCCAGATCGGGGCCGACAAGGATATCGGGCGCGGCCTCATTGACTTCGCCAATCTTGCTCTCGACAATTTGCTCGGAGATTTCCCCGTATTTGACCGAGAACAGACCACCGAACCCGCAGCAGCTGTTCGGATTTTTCAACTCAACCAGTTCAAGGCCCTCAATGGAGGACAAGAGACGTCGGGGTTGAGTGTGAACCTGCATTTCGCGATTGGCGGCACAGGAGTCGTGATAGGCGACCTTGGCAGGCAATGTCCCCTCTACTTTTGAAACACCGCAGACATCGGTAAGAAAGGAGGTGAGTTCCCAGGTGCGCGCCGACAAGGCTTCGGCCCGTGGCAGCCATTGAGTGTCGTCTTTAAAGAGTTCTTTGTAGTGGTGCTTGAGCATACCAGCGCATGAGCCCGACGGCGCCACCACATAGTCAAAACCTTCAAATGCCGTGATGACCTGCTGGGCGATGGCTTTTGCATTGCCTGGGTCTCCCGCGTTATAGGCGGGCTGACCACAACAGGTCTGCGCCTCGGGCACATGAACCGCGCAGCCGGCGCGGGTCAAAAGCTCAATGGCGGCAAAGCCGACCGATGGCCGGTAAAGATCAACAAGGCAGGTTACGAAGAATCCGACGTTGCGGGTCGTCATGGTG
>SBHG01000035.1 GCA_006226305.1 Alphaproteobacteria bacterium | reverse complement strand
TCGTCATAGGTGACGTAACCGCGTTTTTTGGCGTTCGCGATCATCTTTTTGACCGCCTGATCGGACATATCCAAAAGCGGACTATCAGATGATGTTTCTGAGTCCTTCTTGGCTTTGGTTGCCGTCTTTTTCTTTGCTGCCTGCCGTGCCACTCACGTGCCTCCGCATAAAATGGGGAGCGCCTTCCAACATCTTAAAAAAATCTTTTACCGCAATGCCTCTCAATCTGGATGAACGGCGCGCTTGGATCTGTCTGTTTTGCCCTCTTGGGCCTCTGGTCAGCGCTGCGCGAACTCTCACATTGATCGGATCGTCGTCAAATGTCGGTTAGCTGTCTCCTATTTGATTTAACATGGCTTCTTTCAGTTGATGTTGAATTGACTGAAGCCGTCGCCAATTCTCCTCATTCATTTCCTGCTGAAACGCAGCTTCTGCCTCCCGCGCTTCGCCCTGCAGCAAAAGCACCTCATGATGGATCGAAAGGATATGAAGCCAGCTTTCCTCAGCGTCGGAATACTCTGCGTTTGGCCCTGCAAACCGCTGAAATTCCACGCTTTTCTGGCGTTCCAATTCATCCGCCAGATGGGCGGTCCCTCTCTTCTCCAAGTGGTCTCTTAAAGTGGTTCTGTCAAGGGTCGCCCCGGAAGCCGCAATTTCTATGATTTCCGCCCGCAATTTGTCAAGTTCCGGGCGGCTCAGCGCCACATCGGCGAAGGTCTCAAGGTGCTTTTCCAAGAGCTCCGGGTGATTAAGGACCGTATAAACCAGCACCCGCTCGCGGCCCAAAGAGACCCCATTGCCGGGGCCATTTTGGGTATTTCGAGCCATTCGGCTGGCCTGGGCGATGGTGGATTGGCGCAAATCTGCCGAAACTGGCCGTCGCGCGGCCCCTCGAGCGCCACCGAAAGCGCCGCCACGCCCACTGCCTTTGGCCGCCATCCGGCGTCCCTGGCCAAAATAGTTGAACAGCCGGTCCCGCAAGGCCTGCCGGTAAAAGCCTTGAACCTTGGCATCAGAAATCTCCAAAGTCGCCCGTTCGAGCCGCGCCTCCAGGTCCGCCCGGCGCTCCGGCGTGTCATAGCGCCCGTCTCCGAGCTCGCGCTGCCACAGAAGATCAATGAGCGGCAAAGCGGCGTCCAGCACCGAAGCCATGGCCACCGGCCCCCGCTCGCGGATGAGGTCGTCCGGATCCTGGCCGGAGGGCAAAAGGGCAAAACGCAGGGAATGACCCGGCCTCAGGTGCGGCAGGGCACGGTCGAGCACCCGGAAGGCCGCCTTTTGGCCCGCGTCGTCCCCGTCAAAACACAAGATCGGCTCTGGCGTGATCTTCCAGGCGAGGGCGATCTGATCCTCGGTCATGGCGGTCCCAAGTGGCGCCACGGACTGCACAAATCCGGCCCGGCAAAGGGCAATCACATCCATATAGCCTTCCGCCACAATAAGCCCCGGCGCCTTGCCGCTACCTTTGCGGGACAGATCCGCCGAGGCGGCGCGGGCCCGCGGCAGGTTGTAGAGCGTGTGACCCTTATGAAAGAGCGGTGTCTCGGGTGAATTGAGATACTTGGCCTTGGCGCCAGAGGCCATGGCCCGCCCGCCGAAGGCAACCGGCCGACCGCGCGCATCTGTAATGGTGAAAATGATCCGGTCGCGAAACCGGTCCTGCAGCCCTTCGCGAAAATCGGAGTGCAGCGCCAGGCCTGCTTCCACCATTTGCGGCCCTTCGACCCCTTTGGCTTCAAGATAGGCCACCAGCGCCCGCCCATTGTTCGGCGCATAGCCCATCTGAAAGGCGTCCCAGATTTTGGGCCCCAGCGTGCGGCCCTCCAGATAGCGCCGCGCCATCTGCCCCTCAGGGCTTTTCAATTGTTCCTGATAAAACTCTGTCGCCATGGCCATGACGTCAAATAGGCTTGCCCGTTTCTTCTCCCGCGCCACTTGCTCAGGGCTTTGGCGTGGCATCTCTAGGCCCGCATCACCCGCCAACCGCTCCACCGCCTCGGGGAAGGATAGATTTTCTGTCTTCATCACGAAGTCGAAGACATTGCCATGCTCACCGCAGCCGAAGCAGTGGTAAAAGCCGCGCGGCTCGTCCACATGGAACGAAGGGGTCTTCTCGGAATGAAAGGGACAACAGCCCCAATAATCCTTGCGACGGGGGTTCGATTTTTGCCGGTCATAGCGCACACGCCGTCCCACCACATCCGTGATGGAGACACGGGCGCGAATTTCATCGAGGAAATCTGGCGTAAAAGACATCAGTTCTTTCAGGTCGCGGCAAAGCAAAGAGGCGCAGGCCCCTTCAAGATCCAGGTCCAACGCGAATATTCATACCCCAATATGCCGTCAATTTTGTTTCGGTGCCTTGCCCATTAAGGTCCACCGCGAGCGTCCGGCGCCCGCACAGATTAACGGATTCATAGGCTCACGCAAGGGCCCAAATGTGCTCGGCGCATGAGCCAAACGGGATTTGAACTTGCCACCTGAGGTTTAGACGCTTACCATAATCACAATCTGTAATTTGCGGGATATGGGGGATTTTCATGCGCAAACTGCTGGGTTTTCTGTTGCTGGTCGCACTCGCCGCCGGTGGCGGCGCTTATTATTACCTGACATTTGTTTTTCCTGAGCGCGAAGTGGTCGCCAACATGGAAAGAACCGCTGCTTATATGGGGGCGGAATTCTCCTATAGCGAAATCAAGCCCGGCCCCCTTGGCCTCACCGGCAAGATTGTCAAACCCAAGTTCACCTTCCTCGGTACCGCCGAGGGAGAGGCCGCGGCCGCCAAAGACGAAGACATCTCTTTCGACGAAATCTCTTACGAGCTCGATCCTGTCTGGATGCTGCAAAACATCCAGACCATTTATCAGCTACGCGCGATCACTCATTACAAATCCCTCGCTCTCGTTGGCTTTGAAATAAAAGAGAGCGAAGATGAATTTGCTAAATTAGAGAGTCTGACCCTGGAAGAGGTTGACTACACAGGCTTTGCAACAAAGCTCCAGGAAGATCCAAGCTTCACGCCGGACCCAGAGAGCTTTGAAAGCCTTGATGATGTCCGTGAACTCTTTTGGGCAGAAGGCCTCGCCCTCGACGGTTTGAAGTTTAAAAGTGATGACACCACCATGGTGATCGACCACGAGGCCATCCGCGGTATTTCGGAAAGCGGCATTGGTCTCTTCGAGCTTGAGAACTTTTCCATGGCGACGCCCGAGGTGGTCATGTCGATCAACAGCATCGAAATCGAAAACCTAAATGTTCCCCTGACACCGAAAGCGCTCAAACAAAATCCATTTTCCACGGCGGATCGTTTTGAAATCAACGACATTCAAGTCACAGCGGCAGGGGTTGGCAAATTTGCCGTCGAACAGATTTATATTAGGGAAAACGAACATGCGGTTCTCAGCGGCGGCATGAAAGTTCCGACAAACACCGAGTCAGGGATTATCGGGATTAGCTTTCCGACCATGGCGTTTGCATCCAGCCCCGAGGCCTATACCTTCTTTGCGGCCAACCAGATGGAAACCCTTGTCATTGATTTGACCAGCAAGGGGAATCTGGACATCGACACCGGTCGGGGCAATTCCAACATGACCCTTAAGGTTCATGATATGGCATCCCTCTCATTCGGCCTGGACACGACCGGCGCCACGCGCGCCATGTTTGAGGAGATTGCAGAGTTTATTCAGATCAGCATGGCGGCCGACGAAGAAACCGTTGAACTAACACTGTCTGAGATCGCGGACTTCATCAAAGCTCTGACCGACCCGATCCTCAACGGTACCTCACCAGAAAACTATCAACTCCCCGATCTGCCCAATCTGGAAAAGGCAATGGAAGAGCTAATGGCGGGCTCTATTGCAGATCTGGCGCTCGCCGGCGGCAGCCTCGCCTATGAAGATCTTTCCCTGGTCGACAAAATCACCACCTACATGGTGTCCCAGGGCATGAGCGAAACCGACGCGCAATTGATGATGTCGCAGACACTCATCATGGCTGCTGTCTCTGCCGTTGGCACCCCAGTTGCTCAGGAAGTTGCCATGGGATTTTATGCCATGACGCTCGACCCGGGCTCCTTCACCGTCGACATCACACTTCATCCGCCGGTATCGGTTGGCGAGGTCATGTCCCTCACGCAGGATCAGGAAGCGATGAATGCCTTCCTGATGACCGACTGGAACGCGCGGGTTCAATCCACGCTCAAAATTTACGATGGTGCGGGCAACGAGGTCGACCCCGACACGCTTCAATAAGGCCGATAGAGAAAATTAGCTGAGGAGGTCCTTGACCACCTTGTTGGCCTTGCCGAAGTCCATGACGCCCGCATAGCGCTCTTTCAGGGCGCCCATGGTGCGGCCCATGTCTTTGAGCCCCTCTGCGCCAATCTCTTCGACCACTGCCTTGGCGGCGGCGGCCACTTCCTCTTCGCTCATCTGTTGCGGCAGGAAGCTTTCGATAACGGTAATTTCTGCGCGCTCTTGATCGGCCAGCTCCATGCGGCCCGCCTCTTCGTAGGTCTTGGAAGACTCCCGGCGCTGCTTCACCATCTTCTGCAGAATCTGCAAAATCTCCTCATCGCTCACCCCGTCCCGGTCTTCCGAACGGGCGGCAATGTCGCGGTCCTTGATCGCTGCCGTGATCAATCTCAAAGTTGCGGTGCGGATTTTGTCCCGCTCTTTCATCGCCTCTTTGAGTGCTTGATTGATTTCATTACGCATGAATCACCTGTGTTTCATGGGGCGGGCGTAACCTTAGAGCAGGACGCCTGGCCCGGCAACGGGAATATCTACCGATAACGCATTGAAAATAAAAGAAAATTTTTCTAAATTGCAAGCTTGACTGTGTGGGGGGCTTTGACTAATGTCCCGGCCGTTTAAGCCGATGTCAGCCGCTTCAGGCTGCGTTCCCTAGTCTTCCGGGCTTTTTGAGGTTTCAAAAATGATCAATGTGTCCCAGCCGACCTTTCAGCGGCATCAGCCGTTTGGGGGGGCGGAGTCGTGAGCGCGCACCTCAAATACCCAACCGGGTTTCTCATTCTGGCTGACGGCACTGTCCTGAAGGGCCACGGCCTCGGCGCCACGGGTGCACATGTCGGCGAGGTCTGTTTTAACACCGCCATCACCGGCTATCAGGAGATCCTGACGGATCCCTCTTACGCCGGACAGATCGTCACCTTCACCTTTCCACACATTGGCAATGTGGGCACCAATCCGGAAGATCTGGAAACCGCAAAGCCTGCCGTGCGCGGCGCCGTCATTCGCGCGGACATCACGCACCCCGCCAACTACCGCGCGGCCGAGCATCTTAATGCCTGGCTGAAGGAGCAAGGCATCATTGCCCTCTCCGGCATTGACACCCGCGCGCTCACCCGGCTTATCCGCGAAAAGGGCATGCCCAATGCGGTGATCGCTCATGCCCCCGATGGCACGATCGATCTGGACGACCTTAAAAAACAGGCCGCCGCCTGGCCGGGTTTGGAAGGCATGGATCTCGCCAAAGAGGTGACCGGGACCGGTATCAATCACTGGACCGAAACTAATTGGGTCTGGGACAAGGGGTTCGGCACACTTGAAAGTCCGAAGTACAAGGTGGTTGCCATGGACTTTGGCATCAAGCGTAACATCTTGCGGTGCCTGGCGAGCGCGGGCTGCGATGTCACCGTGGTGCCGGCTTCAGCAAAAGCCGATGACATTCTGGCGCTCAATCCGAACGGCATCTTCTTGTCAAACGGGCCCGGCGACCCGGCCGCCACCGGCGAATATGCGGTGCCGGAAATCAAAAAACTCGTCGCCAGCGGCAAGCCCCTCTTTGGCATTTGCCTCGGTCATCAGATGCTCGCCCTGGCGCTTGGCGCCCGCACCGCCAAGATGCACCAGGGCCACCACGGCGCCAATCATCCGGTGAAAGACCTGACCACCGATAAGGTGGAAATCGTTTCCATGAACCACGGCTTTACGGTTGACCGGGAGAGCCTGCCCGCCGGTGTCAGCGAAACCCACGTCTCGCTCTTTGACGGCACCAACTGCGGCCTCACGCTTGATGGCAAGCCCGTCTTCTCCGTGCAGTATCACCCGGAAGCCTCCCCGGGCCCACAAGACAGCCACTACCTCTTCGACCGCTTCACCAAGTTGATGGAGGACGCGTGATGGCCCGTAGCGAACAAAACACCAATGTCACCCCGCGACTTGATCGCGGGGTCCAGTTCAAAACAAAAATGCCTCATCCTGAGGGCGAGCGTCAGCTCGCGTCTCGAAGGATGAACCCTTTAGACACCCATGCTTCGAGACGGCGCAGCGCGCCTCCTCAGCATGAGGACAGAATGTGTGGCCCCTGGATTGCGCGGTCAAACCGCGAAATGACAAAGGGGGGAGCTCTGTAACATGCCCAAACGTACCGACATCAAAAGCATTCTCATCATCGGCGCCGGGCCCATTGTCATCGGTCAGGCCTGCGAGTTCGACTATTCCGGCACTCAGGCCGTCAAAGCGCTCAAAGACGAAGGCTACCGCGTCATTTTGGTGAACTCGAACCCGGCCACCATCATGACCGATCCGGACATGGCGGACGCCACTTACATCGAGCCGATCACGCCTGAGTTCGTCGCCAAGATCATCGAGAAAGAGCGCCCAGATGCGCTGCTCCCCACCATGGGCGGCCAAACCGCGCTTAACACCGCCCTGTCGCTCGCCAAAATGGGCGTGCTCGACAAATACGGCGTTGAAATGATCGGCGCCAACAAGCAAGCCATCGACAAGGCCGAAGACCGGCAGCTCTTCCGCAACGCCATGGACAAAATAGGCCTTGAAAGTCCGCGCTCCAAGCTCGCCCACACCTGGGCGGATGCGGAAGCCGCGCTGGAGTTCGTCGGCTTGCCCGCCATCATCCGCCCCTCCTTCACCATGGGCGGCACGGGCGGCGGCATCGCTTATAACGTTGAAGAATATCGGACCATCGTCATGGGCGGCCTTGAAGCCTCGCCCACCACCGAAGTGTTGATTGAAGAGAGCATCGTCGGCTGGAAGGAATATGAGATGGAGGTCGTTCGCGACAAGAACGACAATTGCATCATTATCTGCTCCATCGAAAACCTTGATCCCATGGGCATTCACACCGGCGACTCGATCACCGTCGCCCCCGCGCTCACCCTGACCGACAAGGAATATCAGGTGATGCGCAATGCCTCCATCGCGGTGCTGCGCGAGATCGGTGTCGAAACCGGCGGCTCCAACGTGCAATTTGCCGTCAATCCGAAAGACGGCCGCCTCGTCATCATCGAGATGAACCCGCGCGTGTCGCGCTCCTCCGCCCTGGCCTCGAAAGCCACCGGCTTCCCCATCGCCAAAGTCGCGGCCCGGCTTGCGGTTGGGTATACCCTCGACGAACTTGAAAACGACATCACCGGCGGCGCCACCCCGGCAAGTTTTGAACCCACCATCGATTATGTGGTCACCAAGATCCCGCGCTTTGCCTTTGAAAAATTCCCGGGCGCCGAACCGGTCCTGACCACCGCCATGAAATCTGTGGGCGAGGCCATGGCCATCGGTCGCACTTTCCAGGAATCCCTCCAGAAAGCCCTGCGTTCTCTGGAGACCGGCCTCACCGGTCTCAACAATGTCGAGATCGAAATCGGCGATGCGACGGACGAGAAGGAAGCCGTCCTGACCCGCCTCACGAGGCCCGCGCCCGACCGCTTGCTGGTAGTCGCCGAAGCCATGCGGCGCGGCCTCACCGACGAAGAAATTCATGGCGCCTGTCATTTCGAACCCTGGTTCCTTGAACAAATTCGAGGCATTGTCGAGGCGGAAGTTGAAATTAAGGCGGGCGGCCTGCCGACCGATGCAGCCACCTTCCGGCTCTACAAATCCATGGGCTTTTCCGATTTGCGGCTCGCCGAACTGACCGATCTGCGGGAGATTGACGTGCGCCGCGCCCGTCAGGCGCTTGAGGTGCACCCGGTCTACAAGCGCATCGATACCTGCGCGGCCGAGTTTGAAGCTAAAACGCCATACATGTATTCGACTTACGAAATGCCGTTTATTGGAGATGCGCCCGATTGTGAATCGGACCCAAGCGAGCGCACCAAAGCGATCATCCTCGGCGGCGGCCCCAACCGCATCGGCCAGGGCATCGAGTTTGATTATTGCTGCTGCCACGCTGCTTTTGCCC
>SBHG01000179.1 GCA_006226305.1 Alphaproteobacteria bacterium | reverse complement strand
TATTTGAAATGGGGCGATCCGACCCGCCCGGGGCTTTTGTTGGTGCATGGCAATGGCGCGCATGCGGAGTGGTGGTCCTTTATCGCGCCGTTTTTTGCCACTGAGTACAATGTGGTGGCCTATGACATTTCCGGCATGGGCGAAAGCGGTCACCGTGACACCTATGAGATGGACGTTTTTGCGGAAGAAATGATGGCGGTGGCCGGGGATAGTGGGTTGTTTGACCATGATGAGCCGCCGATCATTGTCGCCCATAGTTTTGGCGGGCGGATCGCTATTCAGACCGGGTCAGACTTTGGGGACCGGTTTGCCGGGCTTGTCATCGTCGATTCGCCGATTAATCCGCCAAGCCGCGAAGGTGGACCGCCCGAACGCGAACCACGGCCGCATCGGCCTTACGCGAGCCTTGAGGAGGCGCTGGGCCGGTTCCGGTTGATGCCGCCCCAGGGCTGCGACAATCACTACATTGTCGACTACATCGCGCGGCATTCCCTGCGCGAAGTGGAGGGCGGTTGGATCTGGAAGTTTGATCCGAAGATCTGGCGGCGTTACGAGGTGGGAGACGCGGCGGAGCGGTTGAAACGCATTCCGTGTCGGCTGGCGATTGTGCGCGGCGAGAACTCCTTCATCTTCCCGCATGAAGTGGGTGATTATATGTATAACCTCTTGGGCCGTCAGGTGCCGGTGATTGAGGTGCCAGAGGCCCATCACCATATTATGCTCGATCAGCCTTTGGCCTTTGTCACCGCGATTCGGGCGCTTCTTGAGGACTGGAATCACTCCCACCCGAGCCGTGTGGTGGCTCTCTAAGCTGCAATTGTGACGAATTGCCAGGCTTTGGTCTCTAAAGTCTTGCTCTGGCGGCGTTAATTTTCTATTTTTGCGCCGCACAAAGTGCCTTCCAGGGCCATAGAAGAAGGAAAATAAAATGTCGGAAGAGTACAAACGCGGCGAAATGGATATTTCCCAGAATCAAGCAACCTGGGGAGCCTTTACCGCTCTGGTTAAATACAGCACCATCGGTGTGGCGGCTTTGGTGTTTCTTCTGACCGTTTGGCTTGGCTGAACCGATTCTCAGGAGTGTGACAGCTGCCGGGCGTTTGCTGACCTCGCATGAGGCGGCTTTGCCCTTTTGTGCATTTGCGTTTAGGCTGACAAGTCCTGACCCCATATTTCTGACAAGGATGAAATTTCCATGAAACTAGCGGTCTTGAAAGAGCGCGGCGCCGCGGAAACGCGCGTTGCCACCAGCCCGGACAGCGCTAAAAAATTGATGGCGCTCGGGTTTGACGTCATGGTCGAGACGGGAGCGGGCGACGCCTCCTATTTTGCCGACGATCTTTACAAAGAATTGGGCGCCTCGATCGGCGCCAGTGCGGCGGAAACGCTTGCCGATGCCGATGTTGTGCTCAAGGTCGGCAAGCCCAGCGCCGAGGAAGTTGGGCAAATGAAACGCGGCGCGATATTGGCCGCTATTTTGTCACCGCACGGCGACCCTGATGGGGTGAAGGCCTATGCGGAGGCAGGGGTGAATGCCTTTGCCATGGAATTTATGCCACGGATTACCCGGGCGCAGTCCATGGACGTGCTTTCCTCTCAGTCGAACCTTGCCGGATATAAGGCGGTTATTGACGCGGCAGCGCTCTATGGCCGCGCCATGCCGATGATGATGACGGCAGCAGGCACCATTGCTCCGGCCAAGGTTATGGTCATGGGGGCGGGGGTGGCCGGTCTTCAGGCGATTGCCACGGCCAAGCGGCTTGGCGCGGTTGTGTCGGCAACGGATGTGCGCCCCGCGGCGAAAGAGCAGGTGGAGAGCCTGGGCGGTAAGTTCGTGATGGTCGAGTCGGACGAAACCAAAGAGGCGGAGACCTCGGGCGGCTATGCCAAGGAAATGTCCGAGGAATACAAAAAGGCGCAGGCCGAGTTGATCGCCGAGACGATTAAGAAACAGAATATTGTGATCTGCACCGCGCTTATTCCGGGCCGACCGGCGCCGGTTCTGGTGACCGAGGAAATGGTGACGTCGATGCAGCCGGGCTCCGTGATCGTCGATCTGGCGGTGGAGCAGGGCGGCAATTGCCCGCTTTCCAAGCTTGGTGAGGTGGTGGAAGTCTCAGGCGTCAAAATCATGGGCCATGCCAATGTGCCAGGCCGCCTCGCGGCGGATGCCTCGTCGCTCTATGCACGCAATCTTGTAAATTTCCTGACGCCGCTGGTGGATAGCGAAACCGGCGCGCTCACTATTGACTGGGACGATGAAATCATCACCGGCACGGCGCTCACCCGTGACGGCGCGGTGGTGCATCCCCAGTTTAAATCGTAAGAAGGAGACCCCCCATGGGCGTATCAGAAATTGTCTTTTTGCTGACGATCTTCGTGCTTGCGATTTTTGTCGGTTATTATGTTGTCTGGTCGGTGACACCGGCCCTGCACACTCCGCTCATGTCGGTGACCAATGCGATCTCCTCGGTCATTATCGTGGGGGCGCTGATCGCGCTTGGGGTTGAAGCGGGCGGAAGTATTAGTGCCGCTCACGGCAGCGCGGCCAAATGGCTTGGCTTCTTCGCCGTGATCATGGCGGGGATTAATATTTTTGGCGGCTTTCTCGTGACCCAGCGCATGCTGGCCATGTACAAGAAAAAAGATAAATAGAGGCGGGCCAGGCAATGAGTTCTTTAAAAGATCTGGCAAACAGTCAGGCCGATATGGTGGTCAATGAGATGGGCGGAGGTTCTCTCCTCTCAGATAGCCAAACAGCGCTGCTTTATGTGGTTGCCGGCGTGCTCTTTATCCTCGCGCTGCGCGGCCTTTCCTCGCCGGACAGCTCACGGCGCGGCAATATGTTCGGCATGATCGGCATGGGCATCGCGGTGGTGACGACGCTCTTGCAGCTTGACGCGTCCTCCGGCCTGACCTGGGGCCTCATCATTGCCGGGCTTGCCATTGGCGGTGCCATCGGGGCGGTGATCGCGCGGCGCATCGCGATGACGGACATGCCGCAGCTTGTGGCGGCTTTCCACTCATTGGTGGGTCTGGCGGCTGTGCTGGTGGCCTGGGCGGCCTTCTTCGTGCCGGAAGCTTTCCACATTGGCACCTTTGGCAATATCAAAACCTTGTCCATGGTGGAAATGTCCATCGGTGTTGCCATCGGGGCCATTACCTTCTCAGGCTCGATTATTGCCTTTGCCAAGTTGCAGGGGATTATGTCCGGCGCGCCGATCATTTTGCCCGCGCGGCATTTCATTAACGGTGCTCTGGCGCTGGCGATTGTTGTCGGCATCGTCATGCTCTGCACGGACGCCAGCAATCAGACGGTGACTGTCTTTTTGATTGTCACCTTGCTCAGCTTCATTATCGGCTTCCTGATTATCGTGCCCATCGGCGGCGCGGATATGCCGGTGGTGGTGTCGATGCTGAATTCTTATTCAGGGTGGGCAGCGGCTGGCATTGGCTTCACGCTGCACAATATGGCGCTTATTATTACCGGGTCCTTGGTGGGCTCGTCGGGCGCGATCCTCTCCTACATCATGTGTAAGGGCATGAACCGTTCCTTTATCTCGGTGATCCTGGGCGGCTTTGGCGGCGATACCAGCGCGGGCAGCGGCGAGGTGGAAACCCGTCCCGTCAAGCAGGGCTCGGCGGAAGATGCCGCCTTCATCATGAAGAACGCGCGCCATGTGATCATCGTGCCGGGTTACGGCATGGCGGTGGCGCAGGCCCAGCATGCCTTGAAGGAAATGGCCGACAAGCTGAAGGAAGAAGGCGTTAAGGTTTCCTACGCCATTCACCCGGTGGCCGGCCGGATGCCGGGGCATATGAACGTGCTCCTGGCGGAAGCCTCGGTGCCTTACGATGAAGTCTTTGAGCTCGAGGACATCAACTCCTCCTTCTCAACGGCGGACGTCGCCTTTGTTATCGGCGCCAATGACGTGACCAATCCGGCGGCGAAAACCGATCCACAAAGCCCGATCTTTGGCATGCCGGTGCTGGACGTCGAAAAGGCGGCCACTGTCCTCTTCGTCAAACGCTCGATGGGCGCAGGTTATGCGGGTGTTGAGAACGAACTGTTCTTCCGGGACAACACCATGATGCTGTTCTCCGACGCCAAGAAGATGGTCGAAAACATTATCAAGTCGCTTTAGGGGGAAGAACCTCTCCCAAGGGAGAGGTCAAAACATGACAATGTTTTGGGTGAGGGGACGGCCCCTCATCCACCAAAACCTTGCGGCTTTGGTCCCCCTTCTCCCCGAGGGAGAAGGTTAGGCTACTCCGCCGCCAGCTCTGCGGGGGATCGGTCGATCGGCATTTTGAGAGTCGCAGGGTCCTGGTCAAAAGCAAAGACGGCCTTGAATCCCTGATGATCCTCGCGGTGAATGACGCGTGCAGCAGCCTCGAATTTGTCGCCTGCGTTCACGGTGTATGTTTTGCCGCTTACTTGTTCGGTGACCACCACTGAGCCTTCCAAAAGATAAGCCGTGCTGTTGAAATCGTGCCAGTGGAAATCATTTTTATCGGCCGGCACCTCGATAGTGACCGGATGGAGTCCGGCGGCGGTCGCTTCCGCAATGGCCTCATCTTCTGACAGCCCACGACCTACGGTGATTTTGAACTGCATGGCTTTTCCTTTATTCCTCAACAAGCACGCGCTCGGGTTGGCCTTCCTCGTGGACACGGAAGACCAGAATGACAGCGCCTTCATCACCGGTGACGGCTGTGTGGATCTGTTTCAGCGGTACTTTGCCCACTTCCCCCGGGCCGATCACGGTGTCTTCCTTATCCTTTTGCCAAAGGGTCACGGAGCCTTCGAGCACATAGGCGAATTCTTCGCCCGGGTGCCAGTGCTTGGGGAGCGCGCTGTGGGGCGGCACGGTGACCCGGCTGACCATAATCTCTGTCCCGTCGACGCCTTCAAGAACCGTGTGCATAAGGTTTTCAAGTTTGGGTCCAGAGGCGCTTTCGGTGGCTTCATGGCTGTGGGCGAAGCTCGGTGTGGCTGCGCCGAGGGCGAAGCTGACCGCTAGTGTTGTAATGGCTCCGGCAATCGTCTTTGTAATGATTTTCATTGGTTATGGCACCTTTTGCAGGAATGAATGGACGTTCTATTCTTCAATCAAAATGCGTTCGGGTTGACCGGCTTCATGAACTCGGAAGACGATCATCTCGCAGCCTTCCTCGCCGACGTGGATGGTGTGAATTTTTTTCAGCGGCACCATGAGGGCGTCGCCGGTGCGGCAGGTGATGTCATCTTCGCCGTCCTGCCAAAGGGTGACGGACCCGTCCAAAATGTAAGCAAACTCTTCGCCGGGATGCCAATGCTTGGGCAGGGCGGCACCGGGCGGCATGGCCACGCGGCTCACCACCACTTCCGTGTCGGCAACGCCGGCAAGGGCTGTCTCCAAAAGGGTTTCCAACTTTTGTGATGTAATCATATGCCTGCTCCCTTCACCTTGAATGTTAGGTCGGGTCGCAAGGGCGATCAAGTCTAACTAGTCAACAGGCTGCGTGAGCTGAGGTCCTGGCGGCAGGAGACCGGCCTCAAAAGCGGCCAGTTTTTCGGAGGCGATGCGGGCGCGACATTTCTCAATAAGGGACAGGAACCGGGGTTCCTGGCTGAGGGATTTGAAGGTTTCATCATGAGCGACTTCAATGGCCAGGATCGGCAGGCGGTCAAAATAGCTCTCCAAGGCGGTGAGGGCTGTCTCCGTGTTGCCGCGCGATGCCGCCAAAATAGCCTTCAATCGGAAGCACTCGGTTTGAGTGCCATCAGGGTCGGCCTCCATGATGTTAACAAGTTCTTCAATCTTGCGATCAAAAAAGCGACACAGATCTTCGCGCTCCAGCTCGATGGCGGCGAGGAAGCAAAGGCGGGCGCCGTAATAGAAATCATTGGGATTAAAAAGTGGTCCCCATTTCTCGGGATCTTCCGGAATGTACCGGCCAAGTATTTCCAGGACGCGTTCGTAGCGTCCTGAGAGGGAATGCCAGAATGAAATGATGGCGGCACCAAAACTGTTTTTCAGATACTCAGCCGCATCTCGCTCAAGCTCTTCGCCGAGGCGATTGGCTTCCAACAAATTGCCGTGAACGCAATAGGTTTGCAGGGCCTGCAGCTTGTCCAGATGTTCGATCTGCTGTGCATATCCAAAGCTTGTCAGCGTTTCCAGGAGGCCCCAACTCCCAACCTGGCCAAGTCGGATCTCCGGGTGGTCGAGATAGCGTCGTAATACCTCTTTATAGTTACCTTGAGTGATATCGAGAATAATCTCACCCATGTTCGCGAATTGGGATGAGCTGTCATTTTGGCGAATGCGAGCAAGGAGCTCGTTGGCCTCATCCATTTTGTTCATATTCATCAGTGCGCCCGCCGAATTGAACAAGTCGACACGTGACAGGGGATCGAGTTGAAGCGTTTTGCTCTGAATTTCGTCCTGATAAATCTTTGGATCCCCGCCAAAGACAAGGGATTGCATCATCACGCGCCAGGCGCGCACGGAGTTGGGGTTAAGCTCGGTTGCTTTCTGGGCATCTGCAATGGCGTCTTCATGACGGCCTTCGATCTGGCGTCCCATGGAGCGGATGGTGTAGGCCTCCGCCAAATTCGGGTCGATTTCCAGAGCCCGCTTGAGAAGAGGCATGGCTCTTTCCGCCGCCTCAAAAACGGGTGTTTTGCCGTAGCAGCCGGGGGACTCGCTAAGAAGGAAATGGGCATCGGCCAGGCCGACCATGGCGGGCGCGTAGTTGGGGTCATTTTGAAGGGCCTGTTCGAAACAGTCACGCGCCTCTTCCATTTCACTCGCCACGCGCCGGGTCAGGAGCTGTTGGCCTTTGATATAAAGCTCATAGGCTTCAACGCTGTTGCAGGATTGGGCCTCCGGTACAGCGATATCACCGAGCAAGTGTTCTTTAAGCGCCTTGACGATTGAGGCCGCTATTTCGTCCTGCACTTCGAAGATGTCATCGAGGGTGCCGTTATAGGTTTCCGACCAGACGTGGAAATTGGTGTCGGTGCGAATGAGCTGCGCCGTGACGCGGATGCGATTGCCCGCTTTGCGCATCGACCCTTCAAGGATATGGGCAACGCCAAGGATCTCGCCGATCTCAGAGAGCTGTTTGTCGGAGTTCTTAAACGAAAAAGAGGAGGTACGGGCGGTGACCTGCAAATGCGGGATCTTGGCGAGCAGGTTAAGCAGTTCCTCGGAAATACCGTCGGTGAAGTATTCCTGATCTTTCTCCGGCGACATGTCGACGAAGGGAAGAACCGCGATGGACGCCTCATTAATCTCGCGGGCTGGGCGGGGGGTGTCTTCTTTAGTTTCTGGGGTGGCGCCAGCCATATGGTGAGTGACTGCATTCAACAATGTTTCAAGGCACGGCTCCTGGCCGCCGCCCCAGCTGCTGAAATCAATGGTCTGGATTTGCCGGAAGCCCATGGGTGCCTTGACGCCGTCGACCGCGATGGGCACCAGCTTGCCGGTTTGCAGGGCCAGGTCCACCTCGTCGGCGACCCAGCGCGATTCCAATGAAGCCGGGGACCAAACCACAATCACGACCTTGGCCTTTTGGACTTCCGCTTCGATCTCGCGGGAGAACATGGTGCCGCCCTGGAGCTTGCGGTCCCACCAGACCGAATAGCCAGCCTCAGCCAGATGCCGGACAACCGGCTCGACCCGGTGGAGATCCCGGCTGGCGTAGCTGATGAAAATATCGGCCAAAAGTCGTGCGTCCCTTCTAAGCCCCTTTTGTAGAGGCGATTCCGGGCAGATTTGACCCGTTTTTCGGGTATTCGTCAACATGTGGGCCAAGAAAAAGGCGACCCTCCGAAGAAGGCCGCCCTTCGGTTTCCTCCCCAGGAATGATTAGTGCTTGGCGTGCAAAACCACGGGCAGCTCTGTAATGCCGCGCACGAAGCTTGATTTGAGGCGCTTGGGCTCGCCGACGACCTCGACGTGCTCAAAGCGCTTGAGGATTTCTTCCCAAATGATGCGCAGTTGCATTTCACCGAGACGGTTGCCGAGGCATCTGTGGATGCCGAAGCCGAAGGAAAGATGGCGCCGGGCATTGGGGCGATCGATGAGGAACTGGTCCGCCTTTTCGATAAAGTCGCCATCGCGGTTGCCAGAGGCATACCACATGCAGACCTTGTCCCATTTCTTGATCTTGTGACCCTTGAT
>SBHG01000014.1 GCA_006226305.1 Alphaproteobacteria bacterium | reverse complement strand
CAACAGAACCTTCTCGCGAAATTGCGCCCGCCAAACCGCAAGCTGTCGCCCAGGTGTTGCCGCAAGGGGACTACGATGAAATTCCGCTCGACAACATGCGCAAGATCGTTGCCAAGCGGTTGACGGAATCCAAACAGACGGTTCCCCATTTCTATCTTTCCATCGATTGCGAGATCGACAAGGTGCTGGCCCTGCGGAGAGAACTGAACGCCAAGTCGCCTGAAGGCGACAAGGGATTCAAGATTTCCGTCAATGACTTCATCATTCGCGCTTCGGCGCTTGCCTTGAAACGGGTACCAGAAGCCAATTCCAGTTGGACCGATACTGCGATCCTGCGCCATCACCATGCCGATATCGCCGTCGCGGTTGCCATTGAGGGTGGGCTGATCACGCCGATCGTGCGTCAAGCTGAGAACAAGGGCCTGTCTACCATTGCCAACGAGATGAAAGACCTGGCGACCCGCGCGCGCGACCGCAAGCTTAAGCCGGAAGAGTTCCAGGGCGGCACCTTCTCCATCTCAAATTTGGGCATGTTCGGGATTAAGGAATTTTCAGCCGTTATCAATCCGCCCCATGGCGCGATCTTGGCCATCGGGGCCGGAGAGGAGCGACCCATCGTCAAAGACGGCGCGTTGGCGGTGGCCACCATGATGACGGTCACACTCTCCTGCGATCACCGGGTCGTCGACGGAGCCGTGGGCGCTCAGTTCCTGGCGGCATTCAAGGGGTTCATTGAAGATCCTCTAACGATGATGCTCTGATAATATGTAAACCCCTTTGCTTAAAAATTTGGCACGCCATGCCATATATGGGTTATGTATAAACCCAGGCTTTTCAGGGGTAGTAATATGGGGACCATGTCCAAGGCATTTCGAAATCTGGCAGTTTTCTCGCTTGTCGTGAGCGCTTTGCTGGCCGGTATATCCAGCGCCCAGGCCGGCGAACCTATATTTCTTTCCAGTGACAAAATTGAATACACCGCCGACAACAGCGGCGACATTGTCGCTTTTGGCGGTGATATCGAAATCTCCGGTGTCGGTAAAGGCGATGTGATCGCACTGGGCGACCGGGTCGAGATAGACATGATCAACAAAGGTGATGTCGTCGCCCTGGGGAGTAAGGTGGCCATCGCTGGCGTGGTTAAACATGATGTTGTCGGCGTCGGCGAAAATGTCTTCCTCTCCATGACGGCAGCTAACGACCTGGCGGCGATTGGCGCGCAAGTGCTGGTGGATCCTGACGCGTCAGTGGGCGGCGAGGCCAGCCTCTTCGGCGATGATGTCATTGCCGATGGCACCTATGCAGGTGAAGTCGAAGCCCATGGGTCCAACATTATTTTGTCGGGGCAATTTGCAAACAACGTCGTGGCGAGCGGCGATCAGGTAACCCTGGAAGGTTACTTCTCAGACGATGTGACAATTCGTGCTGAGTTGGTTGTTTTTGGAGAGAGCGTCCAGTTCTTGGGCGATCTGACAATCATGTCGCCCAATCCGGTCGAAGTGCCTGTAGGCATCGTGGTCGGCGGTCGGACACAGATCGTGGAAATCACCTCCCAGGAGGTCCATGAAGAATTCAATTTTCCTCAGGCAATGAGCATTTTCTTTCCGCTCATTGGATTGGGTGTTGCGCTTCTTGCCGGGATTGCCATTGTCGTCTTTGGCGGCGGCGCTCTCATAATTGCGCTTACAGGAAAAGTCTCGCGGCGCGGCGTGCTGATGTTACGGGATCATCCGGGCAAGTCGTTTCTCTATGGCCTTGCGGTATTTACGGCGGGACTGATTGCTGTCGTCCTGTCTGCGGTTATCTACAGCCCGCTCGGCATCTTGGGCGCGGCTTTTGGCATCGCCATCATGCTGGGTCTGTCTTTTGCCGCTTATGCGGTCTTCACCCTGATGGTGGACCGTGGCGCCAAACCTCACGGCGGCGGCAAACGATTTGGGTTTGCGCTTCTGGCCACAATTCTGCTTTTCATGATTTCGATCTTTATTCCGATCCTGGGGCAGCTCATTGCTGTCGCGGCCATGTTCTTTGGGTTGGGCGCCTATTTTGGCGGCATGGTCACCTCGTCTGATGAAATTGCCGGCTAGCTTCAGGGTCCACCGCCACAGCCGCGGATAGCCAATCTTTCTTGGGTTTTAAGAGCGATTGCCCTATATAGAGGCTGAAGACCCAGAGACGACAAAGAGTTGCCCCATGACAACGGTCATCGACACGACAAACCGTCCGCGCCACCCGGAAAAGCAGAAGAATCCGGATAGTCCCATTTTGCGCAAACCGAGCTGGCTGCGGGTCAAGGCCCCTGGTTCGCAAGGGTATCGCGACACGCGCAAGATCATGAAAGACAACAATCTTTTTACGGTTTGCGAAGAAGCGGGCTGCCCCAACATCGGTGAGTGCTGGGACAAGAAACACGCCACCATGATGATTATGGGCGACACCTGCACGCGCGCCTGCGCCTTTTGTAATGTGCGGACCGGCCTGCCGGCACCCTTGGATCCGCAAGAGCCTGCTAATGTGGCAGAGGCCGTGCGCAAACTGGCGCTCGCCCATGTGGTCATCACATCGGTCGACCGCGACGATTTAAAAGATGGTGGCGCGGAGCATTTCGCGCAGGTGATCAACGCCACCCGTGCCGCGTCCCCTGAGACGACGATTGAAGTTCTCACCCCAGACTTTCTCCGCAAAGATGGGGCGCTTGAAATCGTCATGGCTGCCAAGCCGGATGTCTTCAATCACAACCTGGAAACTGTGCCCGGTCTTTATCATTCGGTACGACCCGGCGCGCGCTATTATCATTCCCTGCGGCTGTTAGAACGCGCCAAAGAGCTTAATCCCGACCAGTTTACCAAGTCGGGTTTGATGGTCGGCCTGGGCGAAACCAAGGATGCAATTCTTCAGGTGATGGATGATATGCGCTCAGCTGGCGTAGATTTTCTGACCATTGGTCAATATCTCCAGCCCACCCGCAAACACCACCCCATTGATCGCTTTGTCGATCCTGAGGAATTCGCGTCCCTAGAGCGCATCGCCTATACCAAGGGCTTTCTCATGGTTTCCGCATCGCCGCTCACCCGGTCAAGTTATCTGGCGGGGGATGATTTTGAAAAACTCAAAGCGGCGCGTCTCAAAAAGAACCATCAAGGCTGACGGTTTTGCCCATCCACAAAGAAACACGCAAACTCCCCTATACTGCCGAACAGATGTTTGCGGTTGTCGCGGATGTAGCTGCTTACAAGGAATTTCTGCCCTGGTGCGTGGGAACGCGCATCCGCGCGCATGAGACGCGTCCGGCGGCGGAGGGGCATGCCCAGGAAATTCTGACCGCCGATCTGGCAGTGCGCTTTAAAATGTTTCGTGAGACTTTTACCAGCCGTGCCGTCCTTGACCGACATCACCAGACCATCCGTGTTGAATATCTTGATGGCCCTTTTGAATACCTGGAAAATGACTGGACCTTTCGAGACGTCGAAGAGGGGTCCGAAATAGATTTCTTTATTGAGTTTCGGTTTCGCAGCTTCATGCTGGAGCGAATGATCGCGGGCATGTTTGAAGAAGCGGTTGAGCGCATGGTTGCGGCTTTTGAAACCCGCGCGGATGCGCTTTATCGGGAAAGCCTCAGTCCTCTATCTGGCGCATAATCATCTTGAGAGCTGTATCGATTGTCAGGAGACGGATGTCTTCGCGAGAGAGCTCTCCGAACCTCTTTTCCACGACTATTGTTTCATGCGACCAGCGGGCTGCCGCAATCCAGACAAGGCCGACGGGCTTGTTGTCTGTGCCGCCCCCCGGTCCTGCAACCCCCGTGACCGCAACTGTCACATCGGCCTTTGAGCGATCCAGGGCGCCTTCCGCCATAGCGCGCGCAACTTCTTCCGAGACAGCCCCTTTGTCGGCAATGAGATCGCTCGGCACCCCCAGCATTTCATGCTTGGCTTCGTTCGTGTAGGTCACAAACCCGCGCTCTACCACATCCGACGAACCGGGGATCTCGGTAAGGAGCCCGGCAATCAGGCCGCCCGTGCAGCTCTCAGCCGTCGCCAGCTTCAGGTCAAATGACCGGGCTGCGTCCAGAACGCCGATCGCCGACATTATGAGGTCATCAGAAAAAATCATGGGGATCAGATTACATGGCCAAGTAGAACCAGGCAAACAAGCGCATAAAGGCCAGCAATAATATCATCAGCCATCACGCCCAAACCTCCTGCGATCTTCTGGTCGGCAAAGCTCACGGGCCAGGGTTTCAAAATATCGAAGAAACGAAACAAAGCGAAAGAAATCAGGTACCACTTAAAGGTTAAGGGGGTGAAGGCAAGGACCAGCCATTGCCCCGCGACTTCGTCCATGACGACAGAAGAGGGGTCTTTGTCACCGCTGGCGCGTTCCATTTCATTGGCGGCCCAAATCCCTGCGACAAAGGCAAGAGCTGCGCCGGGCAAAAGCAGCCACGGTGAAAACGCGCCCGCCACATACCAGGCAACAAGCGCGGCGGCGGCTGCCCCGATCGTACCTGGCGCCGGCCTGAATAGACCAAAGCCGCCAAAGGTAGCGACCAATGTCGCCGGATGCCAGAACCCGAGCGCGGTGGGTGGGGGCACATAAAACTTCATGGTTTGTCCTTGCTCTTCAGCGCTACACAGGCAACCGCTTGTGCGGCAATGCCTTCGCCGCGCCCGGTGAAGCCGAGGCGTTCAGTTGTGGTCGCTTTGACGGATACCGCATCGATCGGAATTTGCAAAATTTCCGCGAGGCGGGCGCGCATGGCTTCCCGATAAGGTCCAATCTTCGGTGCTTCGCAAATCAGCGTGACGTCGACATTGATAATCTGTCCGCCGCGCGATTGTATGAGCTGCCCGGCGTGCTCAAGGAAGACATCCGAGGAGACGTCTTTCCATTGGTCCTCGCTCGGCGGAAAATGTGTGCCAATGTCCCCGTCGCCAATAGCGCCAAGTAGGGCATCTGTCAGGGCGTGTAAACCGACGTCCGCATCAGAATGTCCTCTGAGTTTATGGCTATGTGGAACATGCACACCACAAAGCATGAGGCCGTCACCCGGTTCAAACCGATGTACATCATAACCAAACCCCACCCGTTGCTGCAAAGCGGGCAGGGTAGCTGTCTCCTGGGTTAAGTGTTGAGCCATTTCCAGATCCGCCGCGGTTGTTATTTTGAAATTGCGCCGAGAGCCTTCGACCAGTTTGATTTTCAGTCCCGCTTGCTCGGCCAGCGCTACATCATCTGTTTCATGTCCTGATGCGCTTTGATGGGCGCGTAATATCTTGGGGTAGGAAAACCCCTGCGGTGTCTGCGCCTGCCAAAGATCGCGGCGATCGATAGTCTCAAGCGCGGCGGTTTGTTCGTTACGGCGGCGCAGGGTGTCGGCGACCGGCACAGCCAGAAAGGCCCCATCTGCCGCCTCAAGAGCCTCAAGTAATTTGCTGACCAATGCGCTGGTCAAAAAAGGCCGTGCGCCATCATGGATCAATACCTGATCCGGCATGTGTGGCTGGAGCGCCTTCAGACCCTCATAGACGGAGGCCTGGCGGGTGTCGCCCCCGATCACCGGCTCTAGCAGTTTTTCGTGCGAGAGATTGAGGCCCTCATAGAGCGCGCGGTCATCCGCCCCGATGACAATTTGAACCAGGTCTATGTTGGGGTGGGCCAGGAAGACCTCGGCAGCCATGCCCAGGACGCTGCCAGAGCCAAGCCGCTGATATTGTTTCGGGGTGTCTCCGCCGGCACGCAGCCCCATGCCGCCCGCCACAATCACGACGGCAGTGCACTGAGACGAAGGGGCGGCAGATGTGTTCATTTTGCTCGAATCGTTCTTCGGGACCATTCCGTTTGTTTCTAGAGTTGGCGAAGATTTTTGCCAAGAAAAACAAGGCACTTGAGCAATTTCTCAAGACTTGGGCAGATTTATTTTGCGTTGCAGTATGTCTGCCTATACTCTGTGCAGAGTAGGAAAAACAAAACGCCTATTTATTAGGCAATAATCTCATGAAACTTCAGGTTGGACCCCTAGAACTCAGGAACGCCGTCTTTCTGGCGCCCATGGCCGGAATTACCGATCTGCCGTTCCGGCAGATTGCCCATGATTTCGGAGCAGGGCTCGTGGTTTCTGAAATGGTGGCAACTCGAGAATTACTGACCGGGCGGGCCGAAACCGCGCTACGTGCGGAAAATGCACAAGGCATTGCCCCCTTTGCCATTCAGTTGGCTGGGCGCGAACCAGAGTGGATGGCAGAAGGCGCCCGTGTCGCGGAGGCAGGTGGCGCCAATATCATTGATATCAATATGGGCTGCCCGGCCAAGAAGGTCACCAGTGGATATTCCGGATCCGCCTTGATGAAGGACCTGGATCTGGCTTCCGCCAATATCAAAGCGGTGGTGGAGGCGGTGGCTGTTCCGGTGACGCTCAAGATGCGTCTGGGCTGGGATGACGCCTTGATCAATGCCCCTCTGCTGGCCAGACAGGCCGAAGACCTTGGCGTTCAGATGATCACAGTTCACGGTCGCACCCGCTGTCAGTTTTACAAAGGAACCGCCAATTGGTCCAAGGTGGCTGAGGTGGTCGAGGCGGTTTCGGTCCCGGTCATCGTGAACGGCGACATTACGAGCGGTGAAACAGCAAAGTCGGCGCTTCAGGAGTCCGGGGCGGCCGGGGTCATGGTGGGCCGCGCCGCGCGCGGACGACCATGGCTGCCAGGACAGATTGCGCAATATCTTGAGGACGGAGAAATGCCAAATGCCCCATCGGGGAACGCGTTGAAAGCTATTGTTCTTCAAAACTATGCCGGCATTCTGTCCACTTACGGTGAAGAACTTGGTGTTCGCATCGCTCGAAAACACCTTGGCTGGTATGCCGAGGGTTTCCCCGACGCGGCCTGGTTCTGGTCCAGAGTTTGCCGGGAAACCGACATAAAAAAGGTGACGGCGGATATCGCCACGTTTTTCGATGAAGGGTTTGATCATCAAGCGGAGAAGGCGGCCTGATGACAATGATACCCGGAATTGAAAGCCATCTTTTGTCCTCCTTGTCGCACCCCGTGCTGGCGATTTCACCAGCGGGCAGGATTACCTACGTCAACAGCGCCGCCGAGCAGCTGTTTTCGACCGGCGCGTCAGGCCTTGTTGATCAGTCTCTCGCTGACATTCTGCCGGACGGTAATCCCGTTCGCACACTCGTCGAGCAGGTCTTGAACGATGGGTCGGTAGTTCGTGAATATGACGTTGAGTTTTCATCTCCGAAAACAGAGCCACAAATCGTGGATGTTCAGGTTTCGCCGATTGCCGGTGATCGGGGCGTTGTCGCGACCCTTCAAAGCCAAACCCTGGCACGCAAGATGGACCGGCAACTCACTCACCGTGGGGCCGCGCGCTCTGTCTCCGCCATGGCGGCCATGCTTGCTCATGAAATCAAGAATCCCTTGTCCGGGATCAAGGGGGCGGCGCAGCTCTTAGAGCAAACGGCTGCCGAAAACGACAAGGAATTGACCCAGCTCATTTGCGACGAGACGGATCGCATTGCCGGAATTGTTGATCGCATGGAAGTCTTTTCGGATGTACGCCCGCCTGCGCGCGGCGAGGTCAACATCCACGATGTGCTGGACCACGTGCGCCGGGTCGCCCAGTCCGGATTTGCACGCAATATTCAGTTTAAAGAAGAATACGATCCATCGCTACCGCCGGTGTCGGGCAATCGTGATCAGCTCATTCAGGCCATGCTTAATCTTGTCAAAAATGCCGCCGAAGCGGTGAGCGACCGGGAGCACGGCGAAATTACCCTGGCAACGGCCTATCGTCAGGGTGTGCGCATGCGCGTTGGCGCCAATCAGGAGCGCGTTTCATTGCCACTTGAAGTCTTGGTGATCGACAATGGGGATGGAATATCGGAGGAGCTGGTGCCCTATCTGTTTGACCCTTTCGTCACGACCAAAACAAACGGCAGCGGACTTGGCTTGGCATTGGTCGCCAAGATTGTTGGTGATCATGGCGGTGTCATCGAATGTGCCGATGAGGGCGGCAAGACAGTCTTTCGGACGCTCTTACCGGTTCTTGCAACAGGCCAGACGACCAAAGAGGAGACATGACCATGTCGACACAGACCATACTGGTTGCTGACGACGATCCGGCAATACGCACAGTCCTCTCACAGGCTCTGGGTCGTCAGGGCTACGCTGTCAAATGCGCAAGCAATGTTGCCACGCTCTGGAACTGGATTGAAAACCGACAGGGGGATTTGGTGATCACCGACGTGGTGATGCCGGACGAAAATATCTTTGATATTTTGCCGCTTATCCGTCAGACCCGGCCTGAATTGCCGGTTATCGTCATGAGCGCCCAGAACACGCTTTTGACGGCCGTTACCGCGACCGAGCAGGGCGCCTATGATTATCTGCCCAAGCCCTTTGACCTGAATGAGTTAACCGCCATGGTCAAAAAGGTGCTCAGTCAGGCCCCCGTCACAAATCAAGCCTCTCCCAGGCGGCCTTCGGGTGCGGAGGAAACCGATCTACCGATCGTCGGGCGTTCGGCGGCGATGCAGGACGTTTATCGCGTGATGGCGCGCCTGATGCGCACCGACCTCACGGTTATGATCACAGGAGAATCCGGTACCGGCAAAGAGCTAATTGCCCGCGCCCTGCATGACTATGGTCGCCGACGCGACAAGCCCTTTGTCGCAGTCAACATGGCGGCAATACCGCGCGAGCTTATTGAGAGTGAGCTCTTTGGTCATGAAAAGGGCGCTTTCACCGGGGCGGCCACCAAAACTGCGGGCCGGTTTGAGCAGGCGGAAGGTGGCACCCTGTTTCTCGACGAAATCGGGGATATGCCTTTTGAGGCGCAAACCCGGCTCTTGCGGGTCTTGCAGGAGGGAGAGTTTACGACGGTCGGCGGCCGCGCCTCGCGCAAGACCGATGTGCGCATCATTGCGGCGACAAACCGGGACCTGCGCCAATTAATTGAACAGGGCCTCTTCCGGGAGGATCTCTTTTATCGCTTAAATGTGGTGCCCATGCGCTTGCCGCCCTTGCGCGACCGGCGCGACGATATTCCCGATCTTGCCCGTCACTTTTTGTCCGAAGCCGAGAAGACCGGGCTGCCGCGCAAGGTCATCGACAAGGCGGCGATGGACCTTCTGTGCCAGCATACTTGGCCGGGAAACATCCGCGAGCTGGAAAATCTGGTCCGACGTCTTGCAGCGCTTTACGCAGAAGATGTTATCGACGAGGAAATCATTCGCGCCGAGATATTTGAGCGCGGCCCCACCGGCGGATCCCCCGCTGTTGAATCGGAAGGCCTCGGTGAGGCGGTTGAGAAACACCTGGCTCAGTACTTTGATATGCACGTGGGCGGGTTGCCGCCTCCCGGCCTTTATGAGCGCGTCCTCAGAGAGGTTGAATTGCCGCTGATCGAACTCAGCCTAAAGGCCACAAAAGGCAATCAAATCAAGGCTTCAGAGCTCCTGGGCGTTAACCGTAATACTTTACGAAAGAAGATCAGAGAGCTTGACATCGAGGTGGTTCGTGGGGTGAAGTGATGCATTCCTGCCACAATGTGGTTGCTCTGCCAATGTGTAGCATTTCTGCCAAGCTTTTTAGGTAGACCGCTCCAAGGGCAGAAGTGAGAAGAGTTAGGAGTGCGGCGCCTTGGCCACGAATCCTCCATTCGAGGTCTTTAAATACGGGAGCTTGTCGCGTGGTCTGAATTGGCTACGGGACAATCTGCGTCCGCGCACCCTTGCCATGGCCTTGGGGATCATTCTTCTCGCCCTATTGGCTTTCAATTACTACGTCTTTGCCAGTGTCGATCCGGCCTCTTTGGAGCCGCAGGTCATACTCAACATCCTGATTGCTGATTTTGTTATCGGGTTGGTCCTGGCTGCCATTATCGGCTGGCGTCTCATTCAGATTTGGATCGCGCGGCGCTCTGGGTCCGCAGGCTCCAAACTTCATGCCCGCATTGTTGCCATGTTCGGCGCTTTGGCGGTAACCCCTGCCATTGTCGTCGCCATTTTCTCCGCGATCCTTTTTAACATGGGCATCGAAAGTTGGTTCTCAAATCGTGTGACCACAGCGGTGACCAATTCCGAAGAAATTGCCCGTTCCTATTTTCAGGCCAACGTCAAAAGCATCGAGCATGAAATTAAAATCATGGCGACGGAGCTTGGAGCTTTGCAACAACGCCGTGAACTAACCGCGATGCCAGATGCTGTTTATCTGGAAGGGGTCAAGGACATCATTCGCGCGCGCGGAATAGAAGGAAACCTCGCCGCAATTTATATGCTGTCGCCCGGAATATCCGATCCGCTGGCAAGCTTTGAGTGGCAGGTAAAAGATGTGCCGCTACCCACCCGTGAGGAATTCGACGAGGCCAGCAAATACGACATTTTCCTGCTCCAGAGTGACGACAAGACTCAAATTCAGGCGCTCTACAAAGTTGGTGAAAATCAGTACTTCTTTTTTGTTCGTCTGATTGACCCCAAGGTTTTGGAGTATCAACTGGCCACCGTCGAGGCCGTGTCCCAATTCCGTCAGGCGGAGAGCAATCGATTTGGCATCCAAATGACCTTCCTGCTCGCCTATGTGGTCGTGGCGCTTCTATTGTTGTTAACCGCGATCTGGTTCGGGATCTGGGCGGCCAACCGCTTGGTGCTGCCCATCGGCCGACTGGTGGGGGCGGCGGAGCAGGTCTCTGACGGTAACCTTGGTGTACGTGTGGAGGTAGCTGACAACGACGATGAGATCTCGACGCTGGGGCGCTCCTTCAATCGCATGACGGGCCAGCTGCAAAGTCAACGCAATGAGTTAATGGAAGCCAACCGACAATTCGATGACCGGCGCCGGTTCACTGAGGCGGTTCTGTCCGGTGTCAGCGCCGGGGTGGTGGGGCTTGATGCCCATGGCCGGGTTAACATCGCCAATCGCTCTGCCTATGAGTTATTGGATGCGAGCCCGGATACTCTGATCGGCCGTTTGTTTGTAAATGAAGTGCCGGAAATGGCGCCGCTCATCAAACAGGCCATGAACCCCGTCCTTGTGGGACGCAATCAGGTGCGCGGCCAGATCGAGCTCGAACGCGAAGGCACCAAGCATACGGTTAATGTCCGGGTTTCCTCAGAGATCTCCGACAACGACACCATGGGCTTTGTCGTCACTTTTGACGAAATTACAGATCTCGTCGTGGCTCAACGAACAGCCGCCTGGGCAGATGTTGCGCGCCGCATCGCGCATGAAATCAAAAATCCTTTAACGCCAATTCAGCTCTCGGCTGAGCGTCTTAAGCGCAAATACGCCAAGGAAATTGAATCCGATCCGGCGGTCTTCGAACAATGCACCGATACAATTATCCGTCAAGTGGGCGACATCGGCCGAATGGTTGATGAGTTTTCGTCCTTCGCGCGCATGCCGGAACCGGTTATGCAGATGGCCAACTTCTCGCAGATTGTCAGAGATGCGATCTTTCTGCAAAAAGTCGCGAACAGCGACATTCACTATCAGTTGGATATGGAAGGTGGCACCATCTCAGCCTATTGCGATGACCGTCTCATCGCCCAGGCGCTGATCAATGTTCTCAAAAATGCAGCCGAAGCAGTCCATGGTCGCAAATCGCTCTCGGATACGCCAGCGGGCTTTGAAGGACATATTCATGTCAGCGTGCGTGACCACGAAGGCGTGATCATTGTTGAAATCATTGATAACGGATGTGGTTTGCCACATGAAAACCGTCACCGGTTAACCGAGCCCTATATGACCACCCGCCAAAAAGGCACAGGTCTGGGACTCGCGATCGTGCGAAAGGTTCTTGAAGACCATCGCGGGGATCTGTTCCTTGATGATGCGCCTGAGCGCGAAGATATGCCTTATGCCGAAAGAGGCACGATAGTTCGTATGGTGCTTCCAAAAGAAGCACCTTCGGTATCTGGAGAAGAGGAAGGGACTCCGGAAATTAGTGATGATAATGCGCATACAGTTGCCGAAGCAGGGGAGTAAATTGAGTTATGGCGCGTGATATCCTCATCGTAGATGACGAGTCCGATATTCGGGAGTTAATTTCCGGTATCCTGGAGGACGAGGGGTATGAAACCCGTGTCGCCTCCGGAAGCGACACGGCACTGATGGAGATCCAGTCCCGGGTTCCCACCTTGTTGATTCTCGATATCTGGCTTCAGGGCAGTCGCCTTGACGGCCTTGAACTACTTGAAACCATCAAACGCGATCACCCGGAATTGCCCGTTGTGATCATTTCCGGTCACGGTAATATCGAAATGGCGGTCTCGGCTATCAAGAAAGGCGCTTACGATTTTATTGAAAAGCCCTTCAAGGCGGATCGCTTGGTCTTGATTGTTCAGCGCGCTATTGAGGCTTCCCGCCTGCGGCAGGAAAATCGTGAGCTGCGGGTGCGCGCCGGAGACGAAACAGAGCTCATCGGGACTAGCCATTACATCTCCCAGGTGCGCCAGTTGATTGACAAGGTCGCGCCGACTGGCAGCCGGGTGATGATCACCGGCAAACCGGGGTCGGGTAAAGAGGTCGCCGCCCGACTCATTCATGCCCGCTCGCGCCGCGACAAAGCGCCGTTCCTGGCGATTAATTCGGCAATGATGTCTCCCGAAAGAGTTGAAGAAGAACTTTTCGGCGTCGAGGAAACCGCCGAAAGCCCGCGCCGTACAGGGGCGCTGGAGCGCGCCCATGGCGGAACGCTCTACCTCGACGAAGTCGCCGAAATGCCCCTTGAGACGCAGAGTAAAATCCTGCGTGTTTTGATCGATCAAACTTTCCAGAGGGTTGGCGGCGGTCCAATCGTCAAAGTCGATGTCCGGATCATTTCTTCGACCACACGGGATCTGCGCCAGGAAATCAGTGCTGGGCGGTTTCGCGAAGATCTTTTCCATCGACTAAATGTGGTGCCAGTTGAAATACCGGAATTGGCCAAACGGCGTGAGGATATCCCTCTCCTGGTTCATCACTTCATGCAACGCCTTTCCGACACGTCAGGCTTGCCGGTCATGGCCATGGGCGAAGACACCATGGCCACGCTTCAGACCTATGACTGGCCGGGCAATGTGCGCCAACTACGCAATATCGTGGAACGGCTTCTGATCCTGGCGAGCGATAGTGATACGAAAGTAATCTCTGCTGATATGCTGCCAAATGATGTGGGAGAGTCGACCCCCGGTCTGTCCTCCGAGCAGTCCGAGCATATTATATCCTTGCCCTTGCGCGAGGCTCGGGAACATTTTGAAAGAGAGTACCTCGTGGCTCAAATTGGCCGTTTTGGCGGTAATATTTCAAGAACGGCCGCCTTTATCGGTATGGAGCGCTCAGCCCTTCACCGTAAACTTAAGTCCTTGGGTGTTAATCCAAATCAGCGTAAAACCGAAGCAAGTTCGTAACATCTCCAAATAAGTGAGAGAGCAGACTTATGAAGGTCATCATTTGTGG
This sequence comes from Alphaproteobacteria bacterium, assembly GCA_006226305.1. Lineage (GTDB taxonomy): Bacteria > Pseudomonadota > Alphaproteobacteria > M2410 > M2410 > M2410. The sequence continues at coordinate 24,312 of SBHG01000014.1, read as the reverse complement.
CGCCGGTCAGGTGGGCTTTGGAATTGCGCGGCAATTGTCTGCCGAAGACAACCATGTGACAGTCGTCGATCAATCGGCTGAGCTGATCAGCCATGTCACCGAACGGTTGGACGTCCAGGGCATTATCGGCCATGGGTCGCATCCCGAAGTGCTCGAGCAAGCCGGTGCACGCGATGCCGATATGCTGATCGCGGTGACCTATTTTGATGAAGTCAATATGGTGGCGGCGCAGGTCGCCCATTCAATATTTTCGGTGCCGCTAAAGATTGCCCGGGTGCGTGCCCAGAGCTATCTCAGTCCGCTATGGTCGGATCTGTTCTCACGAGATCACATGCCGATCGACGTCGTAATTTCTCCGGAGCTTGAGGTTGCCAGTACGATATTGCGCCGTCTCGATGTTCCGGGCGCTTTTGAAACCGCGGACTTTGCTGATCGCCGCGTGCAGGTTGTCGGTGTGCACCTCGATGAAAATTGTCCCATCGTCAACACCCAACTAAAGCAGCTGACAGAACTCTTTCCCGACCTCAACGCGATTGTGGTTGGGATTTCACGGGACGAAAAACTGTATGTTCCGCGCTCCACTGACCAGATGCTTGTCGGTGATGATATTTACCTGAGCGTTGAAGCCACTCATGTTGAGCGCACCCTGGATATCTTTGGTCACGAGGAACGCGAAGCCAGGCGCGTGGTTATTCTTGGCGGGGGCAATATTGGCCTGTATCTGGCCCAGCAGCTGGAGGCCAGCGCGGCTCGGATTAATCTGAAGATTATTGAGCGTGACAAGGAACGCGCTGAATTTGTGGCCGATCAACTAGAGCGTACGGTCGTACTTCATGGCGACGGGCTCAATCAGGATCTGATGCGTGAAGCCGGCATCGGAGAGGCTGAAACGATTATTGCGCTGACCAATCAGGATCAGGTCAATGTTCTGGCCTGTGTCCTGGCCAAGAAGGAAGGGTGTCAAAGAGCGCTTTGCCTGGTCAATGACAATTCCTATACCGGTCTTTCAGGATCCCTGGGGATCGATGCTTTTATTGATCCGCGCGCCAAGACAGTTTCGACGATCCTGCGCCACGTGCGACGAGGCCGTATTCGTGATCTTTATTCAATTGAAAACGGGGCGGCTGAAGTGATTGAGGCCGAGGCCTTGGAAACCTCACCTCTGGCGGGAAAACCGCTCAAGGAGGCTGACCTGCCTGACGGCATTATGATCGGCGCCATTGTGCGCGATGATGAAGTTATCATTCCACGAGGCAATACGGTGGTGGAAACTCACGACCGGGTCATCCTCTTTGCTCAACGAAGTGCCGTTCATAAGGTCGAGAAGCTCTTCCGAGTGAGTCTGGAATATTTCTAACCCGCGCATCGCCGATGGAGGCCTGAGTTATGCCACGCATTGCCTATGTGAACGGCCAGTATGTTCCGCTTGTCGATGCCGCGATTCATATAGAAGACCGTGGGTTCCAGTTCGCGGACAGTGTTTATGACGCGCTCATGGTTCGCGACGGGATTTTTGTCGATGAACATCCGCACTTAAAACGTCTTGAAAGGTCACTGAGCGAAATTCGGATCGACATGCCCATGTCGCAGAAAGCGTTTCACCTGGTCATCCGGCAATTGGTCGCGCGAAATCGTATACGCAATGGCTTTGTCTACATTCAGGTGAGCCGTGGTGTTGCGCCAAGAGACCACGCGTTCCCGCAAACACCCATAGCGCCCACGGTGGTCATTACCGTCAAGCCGATTAATCCGCAACGCAGCCTTGCCTTGTTTGAATCCGGCGTGGGCGTGGTCACTGTCCCTGACAACCGTTGGGCTCGCTGCGATATCAAGAGCGTGGGTCTCTTGCCCAATGTACTGGCAAAACAATCCGCACGGGAGCAGGGGGCTTTTGAGGCCTGGTTTGTCGATGCCACTGGCGAGATTCGGGAAGGCGCCTCAACCAACGCCTGGATTGTCACTAAAGAAGGGTGCCTTGTGACCCGGCCAATAGATGATCACATCCTATCGGGCGTCACTCGGGCAACCTTGTTAAGGCTCATTGACGAGGCCAAAATCCCCTTTGAAGAGAGGGGGTTTTCGGAAGCAGAAGCGCTTCACGCTCAGGAGGCCTTTAATTCGTCAGCCACCAGCTTTGTTATGCCCGTTGTGAGCATAAATGGCCAAAAAATCGGTTCAGGGAGGCCTGGAACCATAGCGCGAAGACTCTACGAGCTATATCTGGCAAATATGACCTCTGGCGCGACGAACAATCTGCGTTAATTGATTGAATTCAAGCCAAAAATACCTATTGTTAGGGCAAAATTGATTGCCACTTTCGCTGATATGGGATGAGCGCACCCGCTCCCCATCTATCAGGCGACAAACATAATGATAGAAAAAGGGCCAGTTGGTCGACCATAAAAGATGGGGTCAACCCACGGCAAAAATATATGCAAAATCTGCAAGACACTTTCCTGAACCATGTCCGAAAACAAAAAATTCCGCTGACTGTCTTTCTTGTCAATGGTGTCAAGCTACAGGGTGTAATTACCTGGTTTGATAATTTTTGTGTTCTCTTGCGCCGCGATGGTCATTCTCAGCTTGTCTACAAGCACGCCATATCGACCATTATGCCCGGCGCGCCGGTTTCCCTGTTTGAAGGGGAGACCCCGGTCGATGAAGACTGATCTTTGGTTGAGTTTAAACGGCAAAAACTGATTGAAATCACGGGCGCGGATGACCGCGTGGGCCGGGCGATTGTCCTGCATCCTGTCTTGCCAAGTTCAGGAGAGGCTGTCAGTCGGTCGCCCGAGGCACGCCTTGAAGAGGCCGTGGGCTTGGCGCACGCCATCAATCTGGACGTCGTTGAGGCTCTGCTAATTCCTATACGGGCAATTCGACCCGCTACCCTTTTCGGGGCAGGCAAGGTTGAAGAGCTGAAAGGTACGATCGCGGCGCTGGAGCCTGACCTTTTGATAGTGGATGGCACCCTGTCCCCGGTCCAGCAGCGCAATCTTGAAAAGGTTTGGGATGCCAAGGTGCTGGATCGCACGGGCCTGATCCTTGAGATCTTCAGCGCCCGGGCGCGAACCCGCGAAGGGCGTCTGCAGGTCGAACTTGCCCATCTCAGCTATCAAAAAAGCCGTCTGGTGCGCTCCTGGACCCACCTGGAGCGCCAACGTGGCGGCCTAGGCTTTGTCGGAGGTCCTGGCGAAACTCAGATCGAAGCCGACCGTCGCATGATCGATGAGCGGATCGTCAAGCTCAAGCGACAACTAGATACTGTTACGACCACCCGGGAAGTTCACCGCGCCAGTCGGCGGAAGGTGCCGTATCCGATCGTCGCGCTTGTCGGCTACACCAATGCCGGTAAGTCCACGCTTTTTAATCACCTGACCAAATCCGAGGTCTTTGCCAAAGATTTGCTTTTCGCCACACTGGACCCCACTATGCGGGAACTGGAGCTACCTGGCGGCAAGCGTATTATTCTTTCAGACACAGTTGGCTTTATCTCAGACCTGCCAACGGATCTCATTGCCGCGTTCCGCGCGACTCTGGAGGAGGTGACGGAGGCTGATCTCATCCTCCATGTGAGCGACACGGCCAGCGAGCATGTTGAGGCTGAAAGGGCGGATGTTACGCATGTGCTGGAACAACTTGGCATTGACCCGAAAGAAAAGCCGATCCTAGAGGTCTGGAACAAGATAGATTTATTGGGACCAGTGGATCGAGAGGTTATCGAGACCCGAGTGAGCCGCCGCGCCGATACGGTAGCTTTGTCGGCCCTGACCGGGGCGGGCTTTGAAACGCTATTTTCGGCAATCGATTTGAAGCTTAGCGCTCTCGATCTGGACGTGGTCTTTGCGGTGCCAAACGAAAATGGAAAAGCGATCGCTTGGCTCCATGCCCATGGCAACGTTACCAACCGACAAGTTCTGGAAGATGAAACCATCCTTTCGGTAACTCTTTCACCGGCCAATCTCGGTCGCGCCGAAAAAGAGCTGGGGCTTAAGGCTGAAAGCCCGATTGACCGCATGGTGGCGCAATAATCCTCAGGCAAGGCGTAGAAGCCGAGCAATCTCGTCACGGCTGGGCATGTTTGATGTGCCAATAAGTACCAGGTCTGGTTTGCATCCCGGCGCGGGTCTGACGTCGACAGATAGTCCACTGCGTTGAACTTCGAACATTTGGCCATCGGCTTCGATAAATCCTTTAAGCCGCACAACCGATGACGGGAGCGCCTCACAGGCCGCGCAAAACGCTTTAGGGGTGAGCTCGGTGATGCCGGTAAAAGAAATTGCCTTGAACACTTTGTTGTGTAGATGGGCCTCACTGCCTGTGCCGGGGAGTTGCGCCGTCAAATCCAAAAGCGCCGCAAAAGGAAAAGCGCCTTGTTCGGTCTCCGCAATTTGAGCCACCGAATTGAGGGCGATCAGTTTCTGAATAAGCTTCGAGCGATCCATCACCAAGTCACATTTGTTAAGGAGAAGGATATCAGCCGAGCGGACTTGTGCTTCCATGGTGTCCGCTAGGTGCGGATCGTCAAGCTGGGAGAGAAAAGCCGCACTATCAATCACAACGACCACGCCGCCTACCTTGAGGTCCCGGTCGAGATAGGCGAGATCGCGCAAACGCCCCGGGTCCGCAACACCGCTTGCCTCGATCACAATATGATCTGGTTTAAGGGCGATCACCTGAACCAGTGTTTCCATCAGGTCATTGGACAGGGAGCAGCAAACGCAGCCATTGGCGAGCGCGATTGTTTGCCCATCGTGAGAGACGATCAGGTCTTCGTCGATCGCGAGATCACCAAACTCATTGACCAGAACTGCGTAGGCAACGTTTTGATTGTTTTTCAATAGGAAATTAAGAAGACTCGTTTTACCGGCGCCCAGAAATCCGCCAATGATCGTTAGGGGGATCCCCACGTGGCTCATCCTTGGCCGCTATCGGCCGGGAACACTTGGCCCGCAAGAACCGTTCCCCAAACCTGAATATCCCTAAGGGCGACAGGATCGACCGCATAAGGGTCTTCCTCCAAAATGGCGAAGTCCGCCCATTTGCCAGGTTCAAGGCTTCCGATTTCGTGATCCATTTTAAGAGAATAGGCGGCACCAAGGGTGATGGCCCGCAAGGCATCGTCGACGCTGATCCGTTGGTCGGGTCCGAGCACCTGACCGGAGGAGGTCAGCCGATTGACCGCGCACCAGGCGACAAAAAGTGGTCCCATGGGTGTGATCGGCGCATCGGTGTGCATCGCGAGCGGAACGTCGTATTTCAGGGCGGTCGCCGCCGGATCAAGCCGCTTGGCTCTGTCGGGACCAATAATTGTGGAGGCGTGTAGATCACCCCAATAATATATGTGGTTCGAGAAGATATTGACGCCAATGCCCAATGCGCTCATGCGCCGGTATTGTGCCTCATCCGCCATTTGGCAGTGCTGCAATGTGTGCCTGTGATCGGCGCGTGGATGCTTGGCCAAAGCCGCTTCAATGGCGTCAATGGTGACCTCGGAAGTTTCATCCCCGTTTGTATGAACGAAAATTTGAATGCCCGCCTTGTGGTAGGTCTCAATAAGACCGGGCAGTTCAGTTGGAGAGATGTACCACATGCCGTTCGGTGCATCGCGGTATCCCGGCCATTTGAGCCGTGCCGTATAACCCTGAATAGAGCCATCAGCCACTAGTTTAACGATGTGTAGGCGCAGTTTTTCATTTTGATGCGCGGCTAGTTTCTGCATGTGCTCCACACCCTGGGGCGCGGGAAAGCCCGTGCCGGCATAGGTAGAGACAAGCCTAATCGGCGAGCTTTCTTTCAAGGTCCAGGCCTTGTATTGCGCAACCATTTCTTCTTGCAAGGGGTTGCCAAGGTCTGTCGCGGTCGTCACGCCGGTGCGCACGCAAATGGCGCCAAAATTATCGAGCGCTGAGAACTCTGCCGCTTCGCGCAGGATATTTGAGCCCGTTACCTTAGCCGCCAGATACATGGCGGGTGTGCCCCGCATCTCACCGGTCGGAGTGCCCTCGGCGTCTTTTACAATGCCATCCACCGGGGTCTCGGATGTAACCCCCGCCTTTTCCAGGACATAGGAGTTCACATTCACCATATGCATGCTGGCGTGATAGATCATCACCGGGCGTGTGGTTGATACCTGATCAAGGTCTGCCGCCGTCATGCGCGGGCCGGTAAAAAAGATCGGATCAAAGCCCCAACCGATGAGCGGCGCGTCGCCATCCGCCATCCCGGCTTCTTCCTTTTTCAGATGAGCAACAACATCATCAATGCTTTTCAGGCCGCCATGGCTTGGCCCCTTTGGCCCCATGCGTTGGTGAAATCCGACATAGCAATATTCCCAGATCGCACCTTCAAAGGCGTGGGAGTGGCCCTCCACAAGTCCCGGCATGATGACCTTATCCGCAAACCGCTCATCTATTTCCGCCTCGCCCCAGTATTGCAGGTCCTCAAGCGATCCCACGCCCAGCACTTTCCCATCCTGGACCGCCACATGGGTGGCGAAAGGCTGATAGGCATTCATGGTGATGATTTTGCGGGCAGGGTAGATGGTGATCGGGGCGCTCATGTTGTTGTTTCCTTGTCAGCGGATCGAATTTCATTCCACAGGGAATCCATCTCTTCCAGATTGGACTCTTCCGGGCGTTTGTTCATTTCTCCCAGGCGGTCTTCCACATATTCAAACCGGCGAACGAATTTGGCATTGGCCAGCCGCAGCGCTTCCTCGGCGTCAATACCTAAATGCCGCGCCAAATTGGCATAGACGAAAAGAAGATCCCCAAATTCCTCTTTGACTTTGGGACTGTTCTTGTCAGCACGAATTTCTTCGGCGAGTTCCAGCATTTCCTCGTTCAGCTTGTCGATCACCTGCGAGGTGTCCGGCCAGTCAAAGCCTACCCGCGCGGCGCGGCGTTGCAATTTAATGGCACGCACGAGCGCAGGCAGAGCCACGGGGAGATTGTCGAGGGTGCGGGCAGGGCGGGCCGCTTCACCGCGGGCGGCGCGCTCGCGTGCTTTCATCTCCTCCCAGGCATGTGTTTGACCTTCGGCGGTTTTGATCTCCGCCGAGCCAAAAACATGGGGGTGTCGGCGCACCATCTTTTCGCAAACATTTTCAACCACGTCCTCGAAAGAAAAGAGTCCGTCTTCGGAAGCCATCTGTGCGTGATAAACCACCTGGAAGAGGAGATCGCCAAGTTCGTCTTTCAGGGCGCCAAAGTCTTTCCGTTCAATGGTATCGGCGACTTCATAGGCTTCTTCCAGCGTATAGGGCGCAATGGTGTCGAAATTCTGCTCAAGGTCCCAGGGGCAGCCGCCCTCCGGATTGCGCAGGGCACGCATAATCTCCAAAAGGGCGTCAATGGAGCTAAGGTTTTGTGGCGGTTTGATCGTCATCGGTCCGGGCTGTTGGCTGAGGCGAAGATTCGTCGCCATCGTAGACCGGAACGGGATCAAATTCACCCTCAAGGATTTCTTTGAAATTGTGCTGTTTAATGTGATCGAGCGGGAAGTTCCACATGGTCAGCGCGGCCAACAGCATGGAGGCTACGGGAAATCCAATAAACATCCAGGCGAGACCCGTAATGGCCTCAGGCGTGTTCTCAGCGCCCGGCGTCTTGTCAAATCCGATCCAGTCGAGAAGCACATAGGTGATACCTACAGATAGGGCACCCGCCATCTTGCTGGATATCATGAGAAGGGAAAAGAACAGGCCCGTCCGCTTTTGGCCGGTTGCAACCGTATCCGCTTCGCTGACATCGGCCATCATCGCGCGCAAAAGGAAAGGTCCCGCGCCATAGGCCGCCCCGTAAAGGAGATTTCCGACAGCCATAATCGGCCAATAGCCTTTGGGAATAAGAAAGAACCCCATGAGCGTGATCGCGCCCCACATCATACCATAGGCCATGGCCTTGTTTTTGCCGAAGGTATAGGAAAGCCTCAGCCAAAGGGGAACGCCCATAAAGGCGGCGAAGAAATAGATCAAGAGCAGAGTTTCCGACCAGTCCGGAAGGCGCATGACGTAGATGATGAAAAAGATATAGAGCGTGCCGGTCACACTCGGTGCAAATCCCGCCAGAATGTCACCTATCAGAATGCGGCGGAGATATTTGTTTTTCAGGATGGTCTGAATGGAATGCGCCCAGTCAATGGGATCTGGTTTGTGATGCGGGTCATCGGGAACCTTGATCGCCGCCCAAAGGACGGTGAGGGGCAGGGTGATGATCACAAAGATCCCCATGGCGCCTACACCATCGCCAAAGTTTTCGCCGATGCCTGAGAGCTGCATGAAAGCGGGAATGCCGAGCACGAAAAACATGCCGCCAATCAGGAAGGCCTCACGCCAGCCATGAATGCGCGAGCGCTCATGATATTCGTCAGCCAGCTCTGAGCCCCAGGACATATGGGAGATCGACAGCATGGTGTAGCCCACGTAAAGCAGGAACATCCAACCGCCCAGATAGAGCCCGCTCGCCCCATGCGGCGGAAAAAACAGCATATAGGCGGACAACATCATGATCGGCACGGATGCCACGATCCAGGGCTTGCGCCGCCCCCAGCGAGTGTTGAACCGGTCGCCGATGATACCGAGCACCGGGTCTGTAAACATATCCCAGAACCGGGCCGCCATGAAGACGAGCCCGACCGTCGCCAGGTCGAGACCCACATAAGCCGCATAAAAGGGCGGTAAATAGACGCTGAGCGGCAAACCAAGAGCGGAGTTCGGAAGGGCGGGCGCGGAATAGGCCGCAAGCGTCGACCTCCGGAGCTTAAAATGATCCATGGGGGTAATTGATGTTCCTGACTGTTTCCTCCGCTGGATATTCCACGGTGTTTTGCCGGAAATGTCTAGGAAAAGCGGTCGCGAAAGAGTGCAAGATTGATCGCGGTCACGATTTAAATCGCGGGGCCACTCAAATGACCTGAGCCAAGAGCCACCAGGAGCCCAATGAGCACAAGACCGCCAAATTTGTGTTGCCGATGATCGAGAATGTCAAACGCCGCCCAGTCCTGGTTGTGCGCGGCATCGCGCCTTTTAAAGACAAGAACCACACAATAGACGTTCGCAAGAATTGCTATGCAGCCCGCGCAAACCATTGTGTAGAAGGCCGCTCCAACCACTTCAGCAAACCGCCAGAGCCAAATGCCGGAAAGAGTGACAATACACATGGCAGGAATCTCTACGAATTTGTCGACTTTGACGTGGAGGTCCGCGAGAAGCAGGTGTGAGGACCGGTCGCCCGATAACAAGGCACGTTCAAACAGGGCCTCTGTGATGACACAGCCCAGCCAGAGCATGGCAAAGCCATAGTGAAGCGGTAAGAGGACTGTCATTGACCTACGTCACTCCATAGAAAAACAATTAGCGCACAATATATATTATGGAAAGAACAGACACATGAAGAAATAGCAGGATGCCGAGGCTTCATCGATCCGGGTTTTTCTGACGATAAAACGCCTGTTCCAGCCCGGCGTAAGTCACGTCTTTCTCATAAGAAAAACCGGTCTTCTCGATCAGCCGCCGCGAGCCTTTGTTTTCCGACAAGGAAACAGCCACGAGATCCTCGAAATTCAATTCCTCAAAAGCCAGGTTTACCAGTTCAAACGCAACTTCAGTAGCGATGCCCTTGCGCCAGCAATCCGGCATGAATCCGCACCAAAGCTCGCGCTCCATCTGTCCGTCAATCTCAGACATCCGAAACCCGGCGCGTCCCAAAAATCGATCGTCGGCCCGGTCATGAACCATACAAATCCCGAAACGATGCGTGTCCCAATGCTCCAGCATGGCATTCAGTCGATCCCGTGATTCATCCTCACTGAGCGCGCGTCCGCCCATGAGGGTCATCAGTTTCGGGTCACGGTACATGGAATGTAGATTGTCAAAATCACTCGGCTGAATGGGCTTGCCCACAGTGCGGCCGGTTTTAAATCCTGAGTGCATCGGCGCTTGCGTCGTCCTGTATCGATTCCAGTTCAGTTAAGGATCATACTGGAAGTACCGTGCAAAATGACAAAAAAAACACCCGGACCAAAAGTTTGATCCGGGTCTTAAAAAGCAACACTAAGTAACTGTAATATCTACCAAAGCCAGGTCATTACATCCTCGACTGGTTGCCCCTTGTCGTAGGCGCTGAGGCCTTTGAGGCTGCGCACCAGGACGAAAATCCAGGTGAACACAATGACCGCCCCGCCGAACACAATCCCCAAGATCGAAACAATCAGGGTCCAGGCCAGGATGTTGTAAAGGACACAGAGCCAGAATGTGCGGATCTGATAACGATAGTGGCTCTTCTCAACATCGTCTCGTGGATTAGCCAGATAAGCGAATACAACCCCGACCAGGATTGGAAGTGCGGTGACAAGCGCCACCAGATACAAAACATAAATGATGGTCGGCATAGCGCTTGAACTCGACCGGCTTTCAACTACAGCGTTATCGTCACTCATGGGGTCCCTCCTTTTTGAGAATATGAGGACAGCGAATGATTTATATGTAAACGCTGCACCGGGCACGCAATGTTAACCCATTTACTAAAAGGCGATTTTCAGCATGTCATAGGCAGGGATCACGCCCTCCGGCAGTTCCTTGCAAAGAGTTTGATAGTCCATGTCTATGTGCAGATTGGTCAGGATCCCTAATTGAGGCTTAACCCGTTCGAGCCAGGAAAGCGTCAGATCAAGGTGCGCGTGGGAAATATGCTTCTCATACCGCAGGCAATCGACAACCCAGCATGTGACCCCTTCAAGAACCTCAAAACTCTCTTCCGGTAGTCCAACCACATCCGCCGAATAGGCAATCGGCCCAAATCGAAACCCGAGCGACTTAATCTCTCCGTGATGTTGCAGAAAGCTTGTTACAGACAGAGTGCCCCCTTCCCCGTCGATTGCAAAGGTGTCGCCTGGTGCCGGCATGTCGATGGCGTCAAGGATCGGTGGGTAATAGCTCTCGTCTTTGCGCTCGAAGCAGTAGTCAAATCGCCGCGTCAAAAGCGCTCGGGTTGGCGCGTCCATAAAAACCGGCACGCGCTTGCGCATATTGTAGGCGATCATCCGCAGATCATCGATGCCATGCGATTGGTCCGCGTGATCATGTGTATAAAGGACCGCATCCAGATGGCCACAGCCTGCGTCCAGCAATTGCTGGCGCATATCCGGCGAGGTGTCGACGAGGACATTGGTGGCGCCCTTTTCAATAAGCAGCGAACACCGGCGCCGCCGATTGCGTGGCTCATTAGCATCGCAAGCCCCCCAATGCCCCCCAAGGCGCGGCACACCTCCCGACGAGCCACAGCCCAGGATCGTGGCGGTGATGCCGGCCTTGTCGCCAAGATGGATCATCCGGGCCGCTCAGCTTTTGAAAACAGCGAAAAGAAATTGTCGGTTGTCGCTTCCGCCAGCGCTTCGAAGGAAACACCTTTCAGCTCCGCCAGAAATTCAGCCGTATGGCGCACGAAACTTGGCTCATTGCGTTTGCCGCGTCTTGGAACCGGTGCCAGATAGGGCGCATCGGTCTCAACCAGTAGCCGTTCAAGCGGTACATTGGAAATCGTATCGCGGAGCTCTTGCGCGCTTTTGAAGGTAACAATGCCGGAAACTGAGATCGACAGGCCGATCTTGAGCGCCGCCTTGGCGAGTTCCTCCGTCGAGGTAAAACAATGAATGAGGCCCGGGAAAGGACCCCTCTCCCACTCATCATGCAAAATAGCAATGGTGTCTTCTTCCGCATCTCGGGTGTGAACAATGAGCGGCAGACCGGTCTCTCTGGCTGCCGCAATATGACGCCGAAAGCTTTGCCGTTGTTTTTCCCGGTCCGAATGATCGTAATAATAATCAAGGCCGGTCTCACCAATGCCAATGACCTTGGGGTGCTGTGCGAGCTTGATTAGCTCTTCTGCTGGCGTTTCACCCTCCGCATCTGCTTCATGCGGGTGAATGCCGACAGTGCAATACATATTGTCGAAGCGCTCAGCAACGCCCAGAACCCGCTCAAAGGTTGAGCGACGGGTCGAGATAGTCACCAAGGTTCCCACACCTGCGGCGCCGGCGCGCGCGACAATGTCGTCGAGCTCTCCGTCGAAATCCTTGAAATCAAGATGGCAATGGGAATCAACAAGCATGGAATTACTCTTAAGGTCGCTCAAGCCGCATGGCGCGCGCAGGATTGAATTTCATAAAAGATCGACAAGGCCACCTGTCGCCGATCCAGATTTACCGCATTAGTACGTTCAATGAGCACATTGATCCGGTCGAGGCAATCAATCCAGTCGGTTGGCGACGCCATATGAGCAAGGGTGCCAAGCGCCTCTCGTTCATGATCGAAAATGGTAGCGCCAAAGTCCCCGGTCACCGCACCGCGTGTCAGGCGTATAAGGAAGCCGCTGATCAGCTCAGAAAAGAGCCGCCATTGCCCCTCCCCCTTTTTTCCCGAAAAGAGGGCCGCAAATCCATGAGTGGCGCTCACATCTGGTTGCGGCATGGATATCAAAATAGACAGGAGACCTTGATAAAGATCGAGACCGCCGCCGCCGGCAAGTTCGAGCCCGTGCCCTATGGACCCACCGCTGAGATGGGCAATCGCCAACGCCTCATCGTCAGAGAGCGGCACTTGCTCTGCCACCTTCATCTGAAACTGCAGAGCCTCAGCAACGGTTTCCACTGGCAAGGACTTGAGCGCCAGTGTCCGACAGCGCGAGCGGATGGTCGGCAATTGACTGCCGGGCTGGTGGCAGACCATGAGAATGAGCGCATTTCGGGGTGGCTCTTCCAGGTTTTTCAAAAGAGCGTTTGCCGCATTAATATTGAGGTCATCGGCGCAGTCGACAATGACGACCCGCCAGCCTCCCTCCCCGGCCGCTTTGCCGAAGAAGGGCGCAAGGCGGCGGGCTTCATCAACGGTAATGTCACGCTTGAGTTTTTTGGTTTTCTCGTCGACCGGGCGCCGCAGAACAAGGAGGTCGCCATGTCCCTCGGCCGCGATCCGGCGGGCGGTCAAATGTTCTTGCGGCAGATCAAGAGAGGTCAGGTCCTCAGGTGGTTGACTGCCATGTGCCAGCACCATCCTCGCCATACGGTAGGCCAAGGTCGCCTTGCCGATGCCTTTGGGCCCCGTGATCAGCCAGGCATGATGCAGTGCGCCAGAGCGCCAGCTATCAATAAAGGCAGTCTCGGCCTGCGCGTGACCAAAAAGCCGGGCCGCCTCCCGAGGGTGCAAAAAGCCCTCAAGCCGATCTGGTTCCGGGAGTTCACTCATTGTGATCTTGCGCTTCCTCTAAAGAGACAGACGGTCTTTTAGGGCCTGCCGGATCTCTGCTTCAACCGCGTCCATGGATTGGTCTGCTGCGACCATAACACAGCGTTCCGGATGATTGGCAGCAATATCGCGGTAAGCCTGGCGCAGGGCCTGATGAAAGGCCAGGTCCATCTGTTCATAGCGGTCTTCACCGTCCCCCCTGCCCCTGGCGCGGGCAAGTCCTGTCTCCACATCCATGTCGAAGATGAAGGTGAGGTCTGGCCGTGTATCCCCCACGGCAATGTCGGTCAGGGTTTCAATCACCTGCGGTCCGAGCCCATGGGCATAACCCTGATAGGCAATCGAGGAATCATAAAACCGGTCACACAACACGATCGCGCCGCGCATCAACGCGGGGCGAATGGTCCGCACGACATGGTCATGCCGTGCCGCCGCCAGCAGCATGGCTTCGGTCACTGGCTCCCAGCGATTGGGCGCGCCTGTTACGAGCAGTTGGCGGATTTCTTCAGCGCCCGGCGAGCCTCCGGGTTCGCGCGTCAGCACAACATCGCGGCCCGCTGATTCCAGCTTGTCCTTGAGGCGTTTGATTTGCGTTGATTTGCCAGAGCCCTCGCCGCCCTCAAACGTAATGAAGATGCCGTCGGCCATAAAATGTGGCTCCTGCTTTATAAATGGGAGAACCGGTTTAGTTCGGTGGTCCGTAGAGCATCACGCCAATGGCGCTTCCGAGCCGTCCAAAGAAGCCGACCTTGTCGACATCGGCCCCGGCGTAAAGCGGGACTTCTTTTGTGGTCATGCCTGGCGCTTCGACAGTGAGGGTTGCAACTTGCGTACCCGCGACAATCGGTGCTGGCAGAGGTCCGCTATAGTTGACGGTCACTTTCAGATCGTCGCGTACCCGTCGATGCAGCACGGCTTTAACGTCATCGTTGACGACGAGCGGCACGCGTTTTGCCTGACCATTCCAGACTGTGGCCTGGCTTACTTCTTCGCCGGCGGCAAAGAGATCCAGATGCTTAAACTCCCGGTGAGCCACCTCCAGCAGGCGGCGCCCTTCGCTGGCGCGCTCGCGTTCAGAATTCAAGCCATTGACCACCATGATCATACGCTGACCATCACGGACACTAGAGCCGACGAGCCCGTAACCGGACTCCTCCGTATGGCCTGTCTTCAAACCGTCAGCGCCAAGGTTCAAAAACAACAGTGGGTTTCGATTGGGTTGAGTGATATCCGACCAACTGAATTCCTGTTCAGCAAAATAGTGATAGAGATCCGGATGCTGCTTGATGAGATATCGCGCCAGCAACGCCAGATCATGGGCCGTCATCATGTGATTGGGGTCTGGCCAGCCGGTTGAATTGCGAAAGGTGGAATTCTGTAGGCCAATCCTTTGGCCGAATTCGGTCATGCGTTCGGCGAAGGCGTCCTCCGATCCCGCGATGCCTTCCGCGACAACGATGCAGGCGTCATTACCGGATTGAACAATAATGCCCTGAATAAGGTCTTCGATGCGAATGTCCGTGTCGACCATGACCCACATCTTGGAGCCGCCCTTTTGCCAGGCCTTTCTGGAGACATGGAACGTGTCGTTGAGGGAATATACGCCACTGTCGATGGCATCGAACAGAACCGCAATGGTCATCAATTTGCTCATGGAAGCTGGCGCCATGCGCACGTCGCCATTTTTGTTGTAGAGCACTTCGCCCGTGTCCGCGTCCATCAGCACTACATAGGTACCGGGCGTATCGATCAGATCATCCTGTGCACGGGCAGCCGCCGGAAAAACCAGGCTTACGAGGGTCAGAATGACAAATAGTCTGCGGAACATCGGTTTCATGCGTTTACTCTTTCAATTCATTTGCGGGCGAGAGACCGGAGGGTCTTAATCAATCACGATTCGGGCCCCAGAATGCCCGGCGCCTAAGACCTGATCTAAAGTCGTGTCGGCACTGGCCACGGTTTGCAGAGGGCCGATGCGTACCCGGTAAAACTGGGTGCCATCGACCGATGCGGTGTCAATACGCACCGCGGAGCGATCATGGCCTTCCGCGACGAGCTTGCCCTGCAGCTTTACCGCATTATCGCGGTAAAGAAAGGCGGCTGCCTGAACGTACATATGGGGATTTCCACTAACCGGTACCTGGCGAACCGGGCCATCGCTGTCCGGGGCGCTGGGCTGTGCGCGGACCACGGTGCGTGGCGCGGCTTCCGCGGCGCCTGGCGGTGGGCTGAGATCATCTGAGCTGACCGCAGCGACAGGCGCGGAGGCAACTTGTTTTTGTCCAGCCGGTGTGACGGGTTTGGCGGAATAGAAACTCTCGTTATCAAGACGCCCAAGGTACTCTACCTTGACCATGGCCGTGCCCTTCCCTTTGATGCCCAAAAGGTCCGCCGCCTTTGAGGAGAGATCGATAATCCGCCCTTTGACAAAGGGTCCTCTGTCGTTGACCCGCACGTCGATCTGCCGGCCGTTTTCCAGGTTAGTGACCCGCACCTTGACCGGCATCGGCAAGGTCTTGTGGGCCGCCGTTAAGGCGTTCTGGTCAAAAATCTCCCCGTTGGCGGTCGGCTTGCCGTGGAAGTTGGGGCCGTACCACGAGGCGAGCCCGGTCTCGGAGTAGTTGGGCTGTTCCTTGGGATAATACCAACCCCCGGCAACCTTGTAGGGGGTCCCGATCTTATAGTTCCCGCTCGAGCTCTGGGAGGGTGTGGGCTTGGGAGTGGTCTCACAAGCAACAATAAACAATGTCACAATCAGTGCCGTAAGGCCGTATCTCAATCTTGCCTGCCCCATATTTGGGTAATCCCTCTGCTGAAAATGTCCCTGGGCGCCGTCTCCCCCGAAACGACGAGAGACAGTTTAATCGGGACACCGCGTCCCGACAACAACAGCGCTACACCCGCCTTCCTTAAATTTGGTTAACAAATCCTGACCAGCCCCTAAAAAAGGCCCTTTTCTCGACGCGTCAAACTTGCTACACGGGCGGCTCGACATGCTCGAAACTGCGGAGAGGTGGCTGAGTGGTCGAAAGCGGCGGTCTTGAAAACCGTTGAGCCGAAAGGTTCCGGGGGTTCGAATCCCTCCCTCTCCGCCACCAAAAAAGGCTCCCAAATAGGGAGCCTTTTTTGTGGTGGAATGGGATCGGTGAACGGTCCCCATATTAGTCTTCAATGGGAACGACAGTCTGCGCCTTTAGAGTGATCCCGTTCAGGTCGACCAGAGGTATCAGCATCTGATGATCAATAGTCGCCGCCAACACGAGGAAATCGGCATCTGAACCTCCCTGGGTTGACATCGTCAAAGTAGGCTCGGACCCGGCGGAATCGTAAATCTTCAAAGATCCAAAAGCGATCGCCTGGAGCTCGGTCTGACTGGCGTTGGGATGCACCATGGCGTAGCGGCCAGCCATTTCCAATCCGCTTTGCAGCGACGAGCGCGTATAAAGCAGTCGCCCGGTCTCCAGAACCCCGACAATCATGACAATGATGATCGGGCTCAGAATTGCAAATTCAACAGCCGCAATGCCGCGCTTGTCCCGGCGCAGCTTGTCAAACAGGCCAATAAACTTTCTGAGGCTCTCGTTCATAACATCCCTCTTCCGATCAGTCTTTACGGAAGTCAATTTGGGTTTTGATATCCCAGCTCTTGATGAAAAAATTGCGCCGAGCGGTCGCCGTGATGCGTCGATACTCGTTTTTCGTCCCTTCGGCACATGTGGCGGTGGAGGAGCAGGAAAGCGAGCTGTCCTTTGCATTGGAGCAAGAGCAATAGGTCGAGACACTGACATTTGCATCAATTCCGCTGGATTTATACATAATCGCGTCCATCAGGGTAACGTCCTGCCCCCCGACCAGCATATATTGCATGATCGCGCGGGAGCCTGCGGTCATTCGCATTTTGTCATAGGTCGCCATGCCATACATGGTCATCAAACCAATTGAAGCGATGATAATGGGCGCGAAAAAGGCGAATTCGACGGCAACGGCACCCTTGGCGTCTTTGCGAAAAATGTTAACAAGGCGTTTCATAATCCAAGTGTCCTTTTGAGACGTTCAGGCAGTTTACAGTACAATGCTGACAAGACCCTTAACGCGAGCCTCCTGAACGCCCGTGGATTCGCAGTTATAGGCAAAATGTGAGTCACCGGAGAGCTGAATGGTGTCGGCCACCAGCTGGAAGCAGCCGGCATCGGCTGCCCCTGAGCCCAACATCGCCACGTGATTGGTGGGCATGTAAATCGCACCGGTGAATGTGGAGTTGGAATTGCCGTTGATGACATTGTCCAGGCCGCTGTAGTTGCGATCCTGATAGACCAGGATGCCCGCATAGTCACCTGTCGTGGACGCCGTCAGGTTGATCTCAGCCGAACCGTTAAAGGTAACAACACCGCCACCGGTAATCAGAAACGTCACCTGATCGCCATTGACCAGAGCCCCGGAATTGATCTGTAGATTGCCCTCGACAATATAAACACCGCTTTCCAGGGTTACATCGCCCTGCATAACCAGGTCTGAACAATAACGTCCTGCCGAAAGGGTGACCGTTTTACTCGGACCCATTGAGGGGATCGTGTTGCATTCTGACGGATAGGTCGTCGGCATTTCGACGCTGCTATAAGGGTCAGCAATTGGCTGCGCCCCTTCAATCGGCTTGGAGCATTCTGTCGTAGTCAGATTAGCTGTGTAAGAGATACCACCTGTGGCGTAAATACAGTCAGCCGTCACGACAGACGACCCGAACTGATCCACGGCTAGGTCGGCTGTGGAGTTCGACATAATATTGCAGCCGATCAATTGAATATCCGTGTTACCACCAATGGCCAGGGCGTCAGGAGCGCTGCCGTTCAGAGCCAAAACGCAGGCTGGACCGCCCGGATCGTACTCAGCTTCGGCGAGCGCGGTGATTTCAACCGACCGGCTGTTGGAAAACAGGCTTGAGAAAAGACGCGGGTGCCGCTGCACCACATTCGCCCGGACCCGGATGTCGCTTAAGATGGTGATGTGCAAGCTGCCATTTGAGGAATCATAGCCATTGCGCTGAGCTTCAACGGTTGCCTCGGAGGTAATTACGGAGGTCGGTTTTTCAGCGCGGAGTTCCAGCGCGCCGGTATAGGCAGCAACATCCGCCGCAGTTTGGGTTTCCCGGTGCTGCATGTACCAAAGGCCAACCTCGGCCCCAAGGCCTATAAAGCCGACCATCACCGGCAATGTCAGGCCCAAAATAACGGCAGAGACCCCCCTATTGTCTTTCCGCCAATTGCAAATTAGAGCTTTGAAGGCGCGCATTTTTCTGGATCCCGGTCATCTTGAAGAGCGTGAATGGGATCACGATAGGACTGCCCCGCAAACAATCCTTTAAGGCAGTCACTAAAACTTTATTTAGATTTAACTCTTGGACCGCCCTAGAGGACCAGAGAAACCGCCCCGACCACTTCAATTTCGCGGGTACCGACAGCATCGCAGTTATGCTCAAAGTTGGAAGAACCCGAGAAGTAAATCAAGTCGGCAACAAGCTGGGTACACCCGCCGGCCATGGACCCGCCCCCGAGCATAGTGACTTCATTCGAGGGAAAATACATTGCGCCCGTGAAATTCGAATAAGCATTTCCATTGATGACATTATTCATGCCCGACGTGTCGCGGTCCTGATAGAACAGAATTCCTTCATAGTCACCACTGGTGGATGCGGACAAGGTGATCTCTGCATCGCCGTTGAATTTAAGCTCCCCGCCGGACATCAGAATGGAGATATCATCACCGGTTATGACGGCGCCGGAGTTGATGTCAAAATCTCCGTCAAAAATATAGGTACCCGGCTCGAAGTCGACATTCCCCTTCAGGCTCATGTTGCCACAATAACGTCCCGGCTGCAGGGTATAGGTATTGCCCGGCGTAAAACTGGGTATGGTTTGACAAGTGGTCGGCATCGGGTTCGGCATGGAAACATCCGCGTAAGGGTCTGCGGAGGGCGCCACCCCTTCCACCGGGTTATCGCATTCCGTCGTCACCATATTGATGTTGTAGTCAATGCCCCCCGCTGCATAAACGCAGTCTGCAACCACGTCGGACGATCCCGTCTGGTTGATCGATGTGGTGGCCCCTGAGTTGGACATAATGTTGCAGGAGGTTAAGCTGACAGCCGTGTTACCGGTGAAGGTCAGCGCGTCAATCTCGATACTGTTCAACGCCAAAATGCAGGCAGGCCCACCGGATTGAAATTCGGCTTCTGCTTTTGCATAGATGTCCTGGCTCCCGCCGTTGGAAAAAAGAGCCGAAAACAAACGAGGCTGGTGCTGGGTTATTTCGACGCGCACACGCTTGCTGCTAACGAGCGTGACATTCATCGTGGCCTTTGATGAATCATAACCATTGCGGCTGGCTTCAGATCGCGCCTCCTGCTCCAGGACAAAGGTCGCCACATTGTCGCGCAGTTCCAGAGCGCCGGTATAGGCGGCCACATCCGCCGCAGTCTGGATTTCACGCTGAGTCATATACCACAGGCCTACTTCGGCTCCGAGCCCCATAAATCCGACCATAACCGGCAGAGTGAGCGCGAAAATAACCGCCGAAGCGCCTCGCTTGTCTTGACACCAGTCGCGAATGAAATGAGCGAGTCTGTACATAAATTGTTTACCTATGGTCGATTTCTCGGGGCCTTAAGGGGCCAAACTTAAGCAAATCTTCCAAAAATACTGTTAACGCCAGAGATCATTTTGCCGGTCCTCTACCCACAGGACGGGTGCTTTCATCGACAAATTGCGTGTTATGGTTTAAAATCTTCAAAGCGCATCTGGGGTCGGTGCGGAATTAATGCAAAAAACAAATCCTTCACCCGGTTTGGAGAGAGCAAATGGTCGTCATTCTCAATCTCATTAAGCGCTTGCGCGAGGACACCTCAGGCGTTGCGGCCATCTGGACAACCCTGCTCGCAATTATTGTGTTTACACTGACCGCCCTTGCGGTCGACGGCTCGTGGATATTCTATACGCGCTCCCGCCTGCAGGCGACGGCGGACGCGTCTGTCCTCGCAGCAGCCGCCAACCATGATACCTATATTGATGTTGCCAATGCCTATGCCGAAACCAATATGCCGGCGACTGACAACGGCGATGTTCTGGCTGACGTTGATATCGAAAACGGCACCTGGGATGCCGGCACCCGTACCTTTGATCCGGCAGGAACCCCTGTCGACGCCTTTCGTGTCACAACCCGGCGGGCAACGGCAAATGGTAATGCCCTGCCTCTCTTCTTTGCCCAGATATTAGGCGACAATGAGATCGATGTATCGATGACCGCGACAGCAATCACCTACCGCGAGGAAATGCCGACGACCGCCTGTATTCTCACGCTGAGTGAGTTGGATCTCTCCCTGACCTTTACCGGCAACCCGGACATCATCGCCGATGGTTGCTCCATCATGTCCAACTCCACAGGCGACCCATCGATCAAGCAGACCGGAAGCTCCTATGTGGTTGCGGACTGTGTCTATGCGGTCGGAGAAATTCAGGATAAGAATATTGAAACCACGGGATGCCCGGCGCCGGTTCCCAATATCCCCCCGGTCCAGGATCCCTATTTTGACATAGAGGTGCCGAGCCCGTTGCCCGCTTGCCGAGCCTCTGTGCCGGATTTTGGTCCGGGAACAGAAAACTACATAGATGCGGCTGACGGGCGCTTTTGCTCAAACATCGATATTCAGGGCACTGTATATCTCAGTCCGGGTGTCTATTATTTCTCTGAGGATTTTGACATCAATTCCGGTGCCTATGTTGCAGGTACTGGCGTGACGATTGTTTTGACCTCTGAAACAAGTCCGTCGACCAATACCATGTTCATCAATGGTGGGGCGGAACTCCACCTCAGCGCGCCGACATCGGGCGACTTTTCGGGTATTCTTTTTTATCAGGACCGCAATATCACCTGGCCAACCGATCCCAACAGCACCATCAATGGGAATGCCAACAGTGAGCTCACGGGCGCGATCTATTTC
This sequence comes from Alphaproteobacteria bacterium, assembly GCA_006226305.1. GTDB lineage: Bacteria > Pseudomonadota > Alphaproteobacteria > M2410 > M2410 > M2410. Next base: position 3,079 of record SBHG01000014.1, on the reverse strand, counting down.
CCGACCAGTGGATTGACGATCAATGGTACAAGCGGGTCAGTAGATGACGCGGCGGCGGGTTGCCTGCAGATTATCGCTGATACTTTGTTTTTTGCCGGCGACGCGACAGTGGGTAGCAACTGCGACGGTGCTGGTACTCGCGATGTTATTATTTACGGTGCGTGGCAGGTGCAGCTGGTCGACTAGAGCGACGTTTGCGCCACCCCCCAAGTAGCGCAAGGCCGCCCGCGATCAAGGCTATCGGCGCGGGCGCGGGAACCGCCTGAGGTGTGCTTTCAACAACCGGTTGAACCAGCGGCGTCACGCTTTGCGGGCTCAACGTAATCGGCTGCGAAAAGTCTTCTTCCTCATCGCCCGCCCATTGCGCCGCGCAATAGGCCTCAGCCTCTTCTTTGCTCACATCCATGGTGCGCGCATAAGAGCCATCGGAAAAACATTTCACCCCGGCATGGGCAGGTGCGTGTCCCGCAATGACACAGGTCAGGGCCAGGCTGGCACAAAAACCTCGCAGGTATGGTCTCGTTCTGTCCATTTTTCGGTCTTTCCTGATAAAAATCTCAGTTTCGACCAGAATTCCCGCAAGATCGGTGCCGGATTTGCCTGATGGGTGGACCATCACATTCTTGCGAGCGGTTCTGTTCACGACCGCCTTGGTGATTTATAATCTTAACGATATTCCCCAAACCCGATGGAGGGTCAAATGTACCGAATCCTCTGTGTTCTGTTTTGTTTGGCCTGGACCGCCCCCGCGTTTGGCCAGGCCCTTTCCGTCTTCGGCCAGTCGGATGGTAGCCTTTGCTACGAGCAATCCCGTGACGGTTCGTCCCCAGAGGCCGCTTTGGTAACCTGCACCCGCGCCCTTGCCGGGGTGATGACCGATACAGAGCGCGCCTATACCCATGTCAACCGGAGCATCAACCACAATTTGCTGGGCAATTTCGACGATGCGCTGGCGGACATTGAAGCGGCTTTTGATCTGGTGCCAGAGTTGCCGGAGGCCTACCTCTCGCGCGGTAACACCTACTATCTGCAGCATCACCACGCTGATGCCATTGCCGAATATACGACCGCGCTGGAACTGGAAGTAAGCGACGCCCACAAGGCTTATTTCAACCGCGCCCTCGCCTATGAGGAGCTCAAAGAGTACGAAAAGGCCTATCAGGACTTCAAATCCGCCCTCGAAGAACGGTCCAGTTTTAAGCCTGCTCAGGAGAGGATCGAGCTCTATAAAACCCATTTTGAGGGCGAAAGCTGGCTTTCCTGACTTGATCCGCGGGGTTTTTTGACCATATGTAAAGCGGTTTACATTTGTGGACAGCAAAGTGGATTAGGACTAAACTTAGCTGTCCTCCCTCAACCGGAAATTGGCTGTCGGGAGGGAAATCAGAGTGGAGCATTGAAGTCATGCAAAGCAAACGCCGCGAACTCCTGCAGAGTAACTACATGTTTCGGGGTCTGCCCGAGGACCTGATTGATCGGATTGTCGCTATGAGCGTGACCCGCAAAATTGGCGCGGGTGAAACGCTCTTCTACAAGAATGATGACGGTGATGCTCTCTGCGGCATTCTAGGCGGCAGAATTCGCATTTCAACCAGCACCCCTGGAGGCCAGGAGCTTGTTCTCAACGTGATTGAAGAAGGCGAAATATTTGGCGAAATTGCCCTCCTGGATGGCAAACCGCGCACCGCCGACGCAATCGCTATCGTACCCACAGAATTGATGATCATCCACCGCCGCGATGTGCGGGAAATGCTCAAGAAAGAGCCGATTCTGTCTTTGCATTTCCTTGAGCTGGCCGGTGCCCGGCTCCGCTGGTTATCGGACCGCATCGAAGATTCGGCTTTTCTGGATGTTGCTGGCCGCCTCGCCAAACAGTTGCTGCACATGGCTGAAATCCACGGCGAACACACCCCTGAAGGCATTGTTGTCAAACTCCAGCCCTCGCAAAGCGAACTGGGCCAAATGCTCGGCACCTCCCGCATTTCCATCTCCAAGCACTTGCGCCGCTGGCGCGACAAGGAATGGGTAGCCCTCAGGCGCGGTGTGGTCCTCTTAAAGGAGCCCGAAGCCCTCGAAACCCTGGTCGCCGACAAATTGGAAGCCTGATCCGGAAGCCTTAGCTTTCTCCCACAAATGATTGCGTTTCAGACACCTTTCCGCCATTTTGGCCCGGTCTGATGTCCTTGGGGAGTGGGTCCTTGGGGTTATTGCGTATGAATTTCAGGGAAGGCTCGGGAGATTTCGTGTTTCGCCAGTTAATCGCTTTTTTGGGGGTCGCAGTTGTCATTTCGGTGGGCAGCTCAAATGCGGACGCGCAAGTGTCTGAACAGGTCGTGCCCCGCCATGCCATCGCTATGCACGGAGAGCCCGCCCTCGGGCCCGATTTCCGTCAGTTTCCCTTTGCCTTTGAGGGCGCGCTCAAAGGCGGCTCGATTACCGTCAGCCCTGAAACCTATGGCGATGATATCACCTTCGACAGCCTCAATCCCTTCATCGTGAAGGGCAACGCCTATTGGGCGATCCGCCATCTGGTTTTTGAAAGCCTGATGACCCGCAATCCCGACGAGCCTTTCACACTTTATGGCCGATTGGCTGAGACCGTAGAAATGCCTGAGGATCGCAGCTGGATCACGTTCAACCTGCGCCCCAATGCCCATTTCTCAGATGGCACGCCGGTGACGCCAGAGGATGTCGTTTTCTCACTGGAAACTCTGCGGGATCAGGGCCTGCCGAATTTCCGCCGCTACTACGCCATGGTGGAAAGCACAGAGATCACCGGCCCACGTTCCGTGCGCCTCAATATCTCGGACAAGGGCGACCGCGAGACCCCTCTGCTTCTGGGTCTCATGCCCATCCTGTCAAAAGCCTATTACACAGCGCATGAATTTAACGAGACGACCCTTGAGCCGCCAGTTGGCTCTGGCCCTTACGTGATTTCAAAGGTCGACGCCGGTCGATCCGTGACCTTTATCCGTGACAGAAAATATTGGGGTCAAAATCTTCCCATCAATGTCGGACGCAACAATTTCGACACGATCAAGATTGAATCCTTCCGGGATGAAAACGCCAAGTTTGAAGC
>SBHG01000058.1 GCA_006226305.1 Alphaproteobacteria bacterium | reverse complement strand
GGTATTTTCTGCGCCGCCCTGCTCAGTCATATCGTCTTTGTACAGCCCTTTTTCTGGATCCTCTTGCGTATCGTTGTTGGCATGGCGCTCGCTGGCCTTTACATGATCATAGAAAGCTGGCTCAACGACAAAGCCAATGATGACAATCGGGGGCAGGTTCTCGGGCTTTACAGATTCATTGAGCTGTCTGCCCTAACAGCGGGTCAACTTCTTCTTGGAACCTTTTCACCTGCGGGTTTTAAACTCTTTTGCCTGGTGGCGATTTTTATTTCGTTGTCTCTTGTGCCTTTGGCCATCTCGCGCGCAGAAGGGCCCGCGCCAATCGTGGACGCCAAGTTTCGCCTTAAAACCTTGTTGGAGATTTCTCCGGTCGCGGTTGCGGGCAGCCTCACCATCGGCCTTGTCGGTTCGATTCTCTTCGGTCTGGGGCCGATCTTCGCGCAAGGCATCGGGCTGCCCCCTGAAGGGGTCGGTTTCTTCATGTCCTTTTTGATTGTCGGCGGCGCATTGGCGCAGGTGCCTCTGGGCCGACTGTCCGATAAATTCGACCGGCGTCTGGTTCTGGCTTTTGTGGCTCTATCGGCGGCGGTGGCGGCCAGTTTTCTGGCGGCGGCTTTGCTTGTGGGCCACTGGTTGGTCTATGGGGTTGCCATGGTCTACGGCGGATTTTGTCTCTCGCAATATTCCCTCGTGATTGCCCATGCCAATGACCGTGCCGAGCCGGAACAATTCGTTCAGATCAGCGGCTCTTTAAACCTGATTTACGCGGTGGGTGCGATCCTTGGCCCCTCGGCCGGGTCCTGGGTGATGGGGGTTTTTGGGTCCTCGGCGCTGTTCTTCACCTCAGCGGTCTTTCACGCCGTTTTGGGTGTCTTCGCCTGGAGCCGGATCTTTATGCGCGCCGAAGTCGAGCGCGGCGACAAGGACGATTTTGTGCCTGTGGTGCGCTCAACCCCGGAAGTTTTTGAGCTCGATCCGCGAGGTGAGGCAGAAGAAGACGAAAAGGCAGGGGAAAAGGCCTCATCTTTTTAAGGGGCCTTTTTTGCATCGAGACGGGTTGGGTGCTATTTTTAGCCATATGCGCGAGAGAATTTGTCAGGACATTTGACCTGGACAAGCCAATACACTCGCCGACAGAACAGAAGGGAACACATCATGAAAAAACCCCTGCAGCTGGCAGCCGTCATGGGGACAACAGCGCTTGTCTCTTTTGGTGCGCTCATGGTTTTGCCAACCGGTGAGGTGTCTCAGAAATCGGGCGGTTTCACACTGGCCGATCTTTTGGACCCGACTTTTGCCTCGCGCAATCTGTGTGGCCATGAAGGATCTGAGCGCGGCGCGTTTTTCCGCCCTGACGTCATGCAGGCCTTTATGGGACAAGTGGCGGTCGCTGAAGAAGAGGTCCCGGAGGCGGTGCCGCTTTGGGAAGGCCTCAAGGGTCACGGTTTTAAGGTCTCAACCGACAATGAAATGGCTCAGGCTTATTTCGACCAGGGTGTTGCACTGCTCTTTGGCTTTAATCATTGGGAATCGATTCGGGCCTTTAAGGAGGCCCAGCGTCTCGATCCCGCCTGCGCGATTTGTTATTGGGGCGAAGCTTATGCCTATGGCGCCAATATCAACGCGCCGATGGACCCCAAGGATGTTGAGCCGGCTTTTGCGGCCATTTCAAAGGCGCTGGCGTTAAAGTCCGGGGCGTCAGAAAAAGAGGCCGCCTTAATCGAAGCCCTGGCCGCCCGTTATACACCTGATAAGGACGCCGACCGCGCCCCGCTCGACAAAGCCTATGCCGCGGCGATGAAATCGGTTCACGAGGCCTATCCGGGGGATCTCAATATCGCGACCTTCTATGCGGAATCGGTGATGGATCTGAGCCCCTGGGATTATTATGAGCGCGATTTTGTCACCATGAAGCCCGAGATCAAGCCGGCCATCGATACGGTCGAGGCCGTCTTGGCCCAAAAGCCGAACCACCCCGGCGCGGTGCATTTATATATTCACCTCACCGAGCCTTCCAGATCTCCGGAGCGTGCCGAGCCTTTTGCAGATCTCCTGGCCGCGCAATTGCCCGACGCCGGTCACCTGGTTCACATGCCCGGTCATACTTTCTTCCGTGTGGGACGTTATCTTGATGCGCTTTCGACGAACGTAGAGGCCGTGCGGGTTGACGAAGCCTATCTGAATTCTACAGAAGGCTCGGACATCTATCGCTATGGCTATTATCCGCACAATGTCCACTTCGTGCTGGTCTCGGCACAGATGGCCGGCGATGCGGATGTCACGCTCGAGTTTGCCAAGAAACTTGATGATCTTCTGCCGGTCGAGATGGTGGAAACCGCTCCTTGGGTTCAGCCCATCAAGGCATCACCGCTTTTTGCCTACCTGCAATATGGCGATGCGGGCGCCATCGCCGCTCTTGCGGAGCCACCGCAGGAGGCCGCCTACCTCAATGCCATGTGGCATTATGTGCAAGGGGTCTCGTTAGCCGAGCAAGGTAAACTGGACGAGGCGGCAACCCATGCGGCCGCCATTGCCGCCAATCGGGCTAATCCGCTCATTGCCGAGCTTGATGAACAGGATGTGCCGGGCACGACCGTTCTTGAGCTGGCCGAGACCATGGTCAAGGCGCGCATCGCACAGACCGAAGGCAAAACCGAGGAAGCCCTCACGCTTCTAGACAAGGCGGTGGAGCTGCAAGGCACCATCCCCTATACAGAGCCACCTTACTGGTATTACCCCGTGCAACAGACCCAGGGTGCGATTTTGATGCAAGCAGGTCGCCATCAGGAGGCCATCAAAGCCTTCCGCGATAGTCTGATCATGCACCCCAACAATGCCTGGTCGCTTTATGGATTGATGGAAGCCCAGGACGCTGCCGGGGATGCCGCTGCAAGCTTTACAAAAGAGCTTTACGAAAAAGCATCAAAGGCAAAGGGGCCAATCCCGGTCGGCAAGCTTTAAAAGGCGTCTGTTTCCGCCTCACCCAAAACCCGCGCATAGAAAAAGGGCCTCCACGAAAGTGGAGGCCCTAAATTCGTTTCGACTTTAAAAGTCTAGGCTTTAGCCATCAACGCGAACGTTCACACGGCGGTTGAGAGGCTCTCTCACGCCATCGCCCGTTTCAACGGCCAGTTCGCTTTCACCGGCCCAAGATGATGACACGCTGCCAACACCGGCTGCGGCCAGCGCGCTGGCGACAGAGTTTGCACGGCGCTGTGACAGGCCTTGGTTGTAAGCACTTGTACCCGAGCTGTCCGTGTGACCGCGAAGCGATACACTGGAACCGTCCATACCAGAGGCATATTCAGCAATCGCGTCGACGGTCGCGCGTGCGGCGTCGGTCAGATCGCTTCTGTCAAAGCCGAAGTAAATGACGAAGTCTCGAGAGGTTGTTTCTGCGACCGGCGCAGGTGCCGGAGCTGGCATCGGCGCTGGAGCGGAAGAGCAGCACCCAGCCAAGATAAATACACTGAGTAGAAGCGGAAAGCTTTTCATGTCCCAATATCCCCACATTCAAAAGTTTAATTTAGAAAACTTAAACGTTAATAGAGGTGCCCGCAAGAGGGGATCAAAGATTCCCCCCAATCGCGAGACGAGGGCAAAGGGCTCGCCAGGGAAAAAATCGCAGAAAACTGGGGAAAATTTCCATAAACCATCCTTGCAGAACAAATTTGACTGCGATTATTTGTCCTAAAGTATTGAAAGTGAGGCATTTCTACCGCACTTACCCCCGGATTTGGCCGGATTTTAAGGCTGGGCCGGGCGCTGACAGGAGGTGAATTGACCGCCGGTGTTCGGTGCGCACTTCCACAGGTCATCAAAATGCTGACATACTGTGCCAAAAGGTTAACGAGCAAAACCGGCAGGAGAGAAGAATTTATGGCCAGTGTCGTGATTACAGGGGCATCAACCGGGATCGGTCAGGCGACGGTGCGCCAGCTTATCAAAGCCGGATACGAAGTTTTTGGCTCGGTGCGCCGCCAGGAAGATGCCGATCGGCTGCAGGCCGAGTTTGGCGCGGCTTTCATTCCCCTCCTTTTCGATGTGACCGACCGGCCTGCCATTGAGCGCGCCGCGGCTCAGGTGCGCGCGCGCCTGGGCGGCAAAACGCTGGCCGGGCTTGTCAACAACGCGGGCATTGCCGTTGTCGGGCCGGTCCTGGAAATGGACCCTGACGAACTGCGCCATCAAATTGAGGTCAATGTCATGGGGGTCTTCAACACGACCCAGGCCTTTGCGCCTCTTCTGGGCACCGATCCCGGTCTTGAGGGGCCCAAGGGAAAGATCATCAACATGTCCTCTGTTGCCGGCAAGCGGGCCATGCCCTTTATGGCGCCCTATTCCATATCGAAGTTTTCCGTTGAGGCCCTCTCTGACAGTTTGCGCCGGGAGCTCTTGTTGTTCGGGGTCGATGTCATTGTTATCGGACCCGGCGCGATCAAGACCCCCATTTGGGATAAGGCAGAAGAGATCGACGTGGAGACTTATGCGGGCTCCCCTTTTTATGACGCCCTGGTCAAACTGCGCGACAATATGCTGGTCATGGGGCGCAAGGGCTTGCCGCCCGAAGAGGTTGGCGACCTTGTGGTAAGCATTTTACACAAGCGGCGCCCCAAAACGCGTTATCCTATTGTGCCCAACTATGTTGCCGATCATCTGGCGGCCAAGTTCATGCCGGCCCGGATGCTTGATAAGATTGTTGGCAAGGCGTTAGGTTTAATCCGCCAAAACTGATCTGGGGACACAAACAGGCAGGGGGAAAGTCGAAATGGGGATACGGCTTTTATCGCTCTTGAGTATTTTGTTGGTGATGGCCTGCGCGCCGGTAGAGCCGGGCTCTGCCCGGGACACAGCCTCAACAGACCCCCAGACACCAATTTCCGGGACACGGCCCAGCGCGCCCGCCGCTCTGCAAAAGACAATGGCGGTTACCCCGGCGGACCTCTTTGGTGAAGAGATCCCGGTTTATGTTCGCGAGGCTCTAAGGTCAGATACCCGGGTGACCTTTGATGTACGCTTGCCCGAAGGATACCAGCCCTCGCGACCAGCCGCGCTTCTGGTTTTCATACCCGCGCGTCCCAAGGCGCAATTGCCGGGAGATTGGCGCAAAGTGCTTGATGACCAATATGTCATCTTCGTCTCGGCGCGGTCCTCCGGCAATACAGTCGGCAATGGCAAACGTATTTCCTATGCTTTGATGGCACGGGTTCTAGCCGAGCAGCACTGGGCGCTGAATGAAGATCGGGTCTTTGTCTCAGGCTTTTCAGGAGGCGGCCGTGTGGCCTCGCTGTTAACGGCCCAATTTCCCAAAGCCTATGAAGGCGCAATATTTTTCAGCGGCGTAGACTTCATTGAGGAAGCGCCGGAGCTCTATGGGCCCCTGCGCCATCACCGCTTTGTGTTTTTGGCCGGTGAGTTTGATTTCAATCGCGAGGGAACCGAACACGCCCGCGCCCAATATGAGGCAGCGGGTATATTACACACCAAGCTGATTATTGTGCCCAAGATGGAACACGAACTGCCGCCCGGTGAGGTCTTGGAGGACGCGCTTGGTTATCTCGCCTGGAGCCGATAATCACAAGCCGCCGACCAGACGCCTCCGTATACAGAAGATTTCCGCAAAGGGCTTGACCTTCCAGTCGCTGGAAGACCTATATGTCTATTATTAAGAGACCGATGCATCTTCATTCGGTCGTCCGGCGCAGCGCGCCAACCCAACGACGTGCGCGTCGCCGCCCGAGATCGGTCTCCAACGACGGCTGCCTTCAGCTGCAGCGGTCCAACCTATCGGAGATTGGTTATGAAACTTGATCCCAACGCGCTTGCGCTCTCTTCTGGTGTGACGGCCCTTGTTTTGTGGTTCATCTGCTCGGTTTTTGTTTTTCTGGCGCCCGGCCCGATGATGAATATGACCGGCAGCATGATGCACGCGGACGTAAGCCACATGTCCTGGCAGCTCAACGCTTCCGGCTTTTTCATCGGTCTTATTCTTTGGACAGCGCTCTCCGCGCTGACCGGATGGCTGGTCGCCACTTTTTACAATCGCTTTGCAAAATAGGGCTCCGGCCTGCGCGAGGCTGAAAAATCCCAAAAGACACCGGGTTTGCGGCAAAACCCGGTGTCACATAAATGATAAGCAGCACCCGTAAAGTTCCCGGTCAGGCGCCAACATCCTTCACAGGTTGCATATTTGGTGATTAGATGCGGGCTGAGTTGCCACCTTGGGCCCGGCTCACTGGAGAAGTGGCTCACTAGTGAGGTGGCGCATTGGGGAAGCGGCTCACTGGGGAAGCGGCTCACTGGGGAAGCGGCTCACTGGGGAAGCGGCTCATTGGGGAAAATGGGGATTTTATGATGCAAACCGCGAGGTTTTCGGGCGGCCTGTTTGGCAGGCCCTCTCACGACACTTTATCTGACAACAGGCCGGATGACGTTTCTTTGGCTGAGAGGGCAACGGCGACAAGCTTGCCCCGTCGTACCTCTGTCCTGAGGCGCCTGATGGCGGCGCTCCTGATGAGTTGCATACCTTTGACGGCGGCAAGGAGCGAGGACCTGTCCGAACCGGAATCAGGTGACGGCACCATTCTCAATGGCCTGATTGAAACCGTGATGTTTAGCCGGTCCGGCGCCGCCTATATGTTTTTTCCCAATGGATCCATCAACGAGCCGCAACTCTATATTGTCAGCACCAAAGTGATCAAAGGTGTCAGCGGCGATAGCTCCAACCTGAAAGCCGGCTGGGCGTTCGACAATGACCGCGTCATTTCCTTCCAGCAGGACGGTGGCACGATTATGCTGAACGAGGTCCAGACCGCGTTTCGCGACGCCGCCGAGGCGCCCGCCCTGTCGCAGGATCTGCCGAATCTGTCAAAAAGTCCGATCGCACGGCTCGCCGCTGACGATTCGCGCGAGGGACATGTGGCGGTCGAAATTTCAAGAGTGCTCAGAGAGACGGTCCTTCTTCCCGATGACATCATTCCAGCCGGTTGGAGCCTTTCCAATTCGCGAGTTGTTGAGGTTCGAAATTATGCCAACAACACCAACATCCGGGTTGCTTATATTTTAATGCAGTCTTCGGGGTTCTCCCTCCTGCGCCAACAAACCGACACGGTGATCACGGCGGGCGACAGAGGCGTGACCGAAATTGAAATCCAGTATTCCTTTATTCGTCTCCCGGACGACGGTTTTGTTCCGCGCGCGCCCGACGAACGGGTGGGCTATTACGCGACCAATCCGCGGACCATGCTGATCCGCCAGGGCCCCAACCAGGTTGCCAACGACATTCTAAAATGGAACCTCGTCAGGAAAGAACCTGAGAAGGATCTTTCAGAGCCTGTAAAACCTATTGTGTTTTATCTGGATCCCTCGATCCCTGAGCCCTACCGGGCATCCGTGCGCCATGGGGTTCTGGCCTGGAACAGCGCTTTTGAAAAGATCGGGTTTACCAACGCCATCGAGGTTCATGATCGGCCGGCCGAAGCCAAATGGGATGCGGGCGACATCGACTACAACGTCATCAGCTGGGGATTCTCCCCGGGGTTTTCGGCGAGCTTTGCCTCGTTTGTCCACAATCCGTTGACAGGAGAAATCATCGGCGCTGACGTGACGATTACCGATGAAACCTTTGAGCGCGCCTTTCAGGTCCATGATCTGGCCGAGCTTGGCGGCAAGGAGCAAGGCGCCGCGGTCGCCTTTGCGGACCTGTCGGCGCCGCTCCTCAAGTCGGCGAGCGGGTTTAACAATGATCAGACCAATTCCCAGTCTGACGACTTTTATATGTCCTATCACAGCGTCAGTCGCCGCGCGCTCTCCCAGGTGCTTTATACGTTTATGGACGATGACCCGGAGCCCTCGGGGGAAGAATTGGAGCGGGACCTTATCCACAAAATGGTGGAAAACACGGTTACCCACGAAATTGGTCACGCCCTGGGCTTACTGCATAATTTTCGCGGCAGCACATTTGTGTCTTCGCAAAAAGTCATTGAGAACGGATATTCCGAGCTGTCCACCGGATCGGTGATGGACTATGACCCGCTTCTTTTTCAGATGGACGGCGACCGGGTCAAGATCACCACAACAACCGGCCTGGGCTCCTATGACTACTGGGCGATTGAATATGGCTACGCGCAGCTTCCCCAGGACCCCGTGTTGAAAAGCGAGTGGGCGCAGAAGTTTTTTGCCACAGAGCGCCTTGCCGCGAACGGCTTTTTCTCGCCCTTCGACAAATATGATGTGGATGCGGTTCCTTTCGACTTTGGCGACAAGGTTTTGCCCATAGCCCTACATCAGGATGAGGCCATCGA
>SBHG01000056.1 GCA_006226305.1 Alphaproteobacteria bacterium | reverse complement strand
AGGATCGCAGAAATTTCAGCGGCCTGGATATCCATCAGCCTACCTCTTTCATTGCAATTTTGAGATTGGAAAGTTTGGTTTTCAAAGACGAGTCGACCATCCGGCTGCCGACCTTCACGATCAGGCCGCCCAGAAGGCTTTCGTCCACATCTGTTTGCAGCTGCACATCACGGCCGAGCGCCTCGCGCAGCGCCGCCTTGAGATCCGCCACTTGGTGCTCACCCAGCGGCACGGCGCTGGTCACCGAGGCCGAAATCTCGCCGCGCTTGCGGGCCAGGATCATCTGGAAGGCCTTGATCATATCGCTGAGCGCAAAAAGCCGGCGGTTGTGAGCAACCAGACCGACAAAATTCTTCAAAAGCTGCGAGGCCGAGGCCTTGTCCAACACCGCCTGGAGCGCCCGAGTTTGATCCTCACGGGAGTAAAGCGGGCTGGAAACCAGCCCTTTCAGGTCGGCGCTGGCACCGAGCAGGCCTTGCAGGACCTGGAGCTCTTCAGCCAGAGAATCGACGACGCCCGCCTCTTCAGCGAGGTCAAAAAGCGCTGTCGCGTAGCGCTGCGCCACTCCGGCAAGAACATGTTCCGAATTCGACACGTTTTCGAGTCCTTTGGACAGTTCGTGTTTCAACCCTTTAGTTGGCGTAATCGGGCCATGACGGCTACCCGGCAAGACCCTGCCAACCATTTGATTTTTCAACAGCTTTTTGGATTATGGGGCTTCACGAAAACACCAGCCCCTCAAACTGCGCCGGTTAGGTATCACACCTCTTTCGCGCTTGCAACACGAAGCGGCTGAAAACCGACAACTTCTCCCCTTTTTCTGGGGACAAGAGCGCCGCACGCTGCCCTTACAAAAACCGGTAAGGGTCCACATCGACCCTGAGGCGCACCTGCGGCGGCAGTTTAACCGCGTCGAGCCATTGGTGGAGGTAGGACTGGATGGGAAACCGCGTGGGCGCTTTGAGGAGGAGCCGCACCCGGTGGCGCCCGCGCAGGAGCGCAATCGGCGCCGGGGCGGGGCCCATCAACCGAACCGCATCGGCCCGTGGCGCCCGGGCCACAAGGTCGCGCCCGAGCTTTTCCACCACCCCAAGTTCCGGCCCGGAGAGGACGAGCCCCACCAATCGGCCGAACGGCGGCATGTTGAGCATTTCCCGGGCGCTTGCCTCTTGGCTCAGAAAGGCATCGCGCCCGCCCGAAGTCAGCGCCTGCATAACGTCGTGCTCGGGCATATAGGTCTGGATCAAGACCCGCCCCGGTTTTTCCTCGCGCCCAGCCCGACCAGCCACCTGATGCAGCATCTGATAGGTGCGCTCAGCGGCGCGTAGGTCCCCGCCTTTCAGACCCAGATCCGCGTCCACCACCCCGACGAGGGTAAGCTGCGGAAAATGGTGGCCCTTGGCCATCATCTGGGTGCCGATGAGAAGATCAATCTCCCCCGCCTCCATGGCGGCGATCAGCGCCTCCACATCCTCCGGATTATGAATGAGGTCCGATGACATGATGGCCGTACGCGCTTCCGGCAAAAGCGTGGCCACTTCTTCTGACAGACGCTCGACGCCGGGCCCACAAGCATGCAGGCTGTCTTCCGCCCCGCAGTTGGGGCAGAACTTCGGCTTCTCCATGGAAAAGCCCGAATGGTGGCAAACCAATCGGTTCAAAAACCTGTGCTCCACCAGCCAGGAAGAGGAATCCGGGCTCATCATCCGGTGACCGCAGGTCCGGCAGAGCGTGAGCGGTGCATAGCCGCGCCGATTAAGGAACAGCATCGCCTGCTCCCCTTGCGCCAGAGTTTCTTCCAGCGCCGCGGCCAAGCGGTTTGAAATAAAACGGTCCGCGGGCAGTTTTTCCTGCCGCATGTCAACGCAGTCTATCTCCGGCAACCGCGCCGCCCCGTGACGAGCTTTGAGCACCAGCCGGTCATATTTGCCCGCCTCCACATTCATCAACGTCTCCAGCGAGGGGGTCGCCGAAGCCAAAACCACCGGGAAGCTGCCGAGCGAGCCGCGCACCGCCCCCATATCCCGGGCGTGATAGACCACCCCGTCCTCCTGCTTGAAGCTTGCATCATGCTCTTCGTCGATGACCAGCAGGCCCAGCTCGGGCATCGGCAAAAAGAGCGCCGACCGCGCGCCAATCACCACCCGCGCCTCACCGCGATGGACGGCGGCAAATACCCGCCGCCGTTCTTTTTGGCTAAGACCTGAATGCCAGACCGCCGGGCGCGACCCGAAACGCCGCTCAAACCGCTCAAAAAGCTGCAGGGTCAGCGCAATCTCAGGCAGCAGAACCAGAGCTTGGCGGCCTTCCTGAAGCGCCGCCTCGACCGCCTCCAGATAAACTTCCGTCTTGCCCGAGCCGGTTACCCCATCCAAAAGCGTGACCGAAAAGGCCTTATCGCGCACCCGCTCACAGAGCACATCCGCCGCCGCTTGCTGGGCTTTGGAGAGCTTGGGTCCCTGCCCCATTTGAGGTGGCGGGTAAGGCGCGTCGAGCGGACGCTCTTCCCCCTGAAGCGCCCCCGCCTCAATGAGGCCTTTGACAACGCCTGAAGAAACCCCCGCTTCCTCGCAAAGCATCCTGGGGCTGCGCGCCATTCCGTCCGCGGCAACCTCAAGGACCCGAGCCCGCGCCGCCGTCATGCGCTCCGGCACCTCACCCGTCGCGCGGTAATAGAGGGTCATTTGCGGCGGCTCGAGCGCTGCCCGCGAACGCATGGTGAGCGCCAGCACCGAGCCCGGCTGCGTATAGGTGTAATCGGCAACCCAGTCCACAAAGTCCATCAGATCCTTGGGCATCGGCGGTGCCGGTTTGAGACCTTCGACGGGTTTGAGCTTTTGGGCGTCCACGTCCCCCACCCCCGGCCCCCAGACCACTCCAGTAACTACGCGGGGTCCGAGCGGCACCTCAACATAAGCGCCGACCCCGACCTCCAGACCCTCTGGCACCAGATAGTCATAAGGGCTCGGCAGGGGCAGCGGCAAAAGCACGCTCACCACGTGGGATTCAGGCTCTGGGAAAAGGGTCTCTGTCATAAGAAGACGCCGAGATTTGCACAAAATCGGCAGCCTGTCTCGCCCAACAGGCAAGACATCCCCAAGTGCGGCTTGTCTCGAAGCCGCCAAGCCGCTAGGAAGAACGTGAAAAAAGACTCACCCCGACAGGCGACAGCCGGAGGCACACATGAAATTCTTTGTTGATACCGCTGACATCGATGAAATCCGCGATCTGGCCGAGACCGGCTTGCTCGACGGCGCCACCACCAACCCTTCCTTGGTGGCCAAAACCGGCCGTGATTTCATGGAGGTCCTCAAAGACATCTGTGCCACCGTCGATGGCCCCGTTAGCGCCGAAGTCACAGGGTTGGACGCCCCCACCATGTTGACGGAAGCTGAAAAGCTTTTGAAAGTCGCCGATAACATCGCGATCAAAGTGCCGCTCACCTGGGAAGGTCTCAAAGCCTGTAAGGCGCTCTCGTCCAACGGCACCTTGGTCAACGTCACCTTGTGCTTCTCCGCCAATCAGGCGTTGCTGGCGGGCAAGGCCGGCGCCGCCTTCATTTCGCCCTTCGTGGGCCGCCTTGATGACATCGGCCAGACCGGCATGGACCTCATTTCCGACATTCGCCAGATCTACGACCAATACGACAGCATCCAAACGGAAATTCTGGTGGCTTCCATTCGGTCCGCAACCCATGTCAAGGACGCCGCGCTCATTGGCGCCGATGTCGCAACCATTCCACCAAATGTGATTCGCCAGCTCGCCCAGCACCCGCTGACCGACAAGGGCCTCGACGCTTTCATGAAAGACTGGGCGAAAACCGGCCAATCCATCACATAAAGCGCGCGCCAATCCGGCTTTCTGGACAGCCTAAAATCAAAAAGCTACGATTCGCTTCGTAGCTTTTTTTATGTCGATACGAGACCGTCCTTGGGCCAATCCACCGCACCAAAAGATCCTCTCACCGGTGAATTAGTCAGGTGGGAAACAGCACTCGCCACCGAGCGCCGACTATCGGAGCGCACGCGCGCGATCTATGTCGACGCCCTTGAAAGTTTTTTGAGCTTTTTGGCCGGACATCTTGGCGAATATCCCTCTGTCAAATCCTTGCGAGAGTTAAGCACGGCCGACTTTCGCGCCTACTTAAGTTTTCTGCGCCAGACCCGGCGTCTGTCCTCGAGCACTTTGGCGCAGCAAATCTCGGCCCTCAGATCCTTCTTCAGGCATCTAGAAAAATCCGGGCTTGTGGCCAATCCGGCACTTCAGGCAATCAAAAGCCCCAAGCGACCCCACGCCATTCCCCGCCCGGTTTCTGAAAGCGGTGCCATCGAAATGATCTCCGAAGCAGGACAACTGCCTGAGACGCCCTGGGAGCGCGCCCGCGACACAGCTGTGATCACCTTGCTTTATGGCTGCGGCTTGCGCATCTCCGAAGCTCTTGCCATGAAGAAGGGCGACATTCCCGTGGGTGGCGCCCTACGCGTCATTGGGAAGGGCAAGAAAGAGCGTGTGGTGCCGGTCCTGCCCGCCGTCCATGAAGCGATCGAGGCCTATCTCGATCTCTGTCCGCATCCCCTGACAAAAGATAGTATTCTCTTTCGCGCCAAACGCGGCGGACCCTTGGGCCCTCGCGCGGTTCAAAAGACCGTCAAGGCGTTGCGCGAGCGCTTGCAGCTGCCTGAAACCGCGACGCCCCACGCCCTGCGCCATTCCTTTGCCACACATCTCTTGGAGAACGGCGGCGACCTGCGCACCATTCAGGAACTGCTCGGTCATGCCTCGCTCTCCACGACCCAGATCTATACCGAGGTGGAATCAAAAAAGCTGAGAGAGGTCTACAAAAAGGCCATGCCGCGCCGATAGGCCAACTTCGGGGTCAGGCTCTTTGGGTGGTACTCACATCTGCATAATGCGATCATCAACCCCGAGCGCCGCCTGGCGGATCGCTTCCGACAGGGTCGGGTGGGCGTGACAGGTCAGCGCAATATCTTCCGCCGCCGCGCCAAACTCCATGGCCACCGCTGCCTCGCCGATCAGATTGCCCGCATCCGGGCCGACGATGTGAACGCCCAAAACCCGATCCGTTTTTGCGTCGGCAATGATCTTGGCAAAGCCGTCCGTCATGCCGCCCACCTTTGCCTTGGCATTGGCCATAAAGGGAAACTTGCCGACCTTGTATTCGATGCCCGCGGCCTTGACCTGCTCTTCAGTCATGCCGACAAAAGCAACCTCCGGGCTGGTGTAAACAACACTCGGGATCACGTCATAGTTCACATGGCCCGCCTTGCCGGCAATAACTTCAGCCACCGCCATGCTTTCGTCTTCAGCCTTATGCGCCAGCATGGGCCCTTTGATCACATCGCCAATGGCATAAACCCCCGCTACATTGGTGCGGTAGTGACCATCAACGTCAATGCGGCCGCGCGCGTCCAGCGCAACGCCAACATCCTCTAGCCCGAGACCCTCGGTAAAAGGCTTGCGGCCAATGCACATCAGCACAACATCGGCTTCAACCGTTTCAGCGTCACCGCCAGCCGCAGGTTCAACCGCCACCTTCAAACTCTTGCCAGAGGCATCAACGCCGGTCACCTTGGACGACAGCTTAAACTTCATGCCCTGTTTTTTAAGGGCGCGCTGAAAGGTTTTTGAAACCTCGCCGTCCATCTCACCGCCAATGTGATCGAGGAACTCAACCACCGTCACCTCGGCGCCAAGGCGCCGCCACACCGAGCCGAGCTCCAAGCCAATGACGCCGCCACCGATCACCAGTACATGTCCCGGCACTTTGTCGAGCGCGAGTGCGCCGGTCGAGGAGACCACACGCTTTTCATCGATTTCAATGCCAGGCAATCCGATCACATCCGAACCCGTGGCGATCACGATGTTCTTAGCGGTGAGCTTTTTTTCTTCACCTTCATTGGAGGTAAAAAGCACCTCCGTCGCAGATAAGAGTTTGCCGGTACCTTTCAGCCCCGTGATCTTGTTCTTCTTGAACAAAAATTCGATGCCCTTGGTCAACTCATCAACGGTTTTTTCCTTAAAACCCATCATGGCCTTAAGGTCGAGACTGACCTCGGCCTTAACGCCAAGTGCCGCGCCATGAGAGGCTTCTTCAAAAAGCTCAGAGGCATGCAACAAAGCTTTGGATGGAATACAGCCCACATTGAGGCAGGTGCCGCCAAAGGTGCCGCGCTTATCGATACAGGCCGCCTTCAGCCCCAGTTGGGCCGCACGGATTGCGCAGTTGTAACCGCCGGGTCCACCGCCGATGACAACAAGATCAAATTCATCTGCCATGAGAAAAGGCCTCTTTTAAAGGTCGAGGATCAGCCGCTCTGGTTCTTCCAGACATTCCTTGACGCGCACGAGGAAGGTCACCGCCTCTTTGCCATCAACAATCCGGTGATCATAAGAAAGCGCCAGATACATCATCGGACGTACAACAATTTGTCCATCGACCACCATGGGACGTTCCTGGATTTTATGCATGCCAAGGATACCCGACTGCGGGCGATTAAGGATCGGGGTGGACATCAGCGAGCCATAGACGCCGCCATTTGAAATAGTAAAGGTTCCGCCCTGCATGTCGGCAATTGTGAGCTGCCCGTCACGTGCCTTGCGTCCAAGTTCGTTGATCGCCAGCTCAATACCGCCAAGGCTCAAGCTGTCCGCGTCGCGCACCACAGGAACCACAAGACCCTTATCGGTCCCCACCGCAACACCAATGTCATAGTGGTTTTTGTAGATAATGTCGTCGCCGTCGATCTCGGCGTTGACATTCGGGATGTCTTTCAGCGCCGCCAGACAGGCCTTGACGAAAAACGACATGAAGCCAAGACGCACACCGTGCTTCTTTTCAAAGAGGTCTTTGTACTTTGACCGCACCGACATGACAGGCCCCATGTCCACCTCGTTAAAGGTGGTCAGGATCGCCGCTGTCTCTTGAGCTTCTTTCAGGCGTGTGGCAATGGTCCGGCGCAGCCGCGACATGGGCACCCGCTCTTCCAAAGCGCCGATTTCGCGCGGCGCCGTTGGAGCCTGTGTCGGCGCAGGCTTTGTACCCACTTCCAGCGCCTTGAGCGCATCCCCTTTGGTGATCCGTCCGCCGCGCCCGGTGCCGTCAACCGTCGCCAGATCGAGCCCACTTTCAGCGGATATCCGCCGCGCCGATGGCGCCGCAGGTGCTGGTGTTTCGACTGGCTTGGGCGCTGCCGGGGCCTTTGGAGCCGCCTTGGCTTCTTCTTTAGTGGGAGCAACTGGCGCGGCAGGCGCTGTGCCATTGCCTTCCCCGACCTCTCCCAGCAAAGCGCCAACCTCAACGGTCTCACCCTCTTGAACCGAAATAGCGCTCAGCACGCCCGCTTGCGGCGCCGGCACCTCGATAGACACTTTGTCGGTTTCGAGCTCTACAAGAATCTCGTCGGCGGCAACCGCTTCGCCTTCTTTCTTAAGCCACTGAGCAACAGTTGCTTCGGTAACAGACTCGCCAAGAGTTGGGACTAGAATTTGAACCATCAGGACATTCCAAACAATCTAAAGGGCCAATCAATCTTCTAAAGTAAGAGCCTCGTTTAGGAAGGCTTCAAGCTCCGCCATATGGCGCCGCATCAATCCGGTCGCGGTCGAGGCTGTCGCATGACGCCCGACATAGTGGGGCCTTGTATGCTTGACTTCCAGTTTTGTCAAAACCCATTCGATATTGGGTTCGATAAAACTCCAGGCACCCATATTTTTGGGCTCTTCCTGGCACCAGACAAAATCCGCATTCGGAAAACGGCCAAGTTCCTTCATCAAGGTCATGGCCGGGAAAGGATAAAGCTGTTCCACACGAATAATCTGGATATCGTCAATGCCGCGCGCCTCACGCTCCTCATAGAGGTCGTAGTAGACCTTGCCGGAACAAAGGATCACGCGGCGGATCTCGCTATCAGGCTTCAAGGTAATGCCGCCGCCAGCGCCCTCGGCGCCGTCGGTCAAAACCCGAAGGAAAGTGGAGCCCGTGCCCATATCTTCAAGCATCGACACACAGCGTTTGTGGCGCAAAAGACTCTTTGGCGACATCACGATCAAGGGCTTGCGGATCTTGCGATGGAGTTGGCGCCGCAAAGCATGGAAATAATTGGCCGGGGTCGTGCAATTGACCACCTGCATATTGTCTTCCGCGCAGAGCTGCAGATAGCGTTCAAGCCGCGCCGAAGAGTGCTCCGGCCCTTGTCCCTCATATCCATGCGGCAAGAGCATGACGAGACCCGACATGCGCAGCCACTTGCGCTCGCCACTGGCAATAAACTGATCAATGATGACCTGAGCGCCATTGGC
>SBHG01000130.1 GCA_006226305.1 Alphaproteobacteria bacterium | reverse complement strand
CCAATGACGAAGCCTGAGTCGACAGAGAGATCGAAATCGGTTGCGCTGTAGAAACTGCCGGAGGTGGACCGGTACCAGACCGATGACGAATAGAACGTATGGCTGAACAGGAAGACCGAGCCCTCCGTATGAGAATGACGCAGAGTCGTATAGTTCAGGGTTGAATAGGAATAGCTCCAAAAGGAACCGGTTCGAGTAACAAAATTATTAAGTGTTTCGTCGGCCATGGAGTAGCCGCCAAAGATGGTCACATAATTGCCCGCGATGGCTGCCGGCGATGAAGCAGCCAGCGCCACACCAGCTGCAGTGGTAGCAAGAAGATATTTTTTCATGGAGAGCCCCGCGCCTTAGATGAAAGCGATTTCATTGCGCAAATCCTACTTCAATTGGCACTTACTGGCAAATTCGCGCCGGCGGCAGATTTTGAGGCGATCGTTGTTTTTCGTGGTTCTCAGATCTGTTTTTTGGCAGATTTAGGCGGAAAGGATTGGTTTGCCTTATGGATTTGCAAGACCTTATCGATCAGCAAAAACCGGGATATTCGCTCGCCCGGACTTTTTATCAGTCTGCGGAGATCTACCAGATCGAAATGGATCGAATCATGTCGCGCAACTGGTGTTTTGCCGGACATGTCAGCGAGATCCCCCGTAAAGGAGACTTTTTTCTGTTCGAAATCGCCGGTGAGTCGATCATTGTTATTCGCGGACGGAATGACGAGATCCACGCCCTGATTAATGTCTGCCGTCATCGCGGATCGCAGATTTGTTTGAAAAATCAAGGGTCGGTCAATGTGCTCACCTGCCCTTATCACGCCTGGGCTTATGATTTTGACGGCACCCTAAAAGTCGCACAGCACATGGGGCCGGAATTTGATATTTCCAAGCACAATCTCCACAGAGCTCAGGTCGAGATCCTGAGCGGCATGATCTATGTCTGTCTTGCCGAAAAACCCCCTTCCCTTGAACCGGCAAAACACGACCTTGAGCCAGTCTTTGAGATGTTCGGATTTGACAACATGAAGCTTGCCGCCAAGCGCCGCTATCATTTCAAAGCCAATTGGAAGCTGGCCATTGAGAATTACCACGAGTGTTATCACTGCGGTCCGGCACATCCGGAATATGCGGCCATGCATACGCTCAAGCTGGGTCCGGATGAAATTGAAGCGCGCCAGGGCCATATGCTGGCGGCCATGGGGGCCTGCGGCCTTCAAACCATTGAGTTCGATCATCTGGATGATCGGCAACCTCGCGACATACAAGGTTATGCCTATAGCCGCACGGCCCTGTTTGAAGGGGTCAAGACAGGCAGCAAAGACGGACAACCGCTGGCGCCTCTCCTGGGAAACCTCACGGATTATGATCAGGGCGGATCTGATCTCAGCATCGGTCCCTTTAGTTTTTTCTTGATCTATTCAGATCACATGGTGGGCTATCGCTTCTTACCCACTGATGTAGATAATTGCGTTTGCGATATTTATTGGATGGTGCGCGGTGACGCGGTCGAGGGGCGTGACTATGATGTGGAGAAGCTCACCTGGCTCTGGCACATCACCACGCTGGCGGACGAGGATATTATCGTCAACAATCAGAAGGGCGTGAATTCCAGGTTTTATGAACCGGGTCCCTATTCGCAGATGGAACATTGGACCCAAAGAAAAATGTCATGGTACCTGCGTGAAATGAGTCACGACACTTTAAGCGGCCTCGCCAAGCGCTGAGCCTTTTAGGGTAATCCGGTGCATTAAACGGAATTGCCCCTGGTAATCGTTTTCCGCCATATGCCAGGTGCACCGATTATCCCAAAAAGCAATGGAGCCCGGCTCCCAATGGAAGCGGCAGGTAAATTGCGGCTGGTCCACATGTTTGTAAAGAAACTTGAGGAGGGCCGCGCTTTCTTCTTTTGACCATCCTTCAATGCCAATGGTGTGGCCCGGATTGACATAGAGGACATTGCGGCCGGATTGCGGATGGCGCACGACGACCGGGTGGACCGCATCGCCGACACGATCGATACCGCCAAGTTGTTCGGAAAGATCTGTCTGACGATAATAGCCCCCCTCGCCATAAAGGTGCCGATTGGAATGAACAGCCCGCAAGCCCGCAAGCATCTTTTGAAAGCCGGGAGAAAGCGCTTCGTAGGCGGCGTAGAGATTGGCAAACAATGTATCACCGCCTGTGGTCGGGAGTCCGCGGGCGACCAGAATTGATCCCATGGCCGGTTCGTCGTCGTAGGAATGATCGGTATGCCAGCCACCCCCAATGTTCATCTCCTGGGTCTTTTCCTTGCGCACTTCCGCGATCTCCGGAAAGGCGTCGGTGGTCTTGAAAAATTTGTTGACCACAATGTCCCCAAAGCGACGCGCAAAACGTAGGTGCTCCTCCGGCGGTAGGTTTTGCTCCCGGAAAAAGAGCAGTCCATGGTCAACATAGGCACGGCGCAAGACCTCCAGCCCCTTGTCATCAAGATCGGCAAGTTGCACGCCCGCAACCAGTGCTCCGCACCCTGCTGAATAAGGGGTAATGTCCATCGCTTCCTCCATTAAACGACTTGTCTGCCAAGACATACCGGTCTGACAATGTGTGACGTAAGATTCTGCGCCCAATCCCCCATCTGAGTCAAACAACTATCAGGTAAAAATCAAGGATTATAAGACTGGAATGCTATCAGCGCTTGAGCGACCCCCCTGACTTGCGGTAAAGGCTTGAGAGATGCCCAAGCTCGCGCGAAACCCTCATGCTGTCATTGACATAGGATCGAACTCGGTCCGGATGGTTTTGTTTGACGAGGTCAAGCGCACTCCTATCAGTTTCTTTAATGAGAAGGTGCTTTGCGGTCTTGGAGAGGGCCTTGATGAAACCGGCCAGCTGCCGGCCTTGGGATCAGAGCGGGCGCTCAATGCACTCAGGCGGTTTCGAATCATTTGTACCTATCACGGGCTGACGCCTGAGCAGATTTCCTGTATTGCCACCTCGGCAGTACGAGACGCGAGCAACAAGGCTGCTTTTATCGATGCCGTGGAAGGAATTATGGGCACGCGTGTCGACCTTCTTTCGGGGGAGGAAGAGGCTGTACTCGCCGCCCATGGCGTTTTGGCGGGGGATCCTTCCTTTTGCGGCTGGGTCGCAGACCTTGGTGGCGGTAGCCTTGAACTTAGTGAGGTCTGCGACGGACATATCAATTGCCCCCTCAGCTATCCCTTTGGCGCGCTTCGCCTGGGGCAACGGCCGATGCCCGAAATAAGCGGTGTTCTTTCACAGGCGTTTGACGATTATGGCAGCCACAAACATACGGGGCGGCTCTGTGTCGTAGGCGGTGCCTGGCGTGCCCTCGGCCAGGTTCACATGGCGCAAACCCGGTATCCCCTCAAAGTTTTGCATCACTATGATATTTCGGCGGAGGAAGCCACCCGCTTCAGCCTGCAGATCAAGTCCGCCGAGCCGCAAGAGATGAGAAAACTCGCTGCGCAAATCAACCCTGCGCGTGTAAAAAGCCTTCCCTATGCCGGGCATGTGCTCAGTGAGCTGATAAACGCGCTGCAACCGATCAGTGTCACCTTTTCCTCTCATGGTATTCGGGAAGGGTTGGTCCAGAAAAGGTTGCCTGCACGTATTCGCGCCGAGGACCCGGTGGCGGGCGGGATCGCCACGCTGGAACGGCAATACCAACTTGATCCGGTGCGATCACGTGAAGTTTATGTTTTTGTCCGACGCCTTCTACATGAAACGCCGTCCCCCTATCTTCATCTTCTTGAGCCGATTTGCCGCCTTTCCAATCTCGCCTGGCGCGATCATCCAAATTATCGGCGCGGCAACGTGCTGCATGCGATTTTGTTTTCGCCTATCGATGGCCTGACCCACAAGGAGCGCATCTTCGCGGCTCTGGCGCTTTATTATCGTTATGGCGGTGACAGTTTGCGCGATGCGACCAGACTCGGGCATCTCCTGACATCGGGAGATGTCGACTTTGCCAAGACGGTGGGCGCACTTTTGAGATTTGTTCATACTCTGACAGGACGGGTCGGCGGGGTGCTCGACAAATGTTCATTGACCACCCAGGGCCAGAAATTGGTATTTGACCTGGCTCCTGAGTTTGCAGCGCTGAGGGGGGAGGCCGTTGAAATAAGGCTGCAAACTCTAGCCAGGCTGATGGGCCTGAAGCCGGTGATCCAGGTCATTTGACAGCGACTCGCTACGGCCCCATCGCCAGTATTTTGCAAGCTTTAAGAAGCTTTTTGCCTGCGACAGTTTGACCTGCGTCAATTCTGCAAATTTACTTTAATTACTGCCTGGAGGAGAAAAGCCCTCACAGATTTCTCGCCCAGACCGAGTGTGTCGGTTGGGCCAATTAACGAGGCTAAAAAGATGAAAAAGATTGCTTCTCTTTCCATTGCTGCCCTCTTGGGCACGACGGCTCTGGCGGTTCCTGCTTTTGCCGGTGAAGGCGGTAAATCCGCAGGGGACCTTATGGTTCGCGGCCGGATCATTGCTGTTCAGGGTGATGAATCCAGCACGATTGGTGTTATTGGCGGTCATGCTGAAGTCAGCACTGAAATCGTGCCGGAACTCGATTTCTCCTACTTCTTGACGGATAATCTGGCTGTGGAGCTGATCCTGGCGACCACCAAGCATGATGTGGATGCCAAAGCAACCGACCTTGGTAATGTGGATCTTGGCAGCGTTTGGGTTCTGCCACCGACCCTGACCCTGCAATATCACTTCGATCCCAAAGGCGACATCAGCCCTTACGTTGGAGCAGGCGTCAACTACACCATGTTCTACAATGAAGATCTGCCGGCCGCCGTTGTCACCGATATTGACTATGACGACAGCTTTGGCTGGGCCCTTCAGGCAGGGGTTGATTTCAAGACCAATGACACTTGGTACTTCAATGTCGACGTGAAGAAACTCTTCCTAAACACCGATGTTTCCATCAACGGCGGCGCGATTACTGCCGACGTTGATCTTGACCCCTGGGTGTTCGGCATCGGCTTTGGCCGTCTGTTTTAAAAGACACCTTCAAGATACCTAGAATCCATATGGGGAGCCTGTTGCGGGCTCCCCATTTTTTGCGAACCCAAACACCGTTTTTCCCTTGATTTTAAGGGTTTTTTAGCTTGGCAACCTTAGAATATGTTGCAGTGCAACTAATGATAGGTTCCCATCCCATGTCCAAGCTTTCCGGCCTTCTCCTGACAACGATCCTCAGCACAAGCGCTTTTACACTTCCGGCCTTTGCGGGTACGGACGGTAAGACCGCCGGGGATTTTCTGATCCGCGGTCGTTTGCTCGCCATCCAGGGAGATCTTTCCAGCACCATTTCGCCCATTGGCGGCGATGCCCAGATCAGCGATGAAGTTGTACCGGAGGTCGACTTTTCCTATTTTTTCACCGATCACATTGCCGCTGAACTTATAATCGGTGCCACGCGGCACGATGTGGCGGCCAAGAACACGCTGCTTGGGGATGTTGATCTTGGAACCGTTTGGCTGGTGCCGCCCACCGTGACACTGCAATATCATTTTGCGCCGAGCGCTGTTTTCAGTCCTTACGTAGGCGCTGGCGTCAACTACACTACCTTTCACAAAGCTGACCTCCCGGCAGGCCTTGTGAGCGATGTGGATTATGGGTCCAGCATGGACTTGGCGTTACAGGCAGGCGCGGACATCAAGTGGCAGGGCCCTTGGTATTTTAATGTGGATTTGAAAAAGGTTTACATCAACACCGACGTCAAACTAAACGCGGGCACAATCACCGCAGACGTCGACCTTGATCCCTGGGCCTTCGGAATTGGCGTGGGGCGCCTGTTCTAAGACACCCCAGCTTTTGTTTAGCTCACAAGTTCATATTCCGTGAAGTCGATGTTCTTCATGTCGTCGCGATATGCGTCCGGCAACCATGGATAAATGTTGGGCGTGCCCGAGGGATCCAGATACCAGCTTGAACAGCCGCCGCTCGCCCAGGTCGAGGTCTTGATGGCTTCTGCGATGCGGGCGTTATAACCCTCAAAGGCCTCCATCTTAGGAGCGATGGCAACTAGCTTGTCGTCACGTATCTTGTTGATGGCGGCGATCATGTAGC
This sequence comes from Alphaproteobacteria bacterium, assembly GCA_006226305.1. GTDB lineage: Bacteria > Pseudomonadota > Alphaproteobacteria > M2410 > M2410 > M2410. Next base: position 32,293 of record SBHG01000130.1, on the reverse strand, counting down.
CGATCTGATGCTCGGAAATATCGATGAGGCAGGTATTGCCGATTACGCCCGTTGGGCCTTCCAGCATCCAGAAATTGGGAAAGCCCGGGAAGGTCATGCCCCGGTGGGCGCGGGGAAGTCCGTGCCAGAAATCTCTTAGGGAAAGTCCATTTTCCCCGATCACTTCTGTCGGCAGGATAAAATCGCCTGCCCGGAAACCGGTTGCCAGGACAAGAACATCCAGCTCATGGAGCTCGCCGTCTTTTGTCCGCACGCCGACCGGCTCGATCGCGTCGATGCTCTCCGTGACAAGATCCACGTTATCGCGTTGCAGGGCCGGATAAAAATCCGAGCACAAAATCAAACGCTTACACGTCGCCTTGTAGTTCGGGGTCAGCTTCTTGCGCAGCTCGGGATCGGGAACTTGCTGCTCCAGAAATTGAAGGCACGCCTCCTGAATTTTCTGCTGCTCGGCTTCGTCTCCCAGGGTTGCCTTGCCAAAGGATCCTTCCATCCGCCGACGAATGAAATTTCGAATAAACATTTGCAACGGCGGGAAGATCCGAAGAAGGGTCTGCCAAGCCTTGGAATATTTCTTTTGCGGCATTGGCACCACCCAATGGGGGGTGCGCTGGAAGACGTCCAGGTGTCCCACCTCTTCAGCAATGGCGCCGACAATCTGGCAAGCTGTTGACCCGGTGCCAATGATGCCCACGCGCTTGCCCTGAAGCGCTACATCATGATTCCAGCGGGCGGAATGAAACATGTGACCCTTGAAGCTATCCAACCCGGGAATATCGGGGTAAGCCGGATTGACAAGAACACCCGTGGCAGCGATGACGAAATCAAAGATCTCCTCGCCGTTCTTTTCGCTTTCCACTTTCCATTGCGGACCGAGATAAGTCAGTTTTCTTATGGCATTGTTGAATTGGATGGCCGGAAAGAGATCATATTTGCGCGCGATCTTTTCCTGATAGGCCCAGATTTCTGGGCCATAGGAAAAGCGATAGCTCCAATCCGGATTGAGATCAAAAGAATAGGAATACCAGTGCGAGGGTACATCGCAGGAAAGACCTGGGTAGGTATTGTCACGCCAGGTGCCGCCCAGTTTGTCTTCGCGTTCGAAACAGGTGATGTCGGTATATCCGGCTTCGCGCAGCTTGATGATCGAACCCATGCCGGAAAATCCAGCGCCAATGATGGCAATGCGGGGCTGGCGACCCTCTTTGGCCCAAGCGTGCTCTAGCCCACTGATGGGGGTGTTCACATTCATTTTTTTCCTCCCTCGGCCGTTTTTCGGCTCTTGTAACTGGATAGAATAAGGAAGGTTGCCCCGCCGATCAATTGTTCTCAATCGGTTGTGGGATACCTGCGACAAATCTACGCGGTTGCGGATTGACGGCGCCCCGCCAGTGTGGCCTATAGGTCCGTGCCAAAATGAGGGGCGTGACTTGGGCGCCACCCTCACACAAAACAAACAAAGATAGGGAGGATCAACCCCATGGATCTGAATGGAAAAGTAGCTGTCATCACAGGCGGCTCTTCGGGGATGGGCCGCGCGACCGTCAAGCTCTTCGTCAGCAAGGGCGCAAAATGCGCAATTTTTGATTTCAACGAAGAAAAAGGCCAAAAAGTCGTCGAGGAAGTGGGCGCCGACAACGCCATCTTTTGCCAAGTGGATGTGACGAAGACCGAGACCATTGAGGCTGGCATTGCCGCCACGATGGAAAAATTCGGCGCCATTCACATTTGCTGCAATTACGCGGGCACGGGCAATGCGAAACGCACCATGGGTAAAAATGGCCCCTTCCCAATCGAGGATTTCAAGCGAATCATTAACATCAACCTTATCGGCTCCTTTGACGTGGCGCGTCTTTGTGCCGAGCAGATGTCCAAGAACGAGCCTTATGACCGTTACGGCGGTCGCGGGGTTATCATTAACACGGCCTCCGTTGCCGCCTATGAGGGCCAGATCGGCCAGGCGGCCTATTCTGCCTCCAAGGGCGGGGTTGTGGGCATGACATTGCCGATTGCCCGCGATTTGGCTGTGATTGGTATTCGGGTCAATACCATTGTGCCGGGGTTGGTGGCCACACCGCTCTTGATGGGTGGCGCGGAAGAAATGACGCCAGAAATTGAGGGCTTTTTGAAACCGCTGGCCAGCCAGGTACTTTATCCACAACGTTTGGGCCTGGCGGAAGAAATTGCCTCGCTGGCAGAGCACATCGTTGAAAATGATTATATCAATGGTGAATGCATCCGCATGGATGGCGGGATCCGCATGCAGCCCAAGTAAGGGAAATTTTCTTTAAGAAATTTCATGCCGACCCGCGGGCAACCCGGGTCGGCATTTTTATTTGACTGATCAGATGAAAGGGTCCCAGGCCCACTGCAAGAGCGCCTGTCGTTGGCGCGGTCGACAATGGATGTCGCCGGGCTCACAATTTTTCTTGATCTGCGCCGCATGACGGGAAAAAGCGCGCCATCTTCTGATCTGGTGGTCATCGATCTGCGGCAGGCGGCGCCCCATATAATAGCGGCAATACCACTGGAACCAACCGCGTGGATCCGGCCCGATGATCCACCCCTTTTCACGCCAATGGCTCAAGGGCTGGCGACTTTTAACGCCAAAGTAATTGAGCTTGGCATCGGGCGTCTCGGAAAGTTTTGCCTCTGCAAACCAGTCTTTCGGAAATTCGCCGCGGCAATCATTCATATATTTGCCTTCAAAGACGCCTAGCTTGAGCATCTCCTTCGGGGTCAGGTGGGGCGTAAACCGTGGATCGAAATCTTTACCCATGGAGGCCGCAAGCTCATAGCAGTAGCCTTGCTGCATCTTGTCGTTGACGGCAATTTTTGTCACGGGAGACGCCTTAGCCTTCGCTGCCACATTGTGGCGCGGCGTGGGACACGAAGATGAGATCCTCTACCGGGAACTCAAGCCTTCTGGCTTCTGCGATGAGAGCATCGCGGACCTGCGTGTCGAGTTCGGCCGAGCGGCTCAGTATCCAGAGGTATTTGCGTGAGGGCCCCGCCACCATGGCGTATTGATAATCTTGCTGGTCAAGAGCAAAGACATGATACCCCCCGGCAAAGGGCCAGAAGAACGTGACGGACAGGCTGGCAACGGAAGGGTCACCTTGAAAGCGCGCGGTTCCTTCAGCCTCCTCAAAACGACAGTTGTCGGTTTTGTACCCGCGATTGACGACCCCAATCGTGCCGTCCTCATTTTTAAGATAGGTGGCAGTTACATTGGTCATGCCGCGCTCAAAGGAATGATCAAGACGGGCAACTTCGTACCAGGTCCCCAGGTATCGCTCGACATCAAATCCGGTGACTGGGGTTACCCCCTTGGGAACACCTGTGCAACCCACAAGAAAGATCGTCATAACAAAGGCAATTTGTTTCATGTCTCATCACTTATCATCAAGCGCCGCGCCACCATAAGGACGCATGGCGGCGCGGCTTTTGAGATCGGACTGTTGTCCTAACCCCGGGCAGAAGGGGCAAGTTTTGCCCATGGGTATGAATGTTACGCGGGTAGATCCCATTTGGATCACAGGGGTGATCCGATTTAGACAGGCTTTTTCATCGTGACCTGCAAGACATCAAGACTACCACCCTTAAAGCCGGCCTCACAGTAACTCAGATAGTAATTCCAAAGCCGCCTGAACCTTTCATCAAAACCGAGCTCTGTGATCTTTTTCCAGGCGGCGTCAAAACGCTCTGACCAAAGGTGGAGGGTGCGACCATAATCGAGGCCAAAGGGAAACATTTCCCCAGGTAGGAGACCGGCCTTCTTGATCTGATCGACGAGGACCGTTTTTGACAAGAGCATGCCGCCCGGGAAAATGTGGCGCTGAATAAAGTCCGGTGACTTGCGATAGCCCTCAAAGGCCTCGTCCTCTATCGTGATTACCTGCAGCCCCGCCTGCCCCCCCGGCACGAGCCGGTCACGCAGCGTGCCGAAATAAGCTGGCCAAAAAGCTTCTCCGACGGCCTCGATCATCTCGATCGAAACAATACGGTCAAATTGGTCCTCGGTATCGCGATAATCGCAGAACCGCACATCCACAAGATCCCCGAGCCCGGCACCGGCGATCCTTTTTTGGGCGAAATCAAATTGCTGCTGACTGATGGTAATGGCGGTTACGCGGCATCCAATTTCACCCGCTGCAAATTCGGCAAAACCACCCCAACCACAACCGATCTCCAATACGTGATGGCCGGGACGAATATCCAGCCGCTCAGCCAGTTCGCGATATTTATTCTTTTGCGCTTCACTTAACGACATATCCTCGCGCGCGAAACGCGCAGCGGAATAAGTCATGGTTTCGTCCAGCCACTGGCCGTAGAACTGGTTGCCCAGATCATAATGGGCCGTGATGTTCTTGCGCGCGCCGCGGCGGGTGTTGCGATGAAGGGCGTGCAGCAGTTTATGGAAGGGGCGCACGATCCGCCCGGTATACTGCATTCGCGCCAGCATGCGACGGTTCGCGACAAACACTTCCAAAATGGCCGTCAAATTCGGGCTTTCCCAATGTCCGGCCACATAAGCTTCGCTGAAACCCAAGGCGCCGCCAACCACGAAGGCCCAGATCGCCCGGTAGCTATTCAGCTTTAAGGTGCCTTCCGGACCTGGGCGCTTGCCAACAAAGGAAAGGCGCCGTCCGTCTGGTAGCTCAATGTGCAACTGCCCAAATTCTATACGTGATATTTCGCGAAACACGCGGCGCAAAAATCGCGGCACGGCTTTAAGTTCCGCATCCATTGCAATGGGTGTCTGGTTAATTGGTTTTGACGATCTAACTTCCACCATGGTGCTGGGTCCCCTTTTCTTGTCGGCGCATGCCGTTCGTTCAATGTGCAAGGGTTGATACGCAACGCACTTAAAGTTGGATGATCTTGATCAAGCTAAAAAAGCCATCCGATGATCCGGTGGCGTTTTGGCTCCGTATAACTTCACAATCTCCAACGAGGACGCATTGATCTTATCACAAAAGCGGCTTTTTGGGGAGAGGCCGGGATTGCGTATCCCAACACCACAACACGAAAGAACAGGGTCATCATGAAAATTGCCATTATTGGGTCGGGCATTTCAGGTCTCGGCGCCGCTTATCTTCTCAATGAAGTTCATGACATCACCATTTTTGAGAAGGAACCCCGCATCGGGGGGCATTCTAATACCGTAGATGTGAACTATGGAGGCCGAACGATCCCTGTTGATACCGGCTTCATTGTTTATAATGAGCTGAACTACCCAAACCTGACGGCCCTGTTTGAGCACCTCAGCGTACCTACCCAACCCAGCAACATGAGCTTTGCTTTCAGTCAGAGCGAAACCAGCGCCGAGTGGTGTGGGGACACTCTCGATACAATTTTTGCGTTTCGCCGCAATGCACTTAATCCCACTTTCCTTCTGATGCTGAGTAATATCTTGAAATTCAACCGGGTTTCAGTGGAGGATCTTAGGGCCGGTCATCTGCAAAATCGTACGCTTGGAGACTATTTGACCTGGCGCGGATTTAGCGAAGGCTTCCGTGATCGCTATCTGATCCCGATGGGCGCGGCAATCTGGTCAACCTCGCCGTCTGAAATGCTAGCCTTTCCCGCTGCATCCTTCGTCCGGTTTTTTGCCAATCACCGACTGATCAATCCGAAACTCGAGCGCCCGGAATGGCGGACGGTTTCGGGGGGATCTCGGGAATATGTTGAGCGTCTGACAGCCGGGTTTCGGGACAACTTCCGCCTTGGAACCCGTTTGCAGAAAGTTTTGCGGTCTCAAGAAAAAGTGACACTGGTCCACGAGGATGGATCGCGAGAGGACTTCGATGAGGTCATCTTTGCCTGCCACAGCGATGAGGCACTTGCTCTTATCGATCAACCGAGTGCGGCCGAGCAGGCCCTTCTTGGCGCGATCCGGTACACGCCCAACAAGGCCATCTTGCATGCCGATCCCGCGCTTATGCCCCGGCGGCAAAAGGCCTGGGCAAGCTGGAACTATATGAGCCCGCCAAACGCGGCGTCAGATCGCGCGGCCTCGATCACCTATTGGATGAACCGGCTGCAGGGCATTGATCCGACCTATCCGCTTTTTGTCAGTCTCAACCCGCATCAGGATCCAGATCCCAAACTCACCTTTCAAAGCTTTACTTACATGCATCCTCTGTTTGACAGCGCGGCTCTGAGTGCCCAAAAAAACCTCGCAGACCTGCAAGGGAAAAGCCACAGCTGGTTCTGCGGTGCTTACTTTGGGTATGGGTTTCACGAGGACGGCCTTCGCGCCGGCTTGGAGGTTGGCGAACGGTTGGGCGGGCAAAGACCTTGGGGCGCAGACCACCCGTGGCCCTCTCACGCGGTGCGCAGAGTGGCGGCGAAGTGATCCATGGACCAGAACCCGCATCAAATCTACTTCGGCAAGGTTTTTCATCAGCGCAAGCGGCCTTTGCAGCACGGATTCAGGTATTCTGTGTTTACTTGCCTGTTGGATCTTGATCACCTCAACGCCCTTCCCAAGACAGCGAAGGGATTTGGCTATAACCGCTTTGGACTGTTTTCGTTTTACGACAAGGATCATGGTCCGCGCGATGGCAACTCGTTGAGATCATGGGTCGAAGCGCAGCTTGCTCAGAGAGGAATTACAAAGACCTGCCAGGGCATTCGCCTTTTGTGTTATCCGCGTATTCTTGGATATGTCTTTAACCCGCTCTCGGTTTACTACTGCTATGACGAGAGCGGGTCGCTCTTCGCCACGATCTATGAAGTGAAGAACACTTTCGGAGAACAGGAAACTTATGTTTGTGAGGTCCTCCGCGAGGAGGATGGCGCGGTTATGGCGCAGCGGGCGGCAAAAACCTTTCACGTGTCTCCTTTTATCGACCTGCGCGGCGCGTATACCTTTCGCTTCAATGAACCTGGGGATCAGCTAAGCCTTCAGATCCGACATGATGGACCTGACACACTTCTTCTTACGAGCGTCACTGGTACGGCCCGAGCACTCAGGACGGCTACCCTGTTCAAGTGTTTTTTCAGCTATCCATTGATGACCCTCAAAGTCATCAGCGCCATTCATTTTGAAGCCCTGCGACTCTGGCGTAAGGGGGCCAAGGTATTTCCGCACCCCAAATACATGGCCGACACCACCAAAAGAACGGGGCCTTCGGCCGGCAAGTGATCCGTCCTCAAGAATTGTCCGTATGACCAAAGTAAGCTATCGACCACAAAGACCCAGAGGAGGCCCTTGGCCCACATGAGCACAATGCATCTGGAAAAGAGCCGCGCAATGAGGCAGGATTTGAGAACACCTCAATCCTTTGCCTCTAATGTGGTGAGTCTGAATTTGGCCGACCCGACAAATGATCACCTTTCTGCGCTGATCAATGACATTGCCACCAACCGCAACCGCGAGGCTTTCGCACGGCTCTTTGAGCATTATGCACCCCGGCTTAAATCTTTCACGTTAAAGCAGGGAACAAGCCCCTCGCGGGCCGAGGAACTTGTTCAGGAAACCATGATCATGGTCTGGCGAAAGGCCGCCTCTTTCGACGCGAGCAAAGGTACTCCGTCCAACTGGATCTATACGATCCTGCGGAACAAGCGCATCGACATGTTTAGAAAAGAACGTCACCCAGAATATGATCTTGAGGAGGGTCTAGAGGTGGCGGACACAGCGCCTGGTGCGGAAGATCGGGTCGAAGCGGGTCAACAATCTGAAATCCTCAGGGCCGCAATCGATGATTTACCCGAGGCTCAAAGGGAAATTATCCTCAAGTCATTTTACGAAGATATGTCCCACGGCGAAATAGCTGAGGACCTTGGTCTACCGCTCGGCACGGTTAAGTCACGCATTCGCTTGGGTGTTACCAGGCTCAAACAATCCCTTGGGGGTCACCAATGATTACCCATCACCCCGATACAGAACTCTTGCTTGACTACGCAACGGGCGCCTTGACTGAACCGATGGCACTTAGCGTTGCCTGTCATGCCAGCCTTTGCAAGGCTTGTGCAAGTGAGCTCAAGCGCCTGGAAGCTTTGGGCGGCACACTTTTGGAGCAAAGCGATAAAGCCCAGATGGATGCAACGTCTTTAAACGCGGTATTGAACCGTCTTGATGACCCCGAGCCTGAACCCTTGCGACCCTCGGCACAGTTTGACGCGGAAAGCCTGAGGGTTTTGCCAATGCCTTTGCGGGACTATTTACCGGCGTCGCTGGAAGCACTTAATTGGCGCCATATTGGAAGTAAGGTCTCTCAGTACAATCTTGATCTTCATGTCGGGAACTACAAGATATCACTCATGCGCTTTAAGGCGGGTTCGGCGCAACCGATCCATACCCACAAGGGTCAGGAAATAACCCTCGTCTTGACCGGCGGTTATACGGACCAAGGGCACCATTTTGAAGTCGGTGACTTTGACCTGAAAGACACGCGTCACAAACATCAACCTGTTGTGGACAGCGGCGAAGACTGTTATGCGCTCGTGGTTATGGATGCACCGGTTGTTTTGGCCGGGCCGTTTAGCCGCTTTCTCAACCCCTTCATCAAGCTTTAGATCGATGAGACGCCTGATCTGGACCGCCTTGGCGGTGAGTTTGACAGCACAGCCTTCTCTCGCGAGCACTCCCACAGAGCGCTGTGAGGCGAGATCGGTCGAGCATTTTGCTGATCCGATCGATCTCTATCAAAATGATCAACTCACCTTTGATATCAGGCGCAAAGGTGATGTGATCGGGTCTCATGAGGTCACCTTTACCCGAGATGGAACGTTGGTCAGAGTTCATGCCAAAACACAGATCAACATCAACCTCTTTTTTGTTCCGGTTTTTACCTATGACTATCGATCATTGGAGACCTGGTGCGGCGACACTCTTTTAGATGTTAAAACCATCGTCAGGGAGAATGGCCGCGAAAAGAAAACAGAGGCAGGGCAGGTTGGCTTTACAACCAATCACTGGAATTACGCCGCCGTTAAAGGCGACAAATTGTTCAATACGGTCACCGGACGACACAATGAGATCCGCGCCCAGGTCACCGACGAAATGATCGCGGTGGGGGCATCCCTTGTCCCGGCCCGGAGATACGATATCTCGGGCGGTATTACCTATCGCGCCTGGTATGATGATCAAGGCCGCTGGTTGCAATTGAGTTTTAAAGATAAAAGCGGTGAGGACGTTATACTCAATTGCACGTCTTGTGACTTCGCCTATAGGCAAATGAGCGACCGATCATGAACGATCTTCGCGGCCAGCTCGCCCGTTACGCCAAACTCTATGAAGATTTGTCCCCTGAAACTTTGGGGGACCTGAATGCGGTTTTGGCCGAGGATGTAGAGTTTCAAGATCCCTTCAACCATCACCATAATCGCGCTGAACTGCTCGACTCATTTGCTGCCATGTTCCGGAAGGTGCCGGGGGCAAGATTTCAGATAATTGATTATGGCCCCCTCCTTTTTGGAGCCAATACCGGTGTCCTTTACTGGAAGATGTTCGACCAGAACAAACCGAACGGCGGCGGCCTCACCTTTGAAGGCACCACCCTTGTGACATACAACGACCAAGGCCAGGTGATCAAACATATAGATCACTGGGATGCGGCAAGTCAGTTCTATGAACGTTTTCCCGTCATCGGTAGCCTCATCCGTTTTATCAAAAAGCGTGTCTGACGTCACAAAAGTTCCTGATCTAACGTCCCTCTGCCTCCGTATCAGTCAGTACCCAAACCGAAGGCGAAGGAGGCTTTTCGTGACACATATTTCCAAAACGATAATTGCCGCGGTGATTACCGGCAGTTTTTTCACAACATCATCGGCGCTCGCCATGACCAATTACGTGTTCGGGTCAATCGGCTATGCCAGCCAATCTGATTCTGATAACAGCGGCGCCTTTTCTGATGATTTCCTGACCGGGGAAGGCACCACGATCCCTATTAATACCGCCCTGCCCGCAGGCACTCCAGTTGGCTGGACCACAAAGTTCGACAATTCGGCAGCTTATTCTATTGGCATCGGCCACCGCTATGGCGATAACATTCGCCTCGAGCTTGAGGTGTCATTCCTGAGCAATGACGCCGATACCCATTACGGCGTACAGGCTGCCGGCATTGACCTGTCTGACGAAGATGCCGCGGTATTGATTTCAGGTGCCACAAATATTGGCGCTACGGTTGACGCGGTTGTCGATGCGGGCCGCGGCGATGTGAGCTCGACCTCTCTCATGTTCAACGGTCTCTATGACTTTACTACCGAGGGCGCGCTTACCCCCTTTGTTGGCCTTGGCCTTGGTTGGTCAATGGTGGATGTTACCTATCGACCGAGCGGTGTTGGCATTATCAATGATGATGACAGTGTTTTTTCCTATCAGCTCATCGGCGGCGCCAGTTATGCAATCTCCGAAAACGGGGAGCTCTACGGCGCCTATAAATATCGCCAATCCAATGATGTTGAAGTTCAGGCCTCTTTGTTCCCGGCAACTTTGGACGTGGAAAATCCACATTCAATCTTCGAGATCGGTTATCGCCTTAACTTCTAGTGCATCCTGTTGCGATTGCCGACCCCTTCGAAATGCAATCGCGGCGGAGAGCGGCCTGCGGTCTCTATGTGGACCGCAGGCCGTCTTGTTTGCGGGTCAACCGGCTCGCAAAAACTGCTCCGGATTGCCCTTGATGGTCGTCCTGTGCAACTCGCGGGCATAACCATCGTAGCCGCCATAAGCGCGATGCAGGACGGCACGATTGTCCCAGATGACCAACATGTTTTCGCGCCATTTGTGGGTATATTGAAATTCTTCCCGGGTTTGCCAGGCATAAAGATCCATGATGAGGGACCTTGCCTCTTCCTCACCCATGCCCTCGACGCCCATGATATATCCGGCACAGCCGAAGAGTACTTCTTTTCCAGACTCCGGATGCGTCATGATGAAGGGATGAGGAAAGACCTCTCGCGCGGTTTCCGAGTAGACAATTTTCAAGGAGCGATCTGTCTCCTTGTCTTTTTCGCCATAAACCCCTTCCGGGGCATAAGCCGCGGCGGCCGAATGCAGTGCTGTTTTGCCCTCGAGCCGCGCTCTTAAGTCGGCTGGCATTTTCTCCAATGCCATTTCCTGATTGGCAAAGCCCGTATTGCCGCCGACGGGTGGGATCACCAGACTGTAAAGGCACGTACCAATGGGCGGATCCTTTTGAAAGCTCCAGTCACTGTGCCAGGCCTCGGCAAAGACCGGCGCGGTCTCGTCAGCTCGCCGACACAGATTGACCACATGCTGGCTGCCTTCAATGGTTTCAAAATAGGGCTCAGCCCCAAATTTCCCGAAAAGCAGCGTCACCCGCTCAAGATCTTGATCTGAGAGGTGCTGATCGGGAAAGGCCAGGACTTTGTGATCGATCCAGGCGCGGCGAATATCGCGCAATGTTTCTGCATCAATGGGGTGTGAAAAATCGACGCCGGTGACCTCCGCGCCGCAAGCCTCGCCCGACGGTGTTACATTGATCATGTTTTATTCCTCCCGCGCGCGCCTATGTTATTCCTTCTGATGGATGTGCGCACTTCTTTTTCTACTCGGCGGCGGCAATGCCGGAGAGCTTGTTGCGAGCAACCCGATGTGACGGGATCTCGTTGAGCGGCTGAGCGTTTCGCCCGGCCGCTTGACGCGCCGCTGAAACCGGTCCGTAAAGAGTCGTTCGTTGGCGAGGCACTCGGCCATTTTCGGTGATCAGTTGCTCAAACGTTTCCGGCGATATCTCCTGACCGTTCGCCGCGCCTGCGGCTCGCGAAATCGACTCATTCATCAAGGTGCCGCCAAGATCGTTGACACCGGCGCGCAAGACCTGCGCCGCGCCCTCACGGCCCAACTTGGTCCAGCTTGCCTGTATATTGGTGAAGGTCGCCCCGAGGACCAGTCTGGCAATTGCATGCATCAGAAGGGCCTCGCGGAATGTCGGGCCTTTCCGAGCGCCGGATTTCAGGTACATCGGCGCTTCCATATGGACAAATGGCAAAGGCACAAATTCGGTAAAGCGCCCCCTGCCCTGGCTATGGCTTTGATCCTGCAGGTTCCTTAGAAGGGTTAAGTGCCGCGCCCACTGCTCGTAGGAATCAATGTGGCCGAACATTATTGTGGCGGTTGTGTTGATGCCGCGCGCATGGGCGTCCTTGATCACGCTCAGCCATTCCTCTGTAGTCAGTTTGTCGGGGCAGATCTCCTGACGAACCCGATCATCAAGAACCTCAGCCGCCGTACCGGGCATGGTGTCAAGCCCGGCCTCCTTGAGCTGGTCCAAAAATGTGGGAACGGAAATGCCGAGCGTGTCAGCACCTTGCGAAACTTCAAGCGCTGAGAACGCGTGAATGTGCATATCGGGCACGGCTGATTTTATTGCCCGGCAGATCTCCAGATAGGTTTCGCCCGTATAGGCGGGGTGAATACCGCCTTGTAGGCACACTTCCGTGGCACCCCGAGCCCAGGCTTCCCTAGCGCGGCGCGTGATCTCCTCAAGCCCGATATTGTAGGGTGCGCCTCTTAGAGCCTCCTCCGTCTTACCTTTGGAAAAGGCGCAGAAGGTACAGCCATAGGAGCAGATGTTGGTGTAGTTGATGTTGCGATTGACAACGAAGGTGACCGTCTCACCTGCTTGCGTCTGCCGGAGGTCATCCGCAAGACAACGCAGGTCCTCCAGCGCGGCCCCCCGCGCTGTAAAAAGGTGCGCAATCTCTCTTTCTTCTAGGGGGTGACCGCCTGATGCGCGCTCCAGAGATCTGGTCAGCAGATGGGACGCGGACAGAGGGGGCGCATAAACAGGCGGCGCTGTTTGTCCTCCAGGCGACCAGGTATCTCCCCGGGCGAGGCCCTGGCCATCGCTCTTTTGCAAAACCGCCTTGTGTAAGCGCCGATCAACCCAGGCTGCCTTTGCTTTCACATATTTCGGGTAAACCGTCAGACGGCCAACAAGGGTTTTTCCAGCTTCTGCGCTTAAAGCCTCCAGCTCACCCAAATGCGGCCAGGGAGCTTCCGGATTGACATGGTCTGGGGTAAGCGGTGAGACGCCACCCCAATCATTGATACCGGCTGAGATGATCTCTTTGAGGTCACCCGGCGACAAATTTGGCGGGGCCTGAACGGCAACATCGCCCGGCATAATGAGCCGCGCCATGGCGATCGACCACAGCAGTTCATTAAGCGGCGGCTCTGGTGCATCAGACATCTTGGTGCCGGGTTTGGCTTTGAAGTTTTGAACAATGACTTCCTGCAGATGGCCATGGGCTTCGTGCAAATCGCGCAGCTTTAGAAGAGCGTCGATACGCTCCGCGCGCGTTTCGCCGATGCCGATCAGGATCCCGCTGGTAAAAGGCACCCTGGCCTCTCCCGCGCGAGCTATTGTTCTCAGGCGCTCTGACGGTACTTTATCCGGCGAGCCATAATGCGGCAGGCCTTTCTGGCATAGACGGTCCGACGCGCTCTCCAACATCAACCCCATTGAGGGGGCGACTTCCCGCAGTTTTTCTATTTCCGCTTCATCCATGCAGCCGGGATTGACGTGGGGCAAGAGGCCGGTTTCTTCAAAGACACGCTGCGCCACATGCACCAGGTAATCTGTTGTTGAGGCAAACCCCAAGGCCTGCAAGGCCTCCCGGGCGACCTGATAGCGCAGCTCTGGTTTTTCTCCGAGGGTAAAAAGCGCCTCCTGGCAACCGAGTGCAGCGCCGTCCCTGGCGATTTGCAGGCATTCTGCCACAGAAAGATAGGGACTGGTCAACACGCGCGGCGGCTTGGCAAAGGTGCAGTAGTGGCACACATCTCGGCAGAGCTGGGTAAGAGGGATGAAGACCTTCTTGGAATAGGTAAGGGTATCGCCAAAACTGCGATCACGCTTCGCCGCGGCCCGGGTCATCAGCGTTTCAAGATCGGCGCTGTCGGCCAAAGCATAGACCGCATCGTCACTTAATCGAATCTGCGCGCCCAATAGTGATTTCGTGTAGTGCCTCTCCGGCAGCTGACCATATCGAGCCACACAGGCGTCCAAATCTTCAGGGGTATCCAGATCAACAGCAAGGGCGGCGCTCTCTTGCACGGCCTCAATGCCTAATTGATTTCGATGACGGAAAAAACTTCCCGGGCCAAAGGCAGGATCAAATTCCTCTTCGAGACTTACCCAAACGGCATTGGTGCCGTCACCGTCGCGGGAGGCAACAATTGCCGGAGGCGCGGCATCGCTCAAGAGTCCCTCAATCGCTTGCGCAGTGATGAATGGTAGATCCGCAGGCAAAATAAGCACCTGATCAGCGCCGCCTTCCCTCGCCGCCTCGATTCCTTCCCGAAGGGCGGCATTCAAGTCTGCCCCGTCGCTTTCCACTAAAAGCTTGGCGCCAAATTCATCGGCGAGGCCGCGTGCCTCCTCGGCGCGCGAAACAAGAAGCAAGCGCTCGATCCCCTTGGCGTTTTTGAGTGCGCCCAATGTGTCGCGCGCCATGGCGACAACCAGGCCCTTGCGCTCGTCTGGGGTCAGACACTCACGCAATCGCCCCTTTGCCACAGCAAAGGGCTTTAAAGGCACCAATGCCCAGACTATTTTCTTTTTGCGGCGCGCCATTTCAGGCTTCCGTCCTTCCCGATCCATTGTTGTTGATAATTTCTCTCAGCGCCAAGCCCCTGGCAAGGGTGCTTTCCTTCTTTCTTTATCCAAAAACCATCGGGACGAGTTTTAAGGCCACCAAGGAAAGAATGAGCACCCCAATCAGATTGAGCCAGACACCGGCGCGCATCATTTGTGGAATGGTCAGGCTACCTGAAGAAAAAACAATGGCATTGGGCGGCGTTGCGACCGGCAGCATAAAGGCACAGCTCGCCGCCAGCGTGACCGGGATGGTAAAGAGCAAAGGGTCTTGCCCGGTTTCAACCGCAATGGCTCCCATAACTGGCAAGATCGTTGCGGTGGTGGCCAGGTTGGAGGTGAGTTCGGTCAGAAAAATCACCAGGACCACAGAGGCAAGCACCAAAACGGCAATATGAATTTGCGCCAGCGGCGCCAATTGCTGACCCAAAAACAGGGTGAGCCCGGAGCTGGACATGCCTCCAGCCAGGGCCAAACCGCCGCCAAACAGAATGAGAACCCCCCAAGGCAGCCGGGCGGTGTCTTCCCAGGTCACAAGCGCCTCGCCTTTCTTGCCAGAGGGGATGATAAAAGCAGCCACAGCCGCCGTCATGGCCACGCCCGCATCGGTCAGACCGGTCAGCCCTGTCCACTGCGCCAAAGGTTCTCGAAATATCCAGGCGCTGACGAGAAGAAGAAATAGCAGGCCCACGCGTTTTTCGGCGGCGCGCATAGACCCAAGCCCCAGGTGTAGTTCGTGAATGTGGGTTTTAAGCTGCGCCGAGGCCTCAAATTTCACCGGGAAAAGGACACGGGTTAAAAGCATCCAGGTAATTGGCAACATAACCAACGTGATAGGAACCCCGATCAGTATCCAACGGGCAAAACTCACCTCCACCCCATAGGTTTCCGACATGAATCCGGCCATGAATACATTGGGAGGCGTTCCGACAAGGGTCGCGATACCGCCCAGGGTGGCCCCATAGGCAAGCCCGAGGAGCAGTGCCATTTCGAAGTTCTTCATATCGTCGGCATGCAGTTCCTTCATGGATTCGCGCATAACAAAGATAATTGAGGCGGTAATGGGTAGGAGCATCATGGTGGTGGAGGTGTTGGAAATCCACATGCTCAGCAGCGCCGCGACGACCATAAATCCGCCAATGAGTGACCGGCCGCGCACCCCGACCCAGCGAAAAATATTCAGCGCCAAACGCAGATGCAGTCCAGAGCGCTCAATGGCAAGCGCCATGATAAACCCGCCCAAAAAGAGATAAACTGTCGGGTGGGCATAGGAGGTTGCCAGGGTTTCCTTGATTGTCTGAATACCAAAGAGAGGATAGAGGACAATCGGAAGAAACCCCGTAACGGGGACAGGCACGGCCTCTGTTGCCCACCAGATTGCCATGCAGACCGCAATCGCAGCGGTATAAGTTCCGACCGCAGGCAGGTTTGTCGGCCAAAAGAACAGAAGGATCATTGCGGCCGCTACAGGCCCCAGCGCCAATCCCAAATTCTGGTAAAGGGCGCGCCCTTCTGGTGCTGGTGGATTTTCCGCCACTTCTTTTTCCTCCCAAAAATCTCACGAACCCCATGGGCCGCGAATCTCTTTACACCTTACCTATTCTCATTAGACTTGGCAGTACTTTGACGGAATGAATTTCCTGAACTTCCTAAGACCTGACAAAAGACCAGATAAGGAGCGCAGCCAATGGCAAATGAAGGCTACCACGAGCCCATTGAGGAACTGTCTGATGAAACACGCGATATGCACCGCGCGATTGTTTCCCTGATGGAAGAGCTGGAGGCCGTGGACTGGTATCAGCAACGGGTCGACGCCTGTAAGGATAAGGATCTGGTTGCCATTCTTGCGCATAACCGCGACGAAGAAAAAGAACATGCCGCCATGGTTCTCGAATGGATCCGGCGGAAAGGTCCTACTTTCGACAAAGAACTTAAAGACTACCTCTTTACCGATAAAGAAATCGCCCACAAATAGCGGGCGATTTCAAAACTCAATGATGGTGGCATCCCCTAGTTGCGCTTGGGAATGACAACCTTCATGGATTCATAGCCCTTAACAAAACAGGAGTAGGTGCGCTTAGGCTCGGACACCACAACAATCTCGGGGAAGCGTTTCATGATCTCTTCCCAAATTATGGTCAGCTGCAGTTCTGCCAATCGGTTGCCGACGCAGCGGTGAATACCAAACCCAAAAGAGATGTGGTGACGCGGCCGCTCGCGATCAATGATATATTCATTGGGACGATCAACGACTTCGTCATCCCGGTTGCCCGAGACATACCACATGACCACATTGTCATCCTTTTTGATCGTCTGACCCTGGAATTCAATGTCCCGCGTGGCGCGGCGTTTCATATGCGCGAGCGGCGTTTGCCACCGAATGGTTTCTGAAACCATGGACGGGATGAGACCGGGATCGGCACGCAGCTTGTTATATTGATCCGGGTTCTGATTAAGCGCCAGGACCGAACCGGAGATTGAGTTCCGGGTTGTGTCATTGCCGCCAACCGTCAACAAAATCACATTGCCGAAGAATTCACGCGGTTCCATGTCCTTGGTGTGATCCCCATGAGCCAGCATGGAGACAAGGTTGCCCATCGGCTCTTGGGCCTTGCGGGTTGCCCACTGATCCAGGAAGTACTGGCGATACTCTTGAAAAATTGAAAACTTCTGTTCGAAGCTGTCAATGAGCCCGTGACCTGGGACCGCTGTCACCACGTCTGACCAATGGAGCAGGCGTCGGTGATCTTCCAGCGGAATGCCAAAGAGCGTCGCCAGGGTCATGCCGGTCAGTTCCTTGGAGACCAGATCCACCCAATCGAACTCCTCACCCACGGGCAAATTGTCAAGAATCTTGCCGGCACGCTCGCGGATCAGCGGCGACAATTCAGCCAGATTGGCTGGCGCCACGACGGGGCTGACCGTCTTGCGCTGAACGTCGTGCTTGGGAGGGTCCATGGCAATGAACATGGGCGGTGGGCCGGAAGCATTTTCCTCATCGAAGGTCGGCGTATCTTTCAGCGCGAGGGCGATACCTGGCTCCGATGAAAAATCCTTGTGATTGGTATCAATAGCGACAATGTCGTTGAACTTGGTGATGGACCAATAGGGGCCAAAGTCGCTGTCCGGTGTGTAGTGAACCGGTGCTTCCTTGCGCAGCCGTTCAAAATAAGGCCACATGGTATTGTTTTGAAAATTTGCGGACTGAGCCGG
The DNA here is from genome assembly GCA_006226305.1 of Alphaproteobacteria bacterium. Lineage (GTDB taxonomy): Bacteria > Pseudomonadota > Alphaproteobacteria > M2410 > M2410 > M2410. The sequence goes on along the minus strand of SBHG01000130.1, from coordinate 14,501 downwards.
ATTGAAAGTTTCCAGCGGCTCCGCGTAGACCGCATCGATGATGCTGTCATCGATGGTCGAGACGTCTGAAAGTGCGACGTTCATATTGTCCTCCCGATTATTTGTTGGGCCGACAATAGCACAGGTTTTTGGCGGGTGTCTTCGGACAATCGCGGCAAATATCACACTTGTGACGGTTCTGGAGGCTCGGTGCAAGCCTGAGGGTTGCCGGGCTGGCGAGCAAGGGTGTCAGGCGGGGGCGCAGCAGTAGATCCTGTGCAGGACCTCGATCACCAGCTGGGCTTCTTGACCCTTCAGGGAATAATAGATGTTCTGCCCCTCGCGGCGCGCCTTAACGAGCCCATCTTTGCGCAGAATGGCCAGCTGCTGGGACACGTTGGATTGGTTGAGGCCCAAGGTCTCCACCAGGTCACCTACGCTGCGCTCGCCCTGCACAAGCTGGCAAAGCAGCATCAATCGTTTCTCATTGGCCAGGGAGCTCAAGAGCTGGGCGGCATTTTGGGCGGAGTTCTGTAGATCATCAATATTCATACTTGCGTATATTCGATAGTGTGAATATATTGTCAATGTCTAAGTTAAATACTTTTGGCGTGGCCCGGCAAAAGTACGTTTTAACGGCCTGCGCGAGAGACCACATTCAAAGGTCTTAGGAGGAATAACCCGTGGCCCATATCGTTGTTCTGGGTGCCGGCCTTGGCGGCACCATCATGGCTTATGAAATGAAATCTATGATGAAGGCGGGTGACCGGCTGACCCTGATTTCAGACACCCCCACTTTCCACTTTGTGCCCTCCAACCCATGGGTCGCCGTCGGCTGGCGGGAGCGCGAAGCAATTGAAGTGGATCTCACGAAAGTCTGCCAGAAAAAAGGCATCGAGTTTATTCCCGTGGCGGCGAAAAAAGTTCACCCGGAACAAAATTCCATTGAGCTCATCGACGGTAATACGGTCGACTATGACTACCTCGTTATTTCAACAGGACCGGAACTCGCCTTTGATGAAGTTGACGGCCTTGGGCCTCACGGCGGCCACACCCAGTCTATTTGTCATGTAGCCCATGCGGTGACGGCAAATGAAGCCTGGGAAAAATTTGTCGCAAATCCCGGTCCGATCGTTGTGGGTGCTGTGCAGGGCGCTTCCTGTTTCGGTCCGGCTTATGAATTTGCACTCATTCTCGACACGGATCTGAAGAAACGCAAAATCCGCGACAAGGTACCCATGACCTTTGTCACGCCGGAGCCTTACATCGGGCATCTTGGACTTGACGGCGTTGGCGATACCAAGAGCCTGCTTGAAAGCGAGCTGCGGGACCGCTCCATCAAATGGATCACCAATGCCCGCACCACCAAAGTGGAAGCCGATAAGGTGTTGGTGGAAGAGGTCGATGAGAATGGCGATGTCAAAAAAACCCATGAAGTTCCGACCCAATTTACAATGATGCTGCCAGCCTTTCGCGGCGTACCTGCCGTGTCAGGCATCGAAGGTCTCGTCAACCCGCGCGGCTTCATTCTGATTGATGAACACCAGCGCAATCCCAAGTATCAAAACATTTTCGGGATTGGTGTCTGTGTAGCGATCCCGCCCACGGGGCCCACGCCCCTGCCTGTCGGTGTGCCGAAAACAGGTTTCATGATCGAATCCATGGTCACGGCCACGGCCCATAATATCCGGGCCCTGATTGACGGTAAAACACCGGACACCAAGGCGAGCTGGAATGCGGTTTGCCTGGCAGACTTTGGCGACGGCGGCGTTGCCTTTGTGGCGCAGCCGCAGATCCCGCCGCGCAATGTGAACTGGGCCAAGAAAGGCAAATGGGTTCATTACGCCAAAGTGGCCTTTGAAAAATACTTCCTGAACAAGGTGCGCGAAGGCAAGCACGAGACCTTCTATGAGAAGTTGTCGCTTGACCTCCTCGGCATTGAGAAACTGAAAAACTAGACAGTTCGCGGTTTTGGGGATACAGGGGCCCCATGTCTTTACTGGATTTTGGGCTCCTGGCGCTCGCCTCGCTTTTTACCATGATCAACCCCATTGGGGTGGTGGTGCTGTTCAGTGGTCTGACGAGTTCGCTTGAACGCGCCTCGGCCAATCGGATCGCGCTGAAGGCCGCCCTTTATGCGGCTGGCATTCTGCTGGCCTTTGCCCTGACCGGTAAATTGATCTTCGATTTCTTTCAGATCTCGGTCAATGGCCTGCGCGTCGTTGGCGGTATCGTCTTCTTCATGATGGGCTATGAAATGCTGCAGGCGCGGCTGAGCCCCATGAATTTCGACGATCCGGAAGACCTGGAACCTCTGGAGAAAGACATTTCTCTGACACCTCTGGCAATTCCCATGATCGCGGGCCCTGGCGCCATCGCCACCGTGATCCTCTTCATCAACGAACAACCAGACCCGGCGCACCGGGCTGTCCTCTTTACCATCATTGTGGCGGTTTGCCTTTTGACTTACCTGGGTATGTTGGGCGCCAATCGGCTCAATCGCCTTATTGGGGAACAGGGCAATAAGGTGATCATGCGGATCATGGGGCTGATCGTCATGGTCATCGCGGTGGAATTTTTCTTTGCGGGTCTGACACCTTATGTGCAGACCATGATGAGCACGGGCTGATCCACGCTCAATGACCGGTGAGAGGCGGAAAGGTTGTTTTCTTTTTGGTCAGACCAAAGGCAAACCCTGATTCGATCGATCCAATACCGGGGATCTTGGTGAGCTTTTCCTTCATCAACCGTTCATAGGTCTGCAGGCTCTCACTCACCACGTGGAGCATGTAATCGTTGGTCCCGGTCATGAGGTAGCACTCCAGTACCTCATCAATCTCCAGGATATGATCCTCAAAAGATCGGATATTCTCCTCCGAAGGCCGATCCAGCTTGACCTGGACAAAGACATTGATCGGCAATCCGAATTTCTCCTGATCCACGATGGCCGTGTAGCCCTGAATGACCCCCTGCTCCTCCAGGGCCCGTACCCGGCGCAAGCAGGGCGATGGCGAGAGGCCGACCCGGTCGGCCAATTCCTGATTGGTCAGGCGAGCCCTGGCTTGAAGCTCTCGAATGATTTTGCGGTCAATTTTATCCATCATTTGCACCTATTTGGCAGTATCTGCCAATTTACTATATTTTCTTAGATTAATACGCAATCTTTTCACCGTTTTACAGTGGTATTATTGCGCTCGAAGGGTGGGCAGTTCTCACCCTCACAGAGGAGTAATCGAAAATGTCCAAGAGCACCCGTTCACGCGGTTTTGCCACCCGCGCCATCCATGAGGGTTATGACCCGGCCGATCATGACTACGCGCTGGTGCCTCCGGTGCATTTTTCCTCCACCTTCACCTTTGAAGATGCGCAGCATGGCGGCGATCTTTTCGCTGGCGTGCGGGATGGGCACTTCTACAGCCGCATCTCCAATCCGACCCTGGACCTCCTGGAGCGCCGCCTGGCGGCTTTGGAAGGGGCAGAGGCCGGCCTTGTCACCGCCTCCGGCATGGGCGCCATTACCGCCACCTTTTGGACCTTCATTGAGCCCGGCGCCGAAGTGGTTATGGACGAGACGCTTTACGGCTGCACGTTCGCCTTTTTGCGCTCCGGACTTGCCAAATTCGGGATCAAAGTGACGCCGGTGGATTTGCGCGAACCGGAAAACCTAGAAAAGGTTCTTACCGACCAAACGCGCATTGTCTATTTCGAAACACCCGCCAACCCCAATATGCGCCTGGTCGATATCGCCCGTGTCTCGGAGATCGCCCACACCAAAGGGGCCAGAGTGATTGTCGACAACACTTATGCCACGCCTTATCTGCAGAACCCGCTCGCCCTCGGCGCAGATCTGGTGATCCATTCAGCAACCAAATATCTAGGCGGTCATGGCGACCTGGTCGCTGGCGCCGTTGTCGGCTCCGCTGAGGACATTCAGCGCATTCGCCTTGAAGGCCTTAAAGATATGACCGGCGCGGTGATGTCACCCTTTAGCGCCATGCTCATTATGCGCGGCCTCAAGACCCTGGAACTCCGCATGGACCGACATGTGAAAGCGGCCAAGGTGATTGCCGATATGCTGGAAGCCCATCCGATGGTGGAGCGGGTCTCTTATCCAGGCCTTGAAAGTTATCCGCAATATGCGCTTGCCCAAGCCCAGATGGCCCAGCCAGGGGGCATGATGGCCTTTGAACTGAAAGGCGGCATGCTGATGGGTCGCAAGTTCATTGACAGCGTGTCTTTGGTTCAACGCGCGGTAAGCCTGGGGGATCCGGAAACGCTGGTGCAACATCCCGCCACCATGACCCATTCGGCCTACACGCCAGAAGAGCGGGCCCGCCACGGCATCAGTGACGGACTGATCCGTCTTTCCGCCGGCCTTGAGACCATTGAAGATATTCTTGAAGACCTGACCCGGGCGCTGGATGCGTGCAAGGGGCCGCGGCTGTCACAAGTCAGCTAATTCAAAAACTCCTCCGGATGGCCACATAGAGATTGGTATTGTCCTCGAATTGCCCGAAGAAGCTGGCGCTCGACTCCCCATAGAAGATGTTGCCGCCCGCTTCAAGGCGCAGAGCATCTGTAACCTTGTAAGCTGCGTTGAGCCGCAGGTAGCCATCCTCATCAGTGGGCGAATAGAAATTAAAGCCGCTTAATGTGAGATTTTGATTCATCATCTGCTGGGTCACCCGCAGGGTCAGGATCTGGCGATACTCATCCACCTTTGGCGCGCCCGGTATGAGGGCGCCCAGGTAGGCATCATAATCCTCTGTTTTCTCAACATAGTATTGAACCGCACCCGTCAAATTCGGCACGATCTCGCGCTCAAACCCCACGAGGAAACGCCATTGGCTGTTGGGCGTAAAAGGATCAGCGCCGCTCTTTTCATCACGGCTGTCGTAATATCCCACCTCCGCATTGCCGATGCCGCCGAGGATCGGCAAACGGATGCTTGCGCCATAAACCGCAAGCTCGGGATATGTGGCTTCCATGTCGATAACATCAAAGCCAGTTGGGCTCTTCCAATAGCCATTGTAAAAATAAAGCGCCCATTCCATAGAGCCTGACTGGCCGTATAGACGCGCGGACATTTCCGGTCCATTTTCGGACCGGATCGGCATAGCGGCCGGAATGGTATTCGTCTCGCCCATCATGGGATTAAAGTATGTCAGAACCCGTCCATCGATGGAGCGGTCCGGATCGAACTGGGGCGTTACAACAAGGTCAATACTGGCCTTGGCGCCATACCAGGAGAGCTTCAAAGCATCGGAAGGGGCTTTGAGATACTCCACGTCGCGGCCGATGAAGAAAGCATTCCAGTCTTTGGGGAAAAGATCGTTGATAAAGAGAAGGTCTCCTGTTCCCCAGGTCAGGATCTGACGCCCCAGCTTCAAGTCCATGTTGTCAGACGGTCTGAACAGAGCCCAGGCCTCGCGCAGATCCAACACACCTTCGCCGCGGCCAAGATCGGTCCCGTACTCCTCCAGCACCGGATCGAGCACCGCATCGGCGGTAACGCGCCAGGTCATCGCATCAGTCATGCCATCGAGGGCAAGCTGTCCGCGTATTTCGCCCAAGGTCCAATCATCGTAGCCTTGCGCGTTTTGAAGGCGCGCGCCGGCCCGTGCCTCAATAAAACCGGTGATGTTAAAGGCCGGTTCACTCACTTCTTCCTTTACCGTCACCTCTGCCTCCTTGTCGCCAAGGCCTGGTGGGAGACTGGGGCCACCAAGGCCCGGCGGCAAGGAGGGACCATCCGCCAGGGCCGCCGGGCTGAGGACGGCACTGAGGAGGGCAAGGGAGAAAACGGAACGAGAGAACGCCATGGAACTTAACTCCTATCGCAGAAGGTTTCGCGGCGGGTTGCGCAGATAGCGCTCAGAGAAGATATCATCTTCCAGCCCCATGTCGTAGGCAACGTCCGAGTATGTCATGGAGGTCGAGCTGCCAGCCTTGACATCGGTCATCTTGGAGGCGGTAACGGTCATGTACCCCCCAACCTCTTCCACATTAAGGGCCTCATAAGTGCGATAAACCTCACCCGCGTCATTTATGTAGTCGATCTTGATCGGCAGGAAGGTGGCCTTGTGGATCCAGCTCTTGTATGAGGCAAACTCGACACCCGCTTTGTCTTTGGGGGTGCTTTCAAGAACGTAGTAATTGTCGTCTTCTTGAACCAAAGCATGCGTATCGAGGTCCGGGTTTCGGCCCGACACATCTTCATAAAAGAAATTAGACCCGACAAAGCTCGATCGTTTGTCGCTGGCGGCGATACGTTTGACCAGATCCAGACCCGGCAAATAGAGCCAACGGTCATCATCCTTGTCCATATGCTTCCAAACCAGGAAGGCGGTCTTGTTCACATCAGCCGGTCGGGAGAAGAAAACATAAAACTTTTGTTCGCCACTACCTGCACCCGGCTCATTGTCCTTGCGCAGGATCACAAAGGCGCGGGTCCGTTCCCGGCCCTGATCATCAGTAATGGTCATGTTGACCTTGGCGCGGCCATCGTCGCCCTGGTAGTAGGAGACCTCGTTGGCCTTGGCGACAATTTCTTCCACATCCATGGCCCATGCCGAGGTCGCTGTTGTCAGAATGGCAGCCATTGCAATGGTCATTTTACGAATGTTTTGGGTCATGAGAGTCACTCCTTTACCAAGGTGTTAGCGGATTTTGGCGTCTCGCCGCGGAACAGCCAGGACTGCATGAGTTTGATCAATGCGGGTAGAATAAAGATGCTGGCAAAACCGGCGAGCAACAAGATCGCTGAAATAAAGATACCAACTGTATTGTAGGGCACAAGCGGTGCCGCCAGGAGCGGCAGGAAGCCAACGCCCAACACAATGACGTTTCGGGTAATGGCACGGGCCGGCTCTCCGAAGACCTCCGGCACTGTTTCTTGCCAGCTGCTCTGATGTGTTCTGAGATAACGGCTGCGCGCCAGGAAATGGATTGCATAGTCCACCGCAAGGCCCAGACTGAGCGAGGACAAAACGGCGACCGGCATGTCATAATCCTTGCCGATGAGGCCGATGAGCCCGTAAATCATGGCGATGGTTACGGTCAGCGGCACCATGGCGAGGGTGCCCCACAGGACCGAGCGGAACAGCACAATCATCAGGATCAAGACCACGATGAAGGAGCCTAGAAACGCCTCCATCATGCCGCTCACCATCTGTTGCTGCCAGACCACATTGATGTATGTGAGGCCAAACCAATTGTGCGTAAGCGCCGTGGGGGCCTCATGGGCAGCAAAGAATTCCTCGATCGCCTCCACGAGCGCGCTCATGTCTTTGTTGTCACCGGACTTCAATTGAATCCACAGATTTGCGGATTTGTAATCCGGAGTGACAAAGTGCCAGAGATCATCCGGGCGGTGGCTGTTCTGGAAGGTCAGAAGTGTTTGCGCGACCGCATCACGTGTTACAGGAATACGATAGGCCTCCGGCGCACCTTCATAGAGCTCGCGGTGAACGGTCTTCACCACATCCACAACCGATGAGCTTTTGCCGACGAGACCGGTCTTTAAGAGATAATCTTCCAGTTCCGAGACAAAGTTCAAAACTTTCGGGTCTTTGAAAATGGCGTCACGACCTTCAAATCCACCCAGAAATATCAGCGCGTCATCCCAGGCCATCCACTCATCGTCGCCCGCCACATCAAGGCGCTCTTCAGAAGAGCTGGTGATTGTGCTCAGGATCGCGGCAAACGACATGCTCTTGGCATCCAACTCTTCTATTTCAGCAATCAGTTCGGGTGCAACCTCGAGATCAGATTGCTCAAGGGCCAGTTTCAAGCCTGCGATCTGGCTCGCATCGGAATGCGCGCTTTCGTCGGCCTCCATCACCAGATAGGCCATATAGGTCCCCGCAAAGCGCTCGTTCAGCGCCCTGTCGGCAACGCGGATATCGTGCGAAGGCGCAAACCATTTTACCGGGTTGTCGTTGATGGTGATCTTTTGAATGCCGATATAGGCGATAACCCCAAAGGCCGCTGTCGCCAGGATCACGAGTTTGGCATGGTTGAAGGTAAAGCGTCCGACAGCCTGCAAGGCGTTGCCGAGCGGCCCGTGATCTTCATGATTTTTCTCCATGCCAAAGTTGGCAAAGGATTTTTCTGGCATCAACATGATATAGGCCGGGATCATGGTGATGGTAAAAGCCCAGGCCGCCATGACACCCAGCGCGACGAAGAAGCCGAAGACCTGAACCGGCGGAATGGGCGTCAAGGTGAGCGAAACAAAGCCCGCAAAGGTAGTCAGCGAGGTAAAGAACATGGGCGCGGAAAGCTCGCTCATGACAGCTTTCAAGGTTGCCTTGCGGTCTCCTGTTTCCTTATAGCGGTCAAAGAAATCCGACAGGATGTGAACTGAGTCCAAAACCGCGATAGGCATGATGAAGATCGGGATCATAGAACTCATGATGTGCACCGTGTTACCAGTTGCGATCAACAGCCCCATGGTAACAACGACCGAGACCATGGCGACGAGCATAGGTGCAATGATCAGGTTGATCTGACGGAAGAAAAACCACATGAGCAGGAAGATCAGCACCATGGCTGCTGGCGCCGAGATGGCCATTTGCACGAACATCTCAACGCCAAACTGGTCCTGTGCCACGGGCATGCCGGTGACATAGTAAGTCGCGGAACCCTCAAAAGTTTCAAATTCGGCTTTCAATTGCCGGGCGACGTCATAACCATCCGCCTTGAGTTCAATAGGAATATACAAAGCGGCGGCCTTGCCGTCTTCTGAGATGAGCGTGCCGTTGAGCAAAGGCAGATTGAGCGCGGCCTTGGCAATTTGAGCGGCTTGCTCCTGCGTTTCCGGTGGTGCTTGCATGAGCCAGTTGAAAGACACACTGCCCAGACCCGCCTGTTCGATATTGTCGACCGTCGACGGGGACATCAAATCCTTTTCGATGACGCCGTGCCAGATACCTTTATCGTCCTGCCAGCGCAGAGATTTGGCATAGTTTGTCAGCGCGTAGATCTCTTTCAGTGTTTCGACCGTGAAGACCCCTTGTGGACTTTCGTTGTCGACGACGCCCACGACCACCATATCGTGGAGGGCGAAATTCTTTTTCTGATCATTGTGATAAACCCGAACCGGTTCATCGGCAGGCAGCATGTTTTCCGGATCGGTGTCGATGGTTACGCCGTTCAGAAAGGGTACGGATGACGGCATGAGAGACGGCACCGCGACCAATGCGATCAGCAGCACGCTGACAAAAGCGCTTACCCGCATAACGGTTTTGGGACGGCTCGTAGCAAAATCAGAAAATAATTGCATGGGACCAATGGCTCCCCTTGGAAGATATCAATACATCAATTGAAGGCTTTTCCCGGGGTAACACCGAGCTTTTTGAAAATCATCGCCGCCGGACAAAAACCGGTAAAGGCCGCCTGCAGCATGTTGACGCCGACAAATGTCGTGAACAGCAACCAATAGGCTGAGTGGAGGTGAGCAAGTGCGAGGCTGGCGAGGATCATAAGACCCGCAAAAGCGAAAATGACACGATCAAGTGACATGGGGATTTATCCTTTCTTGTAACTAAACTTGTTCTGGCGCGGCGCAGAAGACATCGTGCAAGACGTTGATGATCTGTGCGGCGCGGGCGTCCTTGATCCGGTAGAAGATCGTGGTCTCCTCGCGCCGGGTATCTACGAGCCCTTCGGCCTTTAGCTTCGAGAGGTGCTGCGACAGGTTCGGGTGTGAAATACCGATCTTGCGCGCCAGTTGTCCTGAGGACAGTTCGCCGTCGATCAGATTGCACAGAACCAGTAGGCGACTGGGGTTAGCCAGCATCCGCAGATAGGCCGCAGCGGCCTCGGCGTTGCGTTCAAGTTCAGCAATATCGATTATTTTTTCCATACTTGCTATTTAACGCAAATAGCAAATAATGCAAGGTCCAAATTGTCGCAGCTTATTTTCCGCAGTTTTCTGCCGTTTTAGGGAATTTCTTTGGCAGGCGGCGTCCGACGCCACTCCTTATGCAACAGAAGGAATGAGGCCCCAATGATCAAAAGGGAGCCGAGCCACATAGATCCAGGCGGCACAAAGCCGAAGGCCGCCAGACCCAACACGACATTGAAAGGCAGTTTCAAATGATCGAAGGGCTGCAGAAAACTCGCATCCGCCAGGCTATAGGCCTTGGCGATGGCATATTGCGCCAGGGCGGTGAGAAGGCCCGCGGCAATCAGCAGCATTGCTGGTAGGCCAACCCCCGGCGACAACCCCTCCCCCATCGCCAAAGCGGCGTTGATCGGCGTTAGGAGCAGGAGAAGGTAAACCGTCAGGGCCTCTGGTGATTCTGTACGGGAGAGATGCTTGGTCATGAGCGAGGTCATGGCCCACATGGCAGCCGCCATGACGGGCAGCAAAACGTAATAGCTGAAGGCATCCGACCAAGGCGCCAGGATAATCATACCCCCTGCAAATCCCACAAAGACAGCCGCCCAACGGTCTATGCTCGCTCTTTCCCCGAGAAAGAGATTGGCGCCGATGATGACAAAAAAGGGTGACAGCATGATAAGCGCAATTGCTTGCCATATGGGCACATGAGCCAGACTTAAAACCCAAAGCTGAACGCCCGTCGCCGCAAGCGCGACCCTGATCACGTGAGACAAAAGTTGACCGGATCGCATGGACCGCCAGCCCCGTGAAAGAACCCAGGGCAGTGAGAACAAGAAGGCGATAAGGTATTGCCAGAAGGCGAGCCGGGTTGGCGACACCCCTAAAACCATGGTTCCATATTGCAAGAGCGTGTTGACGAGCGCAAAGGTGAGCCCGGCCAAAACCATCAAGCTCGCACCGACAAGCACCGGCGATGTGTGACGAAACAACCTGGTCATGGCGCACCTTCTCTTTAATGCACATAACTCAGGGCAAAACAGTCCCGCGCCTCTAAAGCCCTTGACGGCTTTGAGCCACATTCCTGTTCTCTTCCATCCGGACTTTAACCGTCGGCTCTGGCATTTCACCAGATCTGCTGTCCCTTGTCCCCGATTGGAAAACTCCCCAGGTGGAAAACTCTCCAGTTGGACAAAGCGCTCGCGGGCTTACAATTTGACTTGCTTACCGCCGGTGGGGAGTTTCACCCCGCCCCGAGAACACTGCAGCGTCCTTTTTGCTGCGTCCTTAAATTAGAGGCAAAGACGCCTGGCGGCAATGGATTTGGGGTAGCTAAATAGTGACCGCCACCACATTCTGGCGGACCATTGGCCAGTCATTGGCGAAAAACAAGGGATTTATCGCAGGTAGACTGAGCGCATTGTCAAAGATATGAGACCATGGGATTATATCGGCTTGAGGTTTTTGTTTCTCCACGGAAGATCGATTGAATGCTCAAAACAGCTCTTGCCAATACACTTGCTGGCATTGTGACGGTGTTACCGCTGATTTTTGCCTTTGGGTTTTTGACGCCGGTGATGCACCAGGCAATTAACGCTCTGGGCTGGACGCCTCCCTTTGGGCTCACTCCCTTGGTTTTCTCGATGATCCTTTGCGGCGCATGGGGACTCGTCGCCCAATTTCGGGGAAGCTGGTTATGAACACAAAAATCGATTATGCCGCTATGTCCAACGCAGAGCTGTTCAAGGCGGAACGTGAAATTGCCGAAAAGTATCGAGGCCGGTTTCCTCTTCTCATGGTGATTTGGGCTTTTGGCAATCTTGTAGCCTGGCTTGCGCTCTGGGCATTGGTTTTGTCAGATACAGTTTCTCTGTGGATCGGTTTTCCTATTGCGGTCCTTAATATGGCTCTGGTCTATCTGCCGACCCATGACGCGCAACACGATATTATCGCCCGCAAAGGAACAAAGCTTCGTTGGCTAAACGAACTGGTTGGCCACGGCACAACCTGGATGCTCGGTGTTCCTTACAATGCGCTGAGATATACACACCTGCAACACCACCTTCACGCCAATGACCCTGATTTGGACCCGGACTTCTCTGCCAAAGCCTCAGGACCGTGGCATTCCATCTGGAACAGTTTGCACCACCGCCAACCCAACGGTGCGCGCACTCACGCCTATGGTGACTGCCTGCAGCGACTTGGCCGGACCGATCTCATTGTCCAATCCGTCCTCTACAAACTCGGATTTGTCGGGATTTTGTGCTCTCTGGCCTGGAGCGGCTTCGCCCTTGAGGCCTTTTTCCTCTGGTGGTTGCCGATCCAGATCGCCCTCATCTATATCGACTTTTATCTGTCGTGGGCGCCCCACCATCCCGGAGACCAGACCGGACGCTACCGCGACACCCGCGCTTTTCGCTCCAGGGTCGGCAATATTCTGTCCGCAGGCATGCAGTATCATATCATTCACCATCTCCATCCCTTTATCCCGCTCAACGATACGCCGGCCGCCTATCGGGAGCTGAGACCCATCCTGGAGGCGCGCGGATGTAATACCGGCGGGCTTTGAAAAAGCTCCTGTCAGGCAATCTTTGCTTTTTCTTTTTGTCGTAATGTGTATGTTCGCCTCAGAGTAAGGATCAGGCAGATCGTTTCATGCAGGCAGTCCTTGGTATTTTTGGGTTTTTCCTCGCGGGCTTGGCGACCATCATGCTGGTGCCGGCGATCGCGGACCCTTCCCATGCGGTCCCATTTTTGGAAACCGCCTGGCTGACCTTCTTTGTCGCGGGCACGCTCTATTTTGCGACGCGGGGACAGAGCTTTGATATAGCCCCCCGACAGGCCTATCTACTGACATCTGGCGCCTGGATCCTGCTGCCTCTCTTTGCTGCCATTCCCTTTACTTCCTACGGCATGAGCCTCACCGATGCGGTATTTGAATCTGTGTCCGGTATTACCACGACCGGTTCAACGGTCCTCAGCGGCCTCGATAGGGCACCGCATTCGCTTCTCATTTGGCGCGCGCTTTTGCAATGGATTGGCGGCATTGGCATTATTGTGACCTCGATTGCTATTTTGCCGCTCCTCAATGTGGGGGGTATGCAGCTGTTTCGAACCGAAAGTTCGGATCGCTCCGAAAAAGAGCTGCCGCGCGCAACCATGCTCGCCGGCGCAACCCTTTGGGTTTATCTGGGACTTTCGATTGCCTGCGCTTTTTCATACCTTGCCGCGGGCATGACAGGCTTTGATGCGGTCACCCACGCCATGACCACGGTTTCAAGTGGGGGCTATTCCACCCATGACGCCTCACTCGGGTTTTTCAACAGCGATACGATTGACTGGATTGCGACGATCTTCATGTTGTCGGGCGGCATCCCTTTCGTCTTTTATATCCGGGTGCTGCGCGGTAAGTCTCTGCGCAGTGTTCAAGTTGAAACACTGCTCATTCTCTTGACCCTGGCCATTATCCTTTTGACCTTCTGGCTGGTTCACAAGGCCGACTTTGCGCCTTTTCACGCTTTTACGCTTGTCACGGTCAGTGTGGTTTCCATTGTCACCACAACAGGATTTGCCGCTTCCGATTACACGACGTGGGGCTCCTTTGCCGTCGTCATCTTTCTGGCCCTCACCTTTATGGGAGGATGCACCGGCTCAACTGCTGGCGGCCTGAAAACCATGCGGATTATTGTCGCCTTGAAGACCATCAGACTGGAAATTCACAAGCTTATCTATCCACATGGCGTTTTCAGCGAAACCTATGAGAACAAAAAACTGTCACCGGACGTTATGCGCTCTGTTGGCATCTTTATCTTTGTTTTCATGGCGAGCCTGATTGGATTGACGCTTATCCTGGAAATCCTGGGCCTCGACTTTGAAACCAGCCTTAGTGGCGCGGCGACAGCTATTTGCAATGTGGGGCCTGGTATTGGCGATATTATCGGACCCGCCGGTAATTTTTCGAGTCTCCCCAGCGCCGCCAAATGGGCGTTGAGTTTGGGCATGATCCTGGGAAGATTGGAATTCCTAACACTCTTTGTTATGTTTTCCCCGACTTATTGGCGTTGGTAATATTTAGGAGGAAGCCTTTCTTATGGATTTCGCAGGCACCCATGTGATGCGCTCTCTTGAGCTGCTCGGAGAAACTGGCGAGGACCCGACGGGGCCGATCTACCAACGATTGTTTGAAGGCAGCCCCGAACTTGAGCCGCTTTTTATACTTGATACCGATCAAAGCGTGCGCGGATCGATGCTGCAAAATGCTCTGGAATGCATATTTGATTTTTGCGATGGCAATCGCATGGCCACCAATTTTGTGGAAACCAGTCGCTTTGTGCACGATGGCTATGGCGTGCCAGATGAAAAGTTTGATGAATTTTTCATCGCGATCCGCGATTGCTGCCGCATAAGTCTGGATGGTCAATGGACCGATGACATGGACAAAGAATGGCAGGCCATGTTGACCGCATTCGCCAACAAGGCCTGACCTTTTTCCACCCAATCAGCTTGGCAAGGTGGCATGGGCCACGCCGCCGTCAACCGTGAGTGTATCGCCGACCACGTAATCACTGGCCGGGCTCGCGAGGAAGACCGCCGCGCCGGCCATATCTTCTGGCGTGCCTACCCGGCGCATGGGTACACGCTTGGCCACCTCATCCCCGTGATCACGGGCGGCGCG
>SBHG01000026.1 GCA_006226305.1 Alphaproteobacteria bacterium | reverse complement strand
TCAAGGGAGTTGAGAACGCGCGTCAGAGCTTCATCCGGTGAAATCATGGGTCACAGCCCTGGATAAAGATCATCTGGAGTGAGATTCAATACTTTCGCGAGCTTGATTTCATCATCTGGCGAGAGGCTTGCAATCTGCCCTTGCAAAAATCCGTAAAGCGTTCCGGTCGCCACACCCGCGTCTTGCGCCCAGCGCATCGGCTTGATGCGCTTGGCTTCCATGAAGTGCCTGAGCGCTTCGCGTTTGGCATTCGGCATGACGTGCTGCGGCACCGGATTGAGTTGGACCGCTTCGGCCCGCGCCGCAGGACGGGCTTGCATGCCCCGGCTGCGCAAGGGAGCTGGTTCTTTCTTCGACGAAAATGTGCCAGACTTGCCGCCCTCTTTGTGGGTTAAAGTAATATCGCTGATCACCATCTCTTTATCAGCGGCTTTCACCATGTCGTAAATGGTGAGCGCGGCAACCGAGACGGCCGTCAGGGCTTCCATTTCAACGCCTGTCTTGCCGTTGACTTTCACTTCGGCGGTAATTTCCACTGACGAGGCATCACTATCCAGATCAAACGTGAGGGAAACTTTGGCAATGGGAAGCGGATGACAAAGCGGAATGAGGTCAGAGGTTTTCTTTGCCGCCATAATGCCGGCCACCCGCGCGACGCCGAGCACATCGCCTTTGTCGGCAGTGCCCTCGCGGATCAGGGCCAGGGTTTCAGGCTTCATCGTGATGCGCCCACGCGCAACAGCCCGCCGTTCGGTCACATCCTTGGCCGAAACATCCACCATGGCGGCCTTACCGTCTTTGTCAAAATGGCTGAGCTTGCTCATGGGTCCAAGTCTGTCACACTTCGCCTAGCGCGACAACGCGCTTAGGCGGCGCGTGGCCGCTTCCACATCGTCCTGCCGCATCAGACTTTCGCCGATCAGGAAGCTATAGGCCCTGCATTTAGCGAGGCGGGCGAGGTCCTCTGGCGTATGGATACCGCTCTCACTGATCAAGAGGCGATCTTCTGGCACTTGTGCCGCAAGGCGCTCCGTTGTCTCGAGGGTTGTTTCAAACGTCTTGAGGTTGCGATTATTGACACCAAGGAGAGGGCTTTTGAGCGTGAGCGCGCGCTCAAGCTCCTCTTCGTTATGCACCTCCAGGAGCACGCTCATATTGAGTGCAAGAGCTGTCTCCTCCAGTTCTCGGGCCTGATTGTCACTCACCGCGGCAAGGATGATCAAAATACAGTCTGCGTTCCAAGACCGCGCCTCAAAGACCTGATAGGGGTCATACATAAAATCTTTTCGCAATGCGGGAAGCGAAACCGCGGCCCGCGCCTCGGTCAAAAACTCCGGCGCCCCTTGAAAAGACGGGGTATCGGTGAGGACGGAAAGGCAGGTGGCACCCCCCGCTTCATAGGCTCGGGCAAGGGCTGGCGGGTCAAAATCCTCGCGGATAAGACCCTTGGAGGGGCTCGCCTTCTTTATTTCGCTGATGAGGCCAAAGCGGCCTTCCGCCACGCGGGCCTTCAGTGCCCCCGCAAAATCGCGCACCGGATCGGCCTGCGCTGCCATCGCCTCGATGAGGTTGAGTGGCACTCTCGCTTTGGCGGCATTAATTTCATCGCGTTTGTAGGCACCGATGCGGTCAAGAACAGTGGTCATGGTCGCACTCAAGAATTGGAGACGTGAACGAGAGTTTCAAGCACATGCGCCGCGCGGCCCTCGTCAATTGCTGCGGCAGAGAGCGCCAAACCTTCCTTGAGGTCCTGCGCCTTGCCAGCCACCACCAATGCGGCGGCGGAATTGAGCAGGACGATATCCCGGTAGGGGCCTTTCTCGCCGGCAAGCAGGGTTCGAATTTTTTCGGCATTGAGCTTAGGATCGCCGCCTTTGAGGTCTTCAGGCCGCGCGCGGGCAAGGCCGACCTCTTCCGGCGTAATCGTGAAAGTGCGGATCTGGCCGCGATCAAGTTCCGCCACATAAGTTGTGCCGGTCGTGGTGATCTCATCAAGACCATCGTCGCCGTGTACAATCCAGACTTTTTCTGAGCCTAGATCCCGTAACACTTCCGCAAAGGGTTCAACCCATTGCCGGGAAAATACGCCGATGAGTTGACGCTTGGTTCCGGCGGGATTGGAGAGGGGGCCCAGCAGATTAAAAATCGTCCGCGTACCAAGCTCCACGCGGATTGGAGCAACGTGCTTCATGGCCGCATGGTGATTGGGCGCCATCATGAAGCCCATCCCGGCCTTTTCAATACACTCGGTAATCTTCTCCGGCGAAGTGTTGATATTGACCCCAAGCTCCTCAAGTGCCTGGGCCGTGCCAGACTTGGAGGACAGGGCCCGATTGCCATGTTTGGCAAGGGGCACGCCGCAGGCCGCGACAACAAAGGCCGCACCGGTTGAGATGTTCCAGGTGCCGGACGCATCGCCGCCGGTCCCGCAATTGTCGATCGCATTGTCCGGGGCTTCTACTTTGAGAGATTTCTCGCGCATCACCCTGGCGCCAGCCGCAATCTCGCGAACGGTTTCGCCGCGTACCCGCAGGGCCATAAGCAGCGCGCCGGTTTGCGCAGGCGTGGTCGTGCCGGACATCATGGCGTCAAAGGCCGCATAAGCGTCGTCCGGCGCCAACTCCTTGCCGTCGGCAACATAGGCAATCAGTCGCTTGATGGTGGTTTCCTCGCTCACAACACTTCCTCCAGTGCGCGGCTTTTAAGTCCCGCGAGTTCCATGAAGTTCTTCAGGAGCTGATGGCCGTGCTGGGTGGCGATGCTTTCCGGGTGAAACTGAACCCCATGGATCGGGTAACTCTTATGACACACACCCATGATCACGCCATCCTCGGTCTTGGCATTGACGATGAGCTCATCGGGAACACTGGCCGGATCGATCGTCAGGCTGTGATAGCGGGTGGCCTCAAAGGGGCTTGGGAGATCTTTAAAGACACCCGTGCCGTCATGCAGGATCGGGCTCACTTTGCCGTGCATGCAAATGGGCGCCCGGACAATTTTGCCGCCGAAAATCTGGCCAATGGACTGATGTCCCAGGCAAACCCCTAGAATGGGAATTTGTCCCTTCGCGCGTTCTATAAGTTCAAGACAGATGCCCGCTTTGTCCGGATCGCAAGGGCCGGGCGAAAGAACAATCGCTTCCGGTTTCATCGCAAGCGCCTCGTCCACGCTGATCGCATCGTTGCGACGAACCTCTACCTCAGCACCAAGCTGACCCAGATAATGAACCAGATTGTAGGTAAAGCTGTCATAGTTATCGATTAGAAGGATCATAGGGATCACCGATTACCCTTGCTGAAGCGATGGGCTTCCTGGGCCGCTGAAAACAGAGCCTTGGACTTATTGACGCATTCTTGATGTTCAAATTCCGGATCGGAGTCATAGACCACGCCGCCTCCGGCCTGAACATACATCATCCCATCTTTGACAAGTGCCGTGCGCAAAACAATGCAGGTGTCCATGGAGCCATTGGCGGAAAAATAGCCAACAGCGCCAGCATAAATCCCGCGTTTTTCCTTCTCGAGTTCGTCGATGATTTCCATCGCCCGCACCTTGGGAGCCCCTGAGACGGTTCCCGCCGGGAAACCCGCTACAAGTGCGGAAACAGCGTCATATTTGCTGCGGTCAATCTCACCCTCCACATTGGACACAATGTGCATCACGTGTGAATAGCGTTCGACCTCAAATTGATGTGTGACTTTAACGGTGCCAGGTTTGGACACCCGGCCGGTGTCATTGCGCCCAAGATCAAGAAGCATCAAGTGCTCGGCAATCTCTTTCGGATCGCCAAGCAGCTCTTCTTCCATCCGTTGATCTTCCTGCGGTGTGTCGCCGCGTTTGCGCGTTCCGGCAATAGGTCGGATGGTAACAGTATCGTCGCGCAGGCGGACAAGAATCTCGGGACTTGAACCGACGATGCAAAAGTCTCCGTGATCCATGAAATAAAGAAACGGAGAGGGGTTGAGCCGCCGGAGTGCCCGGTAAAGGGCAAAGGGAGGTAGTTTAAACGGCTGCCGAAAGCGCTGGCTCGGCACCACCTGAAAGATGTCGCCAGCCTTGATGTACTCTTTCGCCTTACGAACGATCTCCAAATATTCCTCATGCGGCGTATTGGAAACGGGCTCTGGCAAATCGCTGAAATCAATCTCATCCAGGTCATCACGCGGTAGTGACCGCTCAAGATCCGACACAACATTGGTAAGCCGTTCGCATGCCTGAGCGTAGGCGCCGCGGGCCGATTGCCCCTGGCCCGGCCGTACCGGGGTGACCACAATAATCTCATCGCGAATATTGTCGAAAATCGCACAGATGGTGGGGCGCACAAGCTCCGCGTCGGGAACGCCCAGCGGATCTGGCAATGCGGTCGGCAGATTTTCCATCAGCCGCACCATGTCATAGCCGAGATAGCCAAAAACTCCGGCTGCCATGGGGGGCAGTTCGTCCGGCAGATCAATGCGCGCGCCATCAATCAGATCGCGCAAGGCATCCAGCGCTGGCTTGTCGCAGGGCTCGAAGGCATCCGGATCAACGCGGGGCCTGTCATTGACAGAAGCGATACCATCCCGGCAGCGCCAGATCAGATCCGGCTTCAGACCAATAATGGAATAGCGGCCACGGATCTCGCCTCCTTGAACCGACTCATAAAGAAAGCAGTGAGACTGTCCATTTGTCAGTTTCATCATCGCCGAGACGGGGGTTTCCAAGTCGGCGATCAGCCGCGTCCAGACGACCTGCGGCATATCGGATTGAAAACTGGCCTCAAATTCTGAAAAACTGGGTTGGATGAGCATTTGCCTGTGGCTTACTGGGACTGCGGCAAAATACCGATAACCTGGTCAATGGCCGCTTGGTTTCTCTTGACTTGGTACTGACCCAGCAAACCGCCAACGTAAAGGTCCTGAATGTCGCGCGACATTTGTGTGCCGATCTGCTCCTGGAAGGAATCGATCACTTTGCCGGCCGCGACGGTATTTGGGATATCTACGTTTGTCAGTTTTGCGACGATCAGGCTGTCGCCCTCAGGCATATTGCCATAGACGAAATCGCCCGCCTTGCTGCTGAAGAGTTGTCGCACGATACCGCTTGAAAGCAGTTCCGTAGGTTCACCCCGCTTGATCGGGGTCGGCACGGTCAACACGCCGCGTCCAACAGAATCGCCAAGCACCGCAAAATCTTCGCCCGCGTTGCCACGTTCCGTCAGACTCTGGGCCAACTCTTCAAGCCGATTGGCGCGCTGTACCTTGCGCCACTCAGCAAGCGCTTGAACGCGCACATCTTCAAATGGCTTTAATACCGAGGGAGTGATTTCATCGACTTGCAGGGTGATGAATTGGTTTTCAGAGACTTCCAAAACATCGCTGGCAAATCCGACAACCGTCGCAAAGGCTTCCTCAAGAAATTTCGGGTCTTCAGGAATCGCTGAGACAGTTTGGCCCTCCGCATTCTGGCCATCCCGGCTTACACCCTCAATCACTTTGACACTCAAACCCACCTTGCGGGCGATATCAGCCATCGGCGTGCCTGAGGCAATTTCCTCTTCAATTGCATCGAGCGCTTCAAAAACCAGGTCCTGAGCGCTGCGCTCAGCAATCTGCCGATGCAACTCGTCGCGAACATCATCAAGCGTCTGCACAACTTCCGGCTCAATATCGAGAAGCTCTACCAATGACCAGCTGAGCCCCCCTTCAATGGGATCCGTGATGCCCGGTTCTGTCATTCCAAAAACAACATCGGCCACGGGTTTGTCCGAAATGTCCTTTTCCATGACCGAACCAAGATTGAATTCCTGGGGTCGGAAACCGAGGCTCTCTGCCACCTCATCGAAGCTCTCGCCCGCATCGATACGGGAGCGGGCTTCTCGGATCATGTCCTCAGAGCCAAAGATCTGCTTAATCATGCGCGATTCAGACGTGATATAGTTGGCCTTAAGGCGGTCATAGAGTTCCTGGATGTCTTCTTCACTCACCAGAACAGACTCAGTAAAGTCGGTAGGCTTGATGTCCAGATAGGAAATTTTACGCAGCTCCGGCTCCGTGAATATGGCCGCATTGGCTTCGTAAAACTCTTTCAGCGCATCGTCGCCTGGGTCTTCAATGGCACCCACCAGATCAGGGGACAGCATGATGTACTGCGCGCCCCGGGTCTCAGCCTGAAAGCGGAAGATGAGTTCGGCCAGGCCTTTTGGCGGCGTAATGCCCGATTTAACCATATCGAACATCTGGTCGATCACCACATCGGAGCGGATGCCGGATTCAAATTCAGCTTGATTGATGTTGTTGGCCTTGAGCAGCAGTTCATACTGATTGGGATCAAAGCGCTGATCGCCGCCCTGGAAAGCCTCGATCTTGTAGAGTTCACGCTTGACCGATTTGTCGGATCCCACGACACCCAGGCTGCGGGCATGCTTATTCAGGGCGGTACGGTTAATCATCGTGCCCAGCACCTGGTCCACCAGGCCCAATTGAACCCCCAACTCAGGCGTTAACGGCTGACCGATCTGTTGAGACAGCTGATTGGCTTGCCGGTTGTATTCGCTATAAAACTCCTGAACCCCGATCTCGTCACTGCCAACGGTGGCAACGGCGCGTCCGCCGGTCGAGCGCACCGTATCGCCGACATTACCGACGATGACGAAGCTGAGAGCGATAAGGCCAAGAAGAACCACAACAATGGGTGACTTGGAGAGTTTGCGAAGTCGTTCAAGCGCCATATCAGTCGCCTTTGTTTCCTTGTCAACGAGCGCCGCTGGGACGCGTAAGTGAGCCTTAAGTCTATAAAGTCCTTCCAAATACCAGCAAGACTCGCACAAAACAATGCGAAAAGCCCGGTTCTGGGGCTGATAATTGCAAGGGATTTCTGTATAGAAGGGCGGAACTTGAGTCGCAAGAAAGGTCACGTTAGATGGTTAAACAAGCCCCCAAGAGCCCAGCGCGCAAAGCTCCCAAGCCTATAATCATTGGAAATTGGAAAATGAATGGGCTGACAGCTGCTGCCAAAGAGGTAAAAGTCCTCAATGCAAAGCTCAAAAAGGCAGGCCGCCTGGGCTGCGACGTGATGATCTGCCCGCCGGCGACGCTGATCGGCACCTTGGTAGAGGCGGCCAAGCGCACCCGTATTGCCATTGGAGGACAGGACTGTCATGCAGCCGCTTCAGGCGCCCACACCGGCGATATTTCCGCCGAAATGATCAAGGATTTAAAAGGCAAGGCCGTCATCGTCGGCCATTCCGAGCGCCGCGCCGACCACGGGGAAAGCGATGCCGCCGTCAAATCCAAGGCCGAAGCGGCCCTGAGGGCGCAGATCACCGCCATTGTCTGCATCGGCGAAACTGAAGGAGAACGTGACGAGGGCAAGACCCTTCGGGTCATCGGTCGTCAGCTCAAGGGCTCACTCCCCGATACGGCAACCCCTGACACGGTCATCGTCGCATACGAGCCGGTCTGGGCTATTGGTACGGGCCGAACCCCGACAAGCGCCGAGATTCTCACCGTCCATGCCTTTATTCGCAAAAAACTCATGGACCGTTTTGGCCCCCAGGGGGCTGCCTTCCGCATTCTTTACGGGGGCTCAATGAAACCCTCAAACGCCGCCGAGATACTCGCCCTTGCCAACGTAAACGGCGGTCTGGTTGGCGGCGCCAGCCTGACAGCGGCGGATTTCTTCGGAATCATCGAGGCGGCCTGAGAGAAAACCCGAGCCGAAAGAACCGCTTAGGGCTTGCCCCAAGCCATTCAAGGGGATAAAAGACCCGCTTGTTGTGCCGGGTGCGCCTGGCAGTCCGGAGAGATAAAGCCAGATGTTTACTGTATTCCTGATCATTCAGATCATGATCATCATCGCCATGGTGGCGGTCATTCTGTTGCAACGCTCAGAAGGCGGGGCGCTCGGAATGGGCGGCGGCGGCGGAATGGGCGGCCTCATGACCGGACGCGGCGCGGCCAATCTATTGACACGCACTACGGCGTTTCTGGCAGCAGGCTTTTTCGTCACCTCGATCATTTTGACGGTCCTTGCCCGGACCCAGGACGATGGCGCGCTCCAATTTGACGAAAATGATTTGATCCCGCCGCTTGAAACAACATTGCCGGATACAGAGACGACACCACCGGTGGTTCTCGATGGTTCTGTTGGCGAGGATGCGGCAGGCTCTGATGCGACACCGGTCCTTGATCCGGACGCAATTGATGCGGGCGCGGAAGATGCTTCCGAGCCCTCCGACGACGCGGTTGAAAACGGAGCGCCGGTCGTTCCCGACAGCGAATAACGCGGCCCCTCCGAAACTGGAGTCCGCGAGGACTCTCATTCCCTCATCTTTCATCGGACGACAAAAAATAATTTGTCTCGATGATAAAATTCGCTTTCTTCCAGCATCAGGAATCGATTAATCTGCAATCCCATGGCGCGGTATATTTTTATAACTGGCGGTGTGGTTTCTTCCCTCGGTAAAGGACTTGCATCTGCGGCTCTTGGAGCTCTT
>SBHG01000076.1 GCA_006226305.1 Alphaproteobacteria bacterium | reverse complement strand
AGAGCGCCGCGCGCGGTTTTCTTCCGTGCGGCGAGCGATCTTGCGGATCATTTTCTTTGCAGAACGGGTATTTGCCATCCGTCTAACTACTTCTCGTTATTCATTTAAATTTGGAGCGTGGGTTATAACGGGGGGCCATGGGCCGGTCAATAGGTGATTTGGCACTTTTTCAAAGAGAAATCTACCTTTTATATCAACGGTTTAGATCGTTTTCGCCCAGCGGGAGCCGCCCTAAAGGCCGCAGGAGGGCATGTCGCGCCTTGCAAAAGCCCCAGGATCTAGCGCTGACAGGTGGCACAGAAGAAGGTAGAGCGGCCCGATTGGACGATCCGCCGGACGGTGCCGGGACACCTTTCCTTCAAGCAGGGCCCGCCCTCGCGGCCATAGACCTGAAAGGCATGCTGGAAGTAGCCGAGCTCACCATCAGCCTGAACGTAGTCCTTAAGGGAAGAGCCGCCAGCGGCGATGGCCTCACTTAGAACCTTCTTGATCTCCGGCACCAGGCGCTCGGCGCGGGCCGGGCCAATGGTATGGGCCGAGCGCCGGGGCGAGATGCCGGCCCGGAAGAGCGCCTCGCAGACATAGATATTGCCAAGGCCCGCCACCACATGCTGGTCGAGGAGGGCTGACTTGATGGGGGTCTTCTTGCCTTTAAGGGCTTCGCGAAGGTGCGGACCGGAGAAGGCATTGCCGAGCGGTTCCGGCCCCATGGCGGCAAAGAACTTATGAGTTTCAAGGCTTTCAGTCGGGGCGAGATCCATAAAGCCAAAGCGGCGCGGGTCGCAGTAATGGATATCGGTGCCGCCCTGAAGCTGGAAGCGCACATGGGTGTGGGGCTCAAGGGGCGCTGCCGCCCCATGGATCACAAAGCGGCCGGACATGCCGAGGTGCGCGATGAGGGTCGTCCCCCCTTCAAGATCAATGAGGAGATATTTGGCGCGGCGGCGCAGGCGCAAGACCTCACGCCCGGTCAGCCTCTTGGCAAAGCCGCGCGGCAGGGGAAATCGCAAATCCTTGCGATAGGTGGTCACTTTATCGAGGCGGGCGCCGGTCATGGGCACGGCAAGGCCGCGCATGACGGTTTCAACTTCGGGCAACTCGGGCATGTCTTTGGTTTCCCTTCCCTTCTTCTGACCTTTATACCCCTGTCTTTCGTCTCGCACAGGGGGTATAAAGCCTCGCTCCCGCTTCCTTGAAAGGCTAATCTGACGCCCATGACGGAAAACAAACCCACCCCGGACGAGATTGACTTCGGCTTTGAGAAAGTCGCCCGCGACGACAAGCGCGGCCGCGTGGCGGAGGTTTTCACCTCCGTGGCCGAGAAATATGACGTGATGAACGACGCCCTGTCGCTCGGGGTGCACCGGATCTGGAAGAGCCTTCTCATCGATCGGCTGGACCCGCGGCCAAACATGACCCTCCTCGATGTGGCGGGCGGCACCGGCGATATCTCCTTCGGGTTTTTAAAGCGCGGCGGCGGCAAGGCCATCGTCTGCGACATTAACCCGGCCATGCTGGCGGCGGGGCAAAAGCGCCGGCAAGCCACTGACTATCAAGACCGGCTGACCTGGCTCTGCGGCAATGCGGAAAGCCTCTCCCTGCCCGACCGCTCGGTGGACGCCTATACCATCACCTTCGGCATTCGCAATGTGACCGACCGGGACGCGGCGCTGCGCGAGGCCTGGCGGGTGCTTAAACCCGGCGGGCATTTCCTCTGCCTTGAATTTTCCGAGCCTGAAACCCCGGGGCTCGACAAGATCTATGATCTTTATTCCTTCAAGCTCTTCCCGCGCCTTGGCGCCATGATCGCGGGCGACGCGGAGAGCTATCAATATCTGGCGGAAAGCATTCGCATGTTTCCGCGCCCGAAAGATTTTGCCAGGCAGATCGAGCGGGCAGGACTTTCGCAGGTCAGTTTCCACAATCTCTCAGGCGGCATCGCCACGCTTTATTCCGCCTGGCGCACCTGACACCAACAACGTTTTTGTAAATCCACGTGACCTCTTCTCCTTCCAACGCTGCCCGTCTTGTTCGCACGCTCTTCGTGCTGGCGCGCTATGACGTGCTAGCGCCGAAAGAGCTGACCGACGAGGTGCCGAGGGGTCTTAAACTGTTAAGCGCTTTTTTGCGGCTCGTTTCCTGGCGGGCCGGGCGGGGCGAAAGCCTGGAGGCGCGTCTTGCCAAAGCGCTGCCGAAGCTGGGCCCCAGCTATATCAAGATCGGCCAGCTGCTCGCCGCGCGGCCCGACATTGTGGGGCCGGAGCTCGCGGGCGCCCTCTCGGTTTTGCAGGACAAGCTGCCGCCTTTTGCGATGGCCGAGGCGGAGGCCGCCGTGGAAGCCGCCTTTAACCGACCCATGAGCGACCTCTTTGAGCGACTGGACGCACCTTTTGCGGCGGCCTCGGTGGCGCAGGTTCATCGCGGCTGGCTGAAAGAAGCAGAGGACGCCAAGGCGCGGCCCGTGGCGGTGAAGATTTTGCGGCCGGGTATCCGGCGCATTTTTCAGCGCGACATCGACACTTTCTTTTGGGGGGCTAAGTGGCTTGAACGGCTCGTGCCCTCGGCGCGGCGGCTGGAGCCGATTAAACTTGTGGGCGTCCTTGCCCAGTCCATGCGCATGGAGCTGGACCTGCGCCTGGAAGGGGCGGCGGCCTCCGAGCTTTTGGAGAACACGCGCGGGGACGGCGACCTCATCGTGCCGCAGGTGATCTGGCCGCGCACGGCGGAGCGGGTGCTGACCACTGAGTGGATTGACGGTATTGCGCTGACGGACAATGAGGCGCTCGACGCGGCGGGCATCGACCGGCGCGCGCTGTCGCTCATTGTCATTCAAAGCTTTCTCACCCAGGCGCTTCGCGATGGCTATTTCCACGCCGACATGCATCAGGGCAATCTTTTTGCGGTGCCGCCAACGGAGACAAGCGGGCTCAGGCTAGCGGTGGTCGACTTTGGCATCATGGGGCGGCTTTCCCGCGAAAGCCGGGTCTATCTCGGCGATATTCTCATGGGCTTTATCCTGCAGGATTATCTGCGCGTGGCGCGGGCGCATTTTGACGCGGGTTATGTGTCGAAAGACTTTCCGGTGGAAGATTTTGCCCAGGCGCTCAGAGCGATCGGCGAGCCGGTGTTCGGCCAGCTTGCCCGCGATATCTCCATGGCGAAACTCCTCATGCAGCTTTTTCAGACCACGGAAACCTTCAACATGCATTTGCAGCCGCAGCTCGTGCTCTTGCAAAAAACCATGATGGTGGTGGAAGGGGTGGCGCGCGCCCTCGACAAGGATCACGACATGTGGGCGGCGGCGCGGCCCTCGGTCGAAGCCTTTATCGAGGAGATGATGGGCCCTGAAGCCATGGCGCAAAATGTGGCGCGCGGGGCGCAGACCTTAGGCCGCATTGTCGCCCGGGCGCCGGAGAGCCTTGAGCGGCTTGAACGGGCCGGCGAACTCCTCGCTCAGATGACAGAAGAAGGCGGCCTTAAACTCCACCCGGACACGGCGCGGGAAATGGCCGAGATGCAAAAGCCCTCAAACCACCCGGCCCGCTGGGCCCTTGTCGTGGCGCTCATTGCACTGGCGGCAGTTGTTTGGTCTGTGGCCGCTTAGCGACTTAAACTCAGTCTGTCGAAGTTACTAGTCGCAATTGATTTCTTTTTCCAACATCAGAGCCATCAGTTGGATCCGACGTCAATCCAAACACCAAATTATCTAGCTCTCCCTCAGGAATATGCAGCTCCTTTGCAATGCTCGCTCTTGACTTCCTCTTTCGCCACAGATCTTCAAACACAATAGTCCACAACTCGGACTTCTCTCTTTCTATACTATTGGGTTCTTCACCTCGAAATCTTTGATTTAGCTGAATATTGAAAGTCCGATAATGCCAATCCGAAATCAGACCAAGTCTATTTAATCGTACGCACAGTGCAGCCGCTGAAACCTTCCATCGAGATTTTTCTGCAATTACTTTATTCAAAGTTCTCACATTTGGAAGCCTCGCCTGAATGTCATTCGCGGGCATTAGAAATGCGCTGGCAAAATTGTCTGCCTCAATCTCGGCCTTTCGGGGATCTGCTGTTCGAGATGCTCTATCACCAGATCCGGCACCACCATGTTTGTGCAAAACAAGGTGACCCAACTCATGGGCTGCATCAAATCGACTTCGTTCTGCAGACTTAAATGAGTTTAAAAATACAAATGGCTCGTCATTTCGCCAAAGAGAAAATGCATCAATCGTTTTGGTAGTCTCTGAAAGAGAAAATACACGTATCCCCTTAGCCTCCAAAATTTTGATTAAATTACCGATTGGCCTTTCCCCCAATCCCCAATGCTGACGCAACACTCTTGCAGCGGATTCAGCGTCCTGCTCTTCTCGTAGATCCAACAAATCAGGGTTCGGCAAATGATACTTGTCGTTTAACCAGTCTGATATCTCAAAGGCCAAAGAACCTGCCGAAAGCGCGGCGTCACGCTCTCTCGCTGTCATGCTACTTAAGCTTCTGAAACTAACAGCAGACCCGTCAATCTCATCCAAATCATCGCAAACAAAAAAGCTTTCAGGGAACCCCAGTGCACGAACCAGTCCATCAATGGTTTCCTGTTCTGGAAGTTGTTTTCCATTCACAACTCGAGACAGGGTAACAGGTGCAATTCCTGCTTGTTCCGCTAATGCCTTATATGTGTACCTTCGACGCTTTCTCGCTATCTCCAATCGCTTTATGTTAAACATTTCCTATGCCTTAGGACTTATCTTAAGTTCAACTTCGGCGTAGTCAGCTTCACTAGTTTTAACCGGCTCTCCAATCCATTCTTCACCTTTCGTGATAAATATTCTTTGATAAAATCCACGAAAGTTGTTGCCAGAAAATGGGGCGGGCAGAGAGAGTTCAACACTGAATGAATCCTCTTCAAAGGCTACACAAAGGTACCAAAGTGGACTGTCCAAGCCTTCCACAGCTTGGGCTTCCACAAACTCGGGTAACTCACCTGGCAGAAATAGCGAGCCCTGCGACTTGTCAATCAAATCCGCCGAACCAGAACGCTTTCCTGAGATTGCTTGTGGCGATCTGTTCTTAGAGCAAGCAATATCGACATTCTGGTACGAAATCATGATCCCAGATTCAGGGTGAACCGACATTTGAATATTCTTCTCACTGCGAACTTTGTACCCTTTACTGATCGCCAGTTGATGAACGTAACGGCTGCCGTACAGATAGGACAGCTGGCCGGCCATACTGGCAACATCTATCTCGATAGTGTTTGCCCTCTCTGCCAAGGTCTTTTTGCCAACATCGACCAGTTCAGAGCGAGTGAACCCAAATGCCAATAGTCTTTCGTCTACTTCTTCGTCCTCGGAATAAATCTTTTCAGGAATCATATGGCCTCTCGATAATAATTTCCTCTAAATTAGAGAAAAATCTTATCGCGGTCAAGCGCAGATAATCGCACCTCGATGCCATTTCACTCCCCCTTTAACCATATTTCCCCCTGGGCTCACGACATTGCTGGATTTTTACATGGGGCTGGCGTAGATTGTGGCGCCTGGGGCCGGGTGCGGCCCTTTAATTAGAGGGGTTTCCCCCATGAGCTCTGAGATGATGTCCTTAAAAGACAAACGCGTGCTGCTCGTGATCGGCGGCGGGATTGCCGCCTATAAGTGCCTGGAGCTGATCCGGCTTTTGACCAAAAGCGGCGCCTCGGTGCGGGCGATCATGACCCATGCGGCCAGCGAATTTGTCACGCCGCTGTCGGTCTCGAGCCTGACGGGCGAGAAAGTTTTCACCGATCTTTTTGACCTCACCGACGAGGCGGAGATGGGCCATATTCAATTGTCGCGCTCGGCGGACCTCATCGTGGTGGCCCCGGCGACGGCGGACCTGATGGCGAAGATGGCGCAGGGGCTGGCAAACGACCTTGCCTCGACGGCGCTGCTCGCGACCGACACGCAGGTGCTCCTTGCCCCGGCGATGAATGTGCGCATGTGGCTCGCGCCCGCGACCCGGCGCAACCTCGCGCTCTTGCGGGCGGACGGCCATCTCTTCGTCGGGCCCAATGAGGGCGACATGGCCTGCGGCGAATTTGGCCCTGGCCGCATGGCCGAACCCTCTGAGATCCTCACCGCCATTGAGGCGGCGCTTGCCGCGGGCGGCGACCAGCGCCTTAAAGGCCGGCGCGCACTTATCACCGCCGGGCCGACCCACGAGCCGGTGGACCCGGTGCGCTATATCGCCAATCGTTCGAGCGGCAAGCAGGGCTATGCCATCGCGGCGGCCTGCGCGGCGCTGGGGGCAGAGACAACGCTGATTTCAGGCCCGACCCAATTGCCGGACCCAGCGGGGGTTAAAACCGTGCGGGTTGAAAGCGCTGAGGAGATGCTGGCGGCGACCGAGGCCGCCCTGCCCGCCGATGTGGCGATTTGCGCCGCGGCGGTGGCGGATTGGCGCGCCCAGGCCCCGGCCAATCAGAAAATCAAGAAAGGCCCGCACGGGGTGCCCGCGCTGGAGCTTGTTGAAAACCCGGATATTCTCGCGACCCTGTCGGCGCATGCCAAGCGCCCGCCGCTTGTCATCGGCTTTGCGGCGGAGACGGAAATGGTGGTCGAGCACGGGCGCACCAAGCGCAAGAAAAAAGGCTGCGACTGGATTGTCGCCAATGATGTGTCGCCCGGCACCGGCGTTATGGGGGGCGATGAAAATCAGGTCTTCCTCATTACCGGCGACGACACGGAAGAATGGCCGCGCATGTCAAAAACAGAAGTGGCCGCGCATCTGGCGAAACGGATCGCGCTACATTTTGGAGGACCCCTTGAAGCGCATTGAAATTGAAATCGTGCAACTGCCGCACGGTGAAGGCTTGCCCCTGCCAAAGTATGAAACCTCGGGCGCGGCGGGCATGGACCTGATGGCGGCGATCCCGGAAGGTGACGAGATTGTTGTCGCGCCCGGCGAACGGCGGCTGATCCCGACCGGGCTTCAGATCGCGGTGCCGGACGGCTATGAGGCGCAGGTGCGCCCGCGCTCGGGGCTCGCGCTCAAACACGGCATCACCATGCTCAATTCACCGGGCACCATCGATAGTGATTATCGCGGCGAGGTGGGGCTTATCCTTGCCAATCTCGGCCAGGAGCCTTTTACCATCCGGCGCGGCGAGCGGCTGGCGCAGATGGTGATCGCCAGTTTTGCCCAGGCCGAATGGGCCGTGGTCAGCTCGCTTGACGAAACCTCGCGCGGCGCCGGGGGCTTTGGCTCCACGGGCACGGGCTCTTAACGCTGCGGAGCCGCTTGTGATATGCTGACCCTTTCCCGCAAAACCCAATTGGCACTCGAGGCGGTTCTGGACGTTGCTTACAACGCGCGGCCGGACCCGGTGCAATCGAAAGACATCACCCAGCGCCAGGGCATCCCCCAGCGCTACCTGGAACAAGTCATGCAGCACCTGGTGCGGGCAGGCATCCTGAAAGGCGTGCGAGGGCCACGCGGCGGCTATCGTTTGGCGCGGGAGCGCCGGCGCATCAGTGTCGGCGATGTGGTGCGCGTGGTCGACGCCATGGAAGTGGTCGAAGATGAATTGCCGCGCACCTCGCCGCTTGGCGAGCAGATCGTCGGGCCGGTGCTCGACAAATTGCAGGACGACATCATGGCCAAGCTCGACGCCATCAGCTTTGAGGATCTGTGCGCCGAGGCGCAAGGCAAAGGCATCGAGATGGCGCGCGACGCCAAGATGGATTTCAACATTTAAATGTCCCTTACGACCCCCAGCTAACCACCCCGAGGAGGAACCCCCATGATTGCTGACGGAAAACCCGGACGTGGACGCGTCTACAACACTATCATCGAGACCATGGGCGACACGCCCCTGGTGCGCCTCAATCGCATGGCCAAAGAGGCCGGCGCCAAGGCGGACATTCTCTTGAAGCTTGAGTATTTCAATCCGCTGGCGAGTGTGAAAGACCGCATCGGCGTTTCGATGATTGAGTCCATGGAAAAGCGAGGGCTGCTGCGTCCCGACAGCGTGATTGTCGAGCCGACCTCTGGTAATACCGGCATTGCGCTCGCCTTTGTGGCGGCGGCGAAAGGCTACAAGCTCATTCTGGTGATGCCGGACTCGATGTCGCTCGAACGACGCAAGATGCTGGCGCTGCTTGGCGCCCAGCTGGAGCTCACGCCAGCGGAAATCGGCATGAAAGGCGCCATCGCCAAGGCGCACGAGATCATTGAAAACACGCCGGGCGCGGTGATGCCGCAGCAGTTTGAAAATCCGGCCAATCCGGAAATTCATGAACGCACTACGGGTGAAGAAATTTGGAATGATACAGAAGGTAAGGTGGACGCGGTCGTGGCCGGGGTTGGCACGGGGGGCACGATTTCCGGGGTTGGCCATACGCTGAAAAAATATAAACCCGAGGTCAAGATGATCGCGGTGGAGCCAGAAGACTCAGCCATCCTTTCCGGACAACAGCCGGGGCCGCACAAGATCCAGGGAATCGGCGCAGGCTTTGTACCGGAAAACCTCGACCGCTCCGTGGTCGATGAGGTGGTGACCATTGGCAA
>SBHG01000172.1 GCA_006226305.1 Alphaproteobacteria bacterium | reverse complement strand
GAGATGTTTTTCATCTTGAACGCATGAGAGCTTTCAAAGCCCGCCGGATTAGCCACCGACAACTCGCCCAACGTCACCGCGCCTCCGGTCAGGTCAATCGCCACAGACCCCAGCGCCACCTTGGTGCCGGTCGCCTCAGACCCGTATTTTTCCACCAGGTTTTTGACAAGGCCATCAAGGTTTGAGGTCAGAAAAAAGACACCTGCGGCAATGAGCACCACAAAAACGCCCACCCCGATTGCGATCTTCTTGCCCATGAGCTGCGCTCCCTCTTGTTTTGCAAGGATTCGATATAACTGCCACTATCAACCCGCCACTCACAAAACTCAAGGGCGCTTGGCCTTGCGCCCGCAATGTCCTAGCCTGAGATCATGGAGGAAACCTCATGACCATCGTTTTGCGCCAAATCTGCCTTGTGGCCGAAAGGCTTGCCCCCGTCCTGGAAGATTTCAAGGCCGCCTTCGACATGGATGTCTGTTTCGTCGACGAAGGGGTCGCCGCCTTTGGCCTTGAAAATGCGCTCATACCCATCGGCACAAATTTCATCGAAGTAGTGGCCCCGGTCAAAGAGGGCACCGCCGCCGGTCGATACCTTGAACGACGTCAGGGAAATGGCGGCTATATGGTCATATGCGCTGCGGCCTCGAAGGACATTCAGGATGATGTCCGCGCCCGCGCCGCCGATCAGAACGTGCGCGTCGCCTGGGAACATGACCATGGAAGCGGGCGATATATGCAGCTCCACCCGGGTGACATGGGCGGCAGTTTCTTTGAAGTTGATCTCACCGACCCTTTTGAGCCCGAGGGCTTCTGGCCCCCGGCCGGCGGCAGAGGCTGGGAGGACAAGGTGAACACCTCACGGGTCAAAGCCATCCGCGCCGTGGAGCTGCAGTCAGACAGTCCCGAGCCCATGGCCGAGCGCTGGGCCATCATTGCCCGCCGTCCCTTGGAAATCGGCGAACACAATCGCGCCTATTTTGATCTTGAAAATGCCCGGGTGCGCTTTGTCAAAGCTTTAGACGGGCGCGGCCCCGGCCTCAGCGCCCTGGATATAGAAGTCACCGACAAAGAGGCCATTCTTGCCGCCGCCCAGGCTCGGGGTCTGCCTCACGACGAAACGCACGTCACCCTTTGCGGCACGCGGTTCCACCTCGTCTAGCGCACATGCCAGACATGAGCGCCCTCTGACCACGAAACTTTACGGGTCAGGGTGAGAAACCGGTTGTGGACATTCAAAAGCCCTTCCAGAAGCCCGTCGAGCGCGATTTCATAAAGCGCGGGCACCTCGTCCAGACCTTGCGCCAGACGCCACCCATTCTGGCGGATTTCCGTGTGATCGCTTTCCACATCGCATTCTGAGGGTTCATCCAAAGCGTGGGCCAGCCTTAAGAGCAGTTCTGCATAAGTCGCCGTATCCGTGCCGTTGACGCCTAAGAGCGCCGCCACCTTGCGATAAAACTGTCGGCCAATGAGCCGGGCCGCGAGCGAGGTAACCTCCGCAGCCTTATCCGTCCCCACAACCTCTTCCAGCGTGGCAAGACCATTGCGGATATAGTCGAGCGCATAGTTGCGATTGGCTTTGCGAAGCCGTGTCTCGCTCCAGGCACTTGCATCAAGCCGGGGTGCCTTGTCCGCGTCAAACGGCGGTGCCTGTTCGCCAGGTGCAAATTGCAGGCGCTCATTGGGTGCGAGGTCCTGGTCG
This sequence comes from Alphaproteobacteria bacterium, assembly GCA_006226305.1. Classification (GTDB taxonomy): domain Bacteria; phylum Pseudomonadota; class Alphaproteobacteria; order M2410; family M2410; genus M2410. Next base: position 7,344 of record SBHG01000172.1, on the reverse strand, counting down.
AACTCTTTGAAATAACCCGCCAGGCCATATTCGGCCGTCATGTCCTGGCTGGTGCACACAAAACCAAGGCGCGGATTGCTCAAGGAAACACCGTTCTGGCCATACCAGCCCCGCAGAAACCCGTGGCTCACACTTTCCGGCACCCCGCAGATCGCGGTGCCGTCATAAAGCCAGCGCGGATGGCAAAACCGCACCCAGGCCTTAGTATCGCTTTCATACATATATTCCACTTCCACCCCGCCGATGGAATTGGACAGATAATGATACTGCGCCGAGGCCACGGCATGCGGCACATCCGTCAATCCAAGCTTGTCAAAACTGGAAAGAAATTTCGCTTCATGTTGGCGGCGAAAGGTTTTGAAAATCCAGTCGCCCACGGCCTTGTCGCCGCAGCGGCTCGCCACCATCAAGATGAGGCCGGTAAATAGCGAGTGATACAAAAGCGCCACCGCTTTCAATCGCGCCTCTGTCGTGCCCGCTTCCGGATCACGCTCAAGAATTTCATGAAAAGAAAAGTCGCTTCCGCCGATCGCGCGCATTTATAACCTCACATCAGATGGGAGACTATTTCAGCAGCAGCAGCGACCCTCAGACAAGATATTTTTCCGCGCGCTCATGAAAGAAAGGGCGGGAAAGTTCCCGCCCGTCTCAAGCAATTCACGCATATGTATTGCGATCAATCAGCGCCCTTTAAAGACCGGTTCGCGCTTGTCGACAAAGGCCTGCGCCGCCTCTTTGTGGTCTTCGGTCAGGCCTGTGTGAATGTGGTGGGTCGCCTCAAGGTCAAGGCAGTCATCCCATTCTCCGGCAAGCGCCCGGTTGAGGTTCTCTTTCATATAGCGAAGGGCAACGGTTGGGCCTTTTGCGATGCGCGTGGCAATCTCCACCGCCTTGTCCATCAGCTGATCGGCGGGCACAACCCAATTGGCAAGCCCGAGCCGCAACGCCTCTTCCGCCGAGACCCGCTCCGACAGGAAATAAAGCTCCCGCGCCTTGGCCGACCCGATGAGCTGGCTCATAAAATACGTCCCGCCATAGTCACCGGAAAACCCGACCCGGGCAAAGGCAGTGGTCAAAATGGCATTGTCCGCCATGACGCGCATGTCGCAGGCCATGGCCAGTGCCAGACCCGCCCCGGCCGCCGCGCCCGGCAGGGCGGCAATGGTTGGCTTCGGCATCTTGTGCAATTTACCGGCGGTGGAACGCTGCGAGATCCGTTGCAATGCAATGCGCTCGTCCAGCGTCGCCGCGCGCTCACCGCTTTTGTTGGATGCCGCCATGCCTTTCACGTCCCCGCCCGCGCAAAAACCTTTGCCCGCGCCGGTCAGAATTACGCATTTGACTTCCGGGTCCACCTCCACATCGGCCAGCACCTTGGCCATGGCGCCCAGCATCTCACCAGACATGGCATTGCGCGCCTCCGGCCGGTTCATGGTCAGGATTGCTATTCCGTCCCTGATTTCTCCTAAGAAATGCTCCGTACCCGTCTCTATTTTTGTCATTTTTTCCTCCCAACTAAGTTTTACCGTTTGTTTTAATTGCATGATGAGATAGCTGATCTCGATTTGCAATCACGAAGATTTTCCAGCGAAGAAAAATAACACGCGAGATTTGTTATCGCTTTAATAGGGCAACTTCAGGTGTTACGATGGTTAAAGTTATAGCCGCCACACCTTTGCCTTAAGCGCGAACCATTTTCGCCACGCCTCAGCCAGAGAGTGACCGCCCTGAGATCGTATGTGGAAGGAGTACCAATGTTTTTCGGAAAAACATTCAATAACGACGTCTTTCTCGCCAGCTTGGTTGGGCTTGTCGCCGGCACCGCGGTTTGGGCAATTGACGAGTATTTGAAAGTCGGTAACCATCTAACCACAAACGGCCTGACCTTGCTGGCTTTTGTCGTGACCGGATTTGCGGGTTTTATTTTGACCAATAAGTCTGAGGGCACCAAGACATCAACCCTGTTTGCCGTTGCCTTGGCAGCCCTGATCTCAGGTCTTTATTTCCTTCTTTCCAATCTCTACGGCTCCCCCATTGCCGATTATGACAACCCGACCGGAAGCATCCTGCTTTTTGTCGGCATCCTCATTTCCTACGTTGGAATTGGCTTTTTCCGTGCCCGCGAGAGTACCCGCAAATGGGCCCATTACCCGGCGCTCTTCCGTCAGGCATGGAACCTTCCCGTGATCGCAATTCTCGGATTTTGTTTTCTCGGCCTGGGGCTCGGTGTCTTTTCGTTGTGGGCGGAGCTCTTTGAGCTGATTGACATCACTTTCTTTTCCGATCTCCTCGAAAAGAGCTGGTTTTACCTACCCTATGGCTACACTTTGGTGGCACTTGGTGTTTCTCTTGTCCGCCAGCGTGAAAACATCGTTGAAGCGCTGGCCGCTATCGCCATCTTGCTTTTGCGAATTGTTTCGCCAGTCATTCTCGGCTTCTCATTGGCCTTTCTCATTGCCCTTGCGATCGTGGGTCTTGAGCCCTTGTGGGCGGCAACTTCCGCAACCACCACCACGACGAGCCTGATCTTGCTGTCCGCTGTTATAATTTCAACGGTCGTCTCAAGCGGCGAGGCAAGTGAAGCAGAAGCGCATCCCATCTTTCTCTGGTCAGCGCGAGGGCAGGCGCTCCTCCTCCCGGCCTTCGCCGGGATCGCCATTTACTCGCTCTGGCTCAGGGTCGACCAATATGGCTGGAACGTCGACCGCGTCCTTGGTGCGCTCATTGTCCTTTTCGCGTTCGCCCTGGCGCTCACATACGCGCTCTCCACAGTGATGCCCGGATGGGCCCGCAACATTCGCAAAGCCAATATTGCGCTCGCTCTTTTTGCGGTTGGTTTGGGCTGTCTTGTTCAAACCCCGCTTCTAAGCCCCTTTGGGATTTCGACCAGAAGCCAGTTGGATCGTCTTGAGCGCGGTGTTGTAAGCGCTGAGGAGTTTGACTACGGTTACCTGTGGTTCAAGCTGGGACGCAGCGGTGCCAAGGCGCTTGAAACCCTTGAGAGCCAAACAGCACGCACTGATCATGACGTCATTGTCGCAGGCATAAAGGTGGCCAAGTCTCGTAATCGTTACGAAGTCCCCAGCCCAAAAGCACGCATTTATACCAAGCATGATATTGAGGGGGCCTTTGACGATCGATTTCTAGTCCGCCCGGTAGAAGCAACACTTGATCCCGATTTTGAAAATGCTCTGTTAGTTGAAACGGAGCTCGTTCGGTCCTGTATGGATGTCGGTCGTGATCGGCCCTGCCTGATTGTTTCACTCGATTTATTTGGGGATGAGCTTTCCGAATACATCATTTTTCAAAAACCTCACCAAAAGCGTCATTCCCATCACTGCAAATTTTTTTATCGAACCGGGGCCTCCAAAAGCTGGGAAAGTCAAACCTGTTGGTTTACCTGGAACGACCATGTAAACCAGATAGAGACTTGGAAGAGTTTGGAAAAAGGGTCCTACTCGTTATTTGAACCCAGACTCAAAGGCATTGAAATTAACGGCACGCCATATCTTTTTGTCCCAGAAGATAAACGTACTGTTTATTCTGAAAGCACTGAGACGCCCCCACAACAAGAGGACCCCGCATCCCATGATTAAACTCTATTGGTGCCCACAGACCCGCGCCATACGCGCCCTCTGGCTGATGGAAGAAACAGGCCTTGCCTACGAGCGTGTCTTGATCGACATTCGCGATCCGGACAAGCCGCGCGATCCCGATTTCGCCAAGGCAAGCCCCATGGGCAAAGTGCCCGCCCTTTCCGATGGAGCCGTGCATCTGGCCGACAGCGCCGCCATCGGCCTTTACATCGCCGACCGTTATCCACAAACCGGGCTTGCGCCAGCGGTCGATGACCCCAAACGCGGTGATTATCTCTACTGGATGGTCTATACCCCCGGCGTCATCGAGCCAGCCATGGGGGAGAAAATCTCCGGCACCGCCGCCAACAAAGTGAGCCACGGCTGGGGCGACTTTGACACTATGATTAACGTTATGGAAAACGGCGTTAAGAACGGTCCCTGGCTCCTCGGCGATACCTTTACCGCCGCCGATGTCATGATCGGCTCCTCGGTTTTGTTTCTCAAACGCTTTGGGCTCCTGCCGGAAAGTGACATTCTGGATACCTATGCCGAGCGCTGCCTTGCGCGCCCGGCCCTGCAAAAAGCCATGGAATTTGAGGCGGGTTCCTAAAGCCCGGGATCGTCCAAAGCTAAACATATGTTAAGCCTGCGGGGTTAGGATCAGGCCGCTATGACCATGGACACGACACATCTGGCGCTCGGCGAATCCGACAGCGCCGACCCGCAAGCGGCTAAGCGCCGCGAGTGGCTGTTTCATCCGATTGTGGATTTTCTCGGGCTGGGTGGTGCGACCTTGATCCTTCTGCCGATCTTCGCGCTCCTTTATCCGCCGGAAGCCAAAAACCAGTTGTTGTTTGCCATGCTGGTGGTCGCCAATTTTGTCAACCACCCCCATTTTGCCCACTCCTATCAAATCTTTTACCGCGATTTTCGAGAAAAGGCCTTCGGCGAGGCTTACCCCTTATGGCTTCGGCGGCGTTATCTTTTTGCCGGGGTCATTGTTCCCATCGGCTTGATTGCCTATTTCGCCCTCAGCTTTGCCCTCGAAAGCCCCAGATGGATGAGCCTGACGTATAACCTCATGGGCTTCCTCGTTGGCTGGCACTACGTCAAGCAAGGCTACGGCATGCTCATGGTTGATTGTGCCTTGAAGAAGAGTTTTCTCAACGACCGTGAGAAATGGGTTCTTCGCGCCAATGGTTATGTCACCTGGGCTTTCACCTGGACACTCGCCAACCGCTACGTCGAGTCACATGACTATTTTGGCCTTGAGATCTTTGTTCTTTCTGTACCGGATGAGATAGCCTATCTCATCGGCGCGATGACACTCGGCTTCTCGCTTTTTACCGTGGTCACTCTTGCCAGGGCCTATTGGGGCACCGGCAAGAAAGTCCCCATCAATGGTCTGACCGCCTATCTGGTCACGCTCTATCTCTGGATGATCTTTGCACGGATCGATCCGGTATTCCTCTTGGTAGTTCCGGCGCTCCATTCCCTGCAATATCTTCTGGTGGTCTGGCGGTTTCAGCTGAATGTGGAAAAAGGCAAACCCGACAGTATGGAAGCGCCCGCCAGCCCCTGGGCCCGGCTATTGGCGCCCCATCGCTTTGCTCTGCGACTGACACTCTTTCTGGCCGTCGGTCTCACCGCTGGATTTCTGGGCTTCTTCGGATTACCGACACTTCTGGATTCGACCCTGACCTATCAGGCCGCCTTTGGTCCGGCGCTCTTTTTCTTCACCTTCTGGATTTTTATCAATGTCCACCACTACTGCCTTGATAATGTCATGTGGCGGCGGGAAAACCCGGAAACCAGCAAATATCTCTTTGCGTCAAAGTGACCGGCAAAAGCAATTGTCCGTGAGGGCGACGAGGGCCTAAGATCACCCTGATAAATCAACCGGTCCTTGATCTGACAGAGCAATTCTTCCATGCCCAACACGCCCATTCGCGTTTCTTATTTCTCGGATATCCTTTGCATTTGGGCTTATGTAGCCGAGCGGCGCCTGCAGGAGCTGCGTGATCGATTTGGCGACAAAGTTCAGATCGACTGCCACTACATCTCTGTCTTTGGGGACACGGCCACCAAGATCGAAGGGGGGTGGAAATCCCGTGGCGGCTGGCAAGGCTATGCCGATCATGTGGCCCATGTGGCGAAGCGCTTTGACCACATAAACCTCGGCAGTAAGGCATGGCAGGAAACCCGTCCCGCCTCCTCCGCTGCGCCGCATCTCACCCTCAAGGCGGTTCAGATCACACACCCCGACAGGCACAACATCGGCGAGCATTGTGCGCTCGCCATGCGCGAAGCCTTTTTCTGTGACGGACGTGACATCGGTGTTTTTGATGTGCAAATGGAAATTTTGACAGAACGCGGGATAGATCCGGAACCGGTTATGACCGCTATCAAGGACGGGCGCGCCTTTGCCGCGCTCTGCCGCGATAATGACTTGCAAAAAGGTTTTGGTATTGAAGGAAGCCCAAGTTTTGTGCTCAACGAGGGACGCCAAAAACTTTACGGCAATGTGGGTTTCAAAATCATTGAGGCCAATATTCTGGAACTGCTGCGCGAGCCCGCTTCGGAGCAAGCCAGTTGGTGCTAAGAGGTCGATCAAGGCCGCAAGTTAGGAAAGAACGCGTTTTGATCCGCGCCCCGGGGGCACAAAGCGCGCCCGTGGACGAATAAGCTGTCCGCTGCGCTGTTGCTCCTGGGCGTGGGCAAGCCACCCGGTCATCCGGCCCACCGCGAAAAGTGTGGCACTGGCTTCCATCGACAACCTGTAAAGCATGGTAAGGGCCGCGAAGGCCACGTCGCCATTGGCTTTGCGTCCGGTTATCTCTTCCACACGGGCAATCAGTTCTGATAATTCCGGCGGCAAAGTCATCTGTTCGAACAGGGCTTTTGCGCGCACATCTCCCTCCGGGTAAAGCGGATGACCGAACCCCAAGGTCGCCCCAGGACGTTCAAGTAAGAACCGCGCGGCCGCCTCCGGATTGGAATGCCGGAGGGCTTCTTGCAAATGTTGACGTGTCACCACCGAGGCCTCTCCGTGGAGCGGGCCCGAAAGCGCCGCAAATCCCGCAAGCACGCCCGCCGCGAGCGATGCTCCCGTTGAAATGGCCACACGCACAGCAAAGGTGGAGGCATTAAGCTCATGGTCGCTGATCAGGACCAGGGCGCGGCGCACAAGATCCGCCACCTCGCCGCTGAGCCCCCAGCTCTGCGCAAGGCGAAGATGGATCGGTCCTTGCCCGCGCTCCCCAATCATCGCATCGGCAAAACCCGACAACAGCCGCGACGCCTCTCGCGCCAGCGCCTCGCCATTGCGGTCAATGCTGGGCGGCGCCTGCGCCGCTTCCGCCGCGAGCCAGGCAACCCCCCGCGCCTTGGCGGTCTCCCGGGGCGGGATGACGGTGCACTCTGTCACATTATCCGTATACAGATATTGCCAGTGATGCCCCGCGATCTCTTCAAGACTGAAAGTCTCTGCCAGATCAACTGCCCGTGCATTCCCGAAAAGGAGATCCCCATCCCGCACCGTTGAGATTGAGCTCTCCAGCACTGGCTCGCCCCAGGAAATAGTGCCCGCGGCCACATCGGCCCGCCGACGCGGCCTTTGCCGCTTCTGCACCTGCCGCTCCACATCGTGGCGCGCATAAAGACTGCGCCGGGGATCTTCAGGGTCTGTGATCGCCCGGATCTGGCCCCGGCTCACATAGGCATAGAGCGTCTGCGCCTTGACCCCGAGGGTTTCCAGCGCAGTTTC
>SBHG01000059.1 GCA_006226305.1 Alphaproteobacteria bacterium | reverse complement strand
GTGGTGAAAGGTCAGGCCGGATTTACCGGCGATGCCGAAGGGATCAGCAACCTTGCCTGGCCGGCCCTCATCCGTCAGATTGACAAGGAAGACCCCTCCTGGCGCACATGAGAATAAGACCCGCAACTCGCGCGGACCTTGAAGGCCTTTATCAGATGAACCAGCGTGAGGTCCCGCATGTGGGGGATGTCACCGCTGAACGATTTGGCGCGCTCTTTGATCTGGCGCGCCACTTTCCGGTGATCGAAGCTGAAGGCAAGGTGGCGGGTTTTCTGGTGCTCTTCGATCAGGACACTGATTACGACAGCTTGAACTTTCTCTGGTTTCGCGATCGCTATGAGCGGTTTTTATATCTGGACCGTGTCGTTATCGCGGACAATGTCAAGCGGCAGGGGTTGGGCCGCGCCCTTTACAGGCACTGCGAGGAAATCGCCCTGGAAAGCCAGCACAACCTCTTGGCCCTTGAAGTCAATATAAGCCCCCCCAACCCTGATTCCATGAAGTTTCATGACGCTTTGGGCTTTAAAGAGGTGGGCATTCGCCAGGATAAGGGCTCAAACAAGGCCGTTTCCATGCAAATTCTGCAGTACAAGCAGTCTTGAAAACGCCCCCATTTCCGTTGTTTTCATGGTTAACAAAAGCTTAACCGGAAGAATAACGCTCTCCTTGTACCCTCTAGCGCTTGACCGGGAGGATTCAGCCTCGTTAGAGTTTAACTAACAAAAGACAAATGCGGCTCAAAAGGGGAGATTTGAGTGTGAGTATTGCAGAAGAAATGGGCCGCCCGCCCGCCCGCGCATGGACCTTGCTGGAACCGCAGCGCGCGATCGGCGAAATCATCAGTGCACCAATTTTCCATCGCTTGTTGAAAATGGCGCCGCGCGGCGACGGCCACCCGGTGTTGGTTCTGCCCGGCTTCATGGCGAGCGACATCAGCACTTCTTACCTGCGGCGGTTTCTTACAGGTCAAGGCTATAAAGTTTATCCCTGGACCCTGGGGCGTAATTTCGGCCCTCAGGTAATGGGTGAAGATTTCTGCCACATCACTGATCACATTGAAAACATCGCCCACTTGAACGACGATCGGAAAATCTCAATCGTTGGACAAAGCCTTGGCGGCGTGCTCGCCCGCGAGATCGCAAAGCTGGATCCGGATGTGGTGCGTCAGGTGATCTCCCTGGGAAGCCCTTTTGCGGGCCCACCGGAATCAACCGCAGCCTGGCCGCTCTACAAACGCATCAACCACGACGACATTCATCAAGCGCCTTTTAAGGAGCTCCTGAGCACGCTGGCTGAACCACCCGAAGGTGTGCCCTCAACATCAATTTTCTCCAAGACCGACGGCGTGGTGCATTGGTCTGCCTCGCTTGAGGCCCCTGGACCGCTAACCGACAATATCGAGGTCCGCGCAGCCCACTGCGGCATGGGCTTTAATGCCCCCACCCTTTACGCCGTCGCCGATCGCCTGGCGTTGCCGGAAGGGCAATGGACCCCCTTTGACCGCTCCGGCTGGCGCGCCGCGGTCTATCCCTCGTCAGGTCACAAAATCAACTAAAACCAAAATGAAAGGCCCTCGCTTTTGGAGGGCCTTTTTTTATCCGAGCACCGCTTCAACCAGTTCCTCGTAGGCGCCCTGCATGCACTCGGCATAAAAGGCCGGGTCAGGCAGAATTTCTCGGCAAGCGGTCACGGTCAGCGATACCTCGCCATTGGAACTCATCACCACATGGCCAAGCCCGACCCCATCAAAAAGGCACAGCAGACCATAATACTTCACCATTTGCGCGCCGGTCGAATAGATCGGAATGGGCGGACCCGGAACATTGGTCACCACCGTGTTAAAGGTGGGCCGCATCCGGTTTGCCAAACCAAACTCTGTGTAAAGCCGCGCCGCAAGCCCGGTATACATGGCTGGCGCCAATTTACCGATCTCGGCGATCTGGCGGGCGCCCAGCGCATTGGTCATGGCCTTGGATTGCTGCGTTTTCTGGTGCACGTAAAGAAGACGCTCATAAGGATCTTCGATATGCGAGCCCAGCATCACGTTCATACCGGAGACCTGATTGCCCAGTGCCCCGGATTCGCCTTCTGTCCTCACCGATATGGGCGCAAAAGCAACAAGCGATTCTGCTGGCAGCTCATCGCTGGCTTCCAGATACTTACGCATGGTACCCCCGACGATAGCGAGCATCACATCATTCATTTTAGTATCCGCCGCTCGCTTCATTTCCAGGATGGTTTCCAGCGGGAAAACTTGACCCTCGACCACGCGGTGCGGAGAAATTGAATGGTTAAATCGCGTGCGCGGCACCTGCGTCAGGCTCTCAGCGTCAAACTCCTTATTCGCCATGCCCCGCGCAACCCGGGCAAGCCCGGGCGCCGTGCTGCGCGCCACCTCAAGAAAGCGGAAGGGCTTTTTCAAATTTCCTGCATAGCCCTTCATCAGCATTTCGCCGGTCGTCGGTACCCGGTCCGGATGCCAGTCATCTTGCACATCCGGCGGCGTCAGGTCGGGCGTAATGGTGTGAATGGCGTTCATAATATCCACCCCCGACACTCCATCGATTGCTGAATGATGTACTTTGGACAGCATGGCAAAGCTGCCCTCAGGCACCCCATTTACATTATCGAGGCCTTCGATGACCGTGATTTCCCAGGGCGGCCGCGACAAATCAAGCGGCCTGGCAAAAAGCCTGGCGGCCAGAATACAAAGCTGACGCCAATCCCCCGGCTCCGGCAACGCAATGTGTCGGATATGATATTCAAGGTCGAAATCCTTGTCCTCCACCCAATAGGGATGGTCGAGATTAAGCGGCACACGGACAATCTTTTGGCGAAATGTTTCCGCAAGCGGCAAGCGTTCCTCGACAAACCCAAGAATATCCTTAAACCGCACAAATTTATTCGGCGAGGTGGAGGGGTCATAAATCGCGATGGAGCCGATATGCATCGGCGTATTGGCCTGCTCCAGATATAAAAAGGAGGCGTCTAGCCCGGTGAGCTGCTTCATCAAGATACTCCTTGTTTCAGACTATCTTTTCATACACTGGAAGCGACCGATTCCCAAAGGGAACTTGTCCGTCTGGATCGTATCCGCTGGCAAGTCCGTCAAGACGCTGAAGCGGCTCCAGGCACCCCTGTCCATCAAGCACCGATCCCAAGGCCTTCCGCGCTTGACCCGGTACAGCCTGAAAATGCTTTTGCAGCATTTCAAGACACCAGACACGATAACGCGAAACCGGCACCTTTTGATAAGTCGCCCCTTGCAGCGTCACCCCGAACTGCTCTTGACCCGCTTGCCAGGCCAGAGCATTGGCATTGAGGTTTTCAAGGTGCGTTTCCCCAATCTCCTTGACAAGAGGCAGCAAATCCTCCGGCACCCCGGAAACAAATCCGCCCGTCATTTTCGAGGCCCGCGCATTCCACAGGCGATAGACCCATTCCATGACCGCGGGAGCGCTCTCCCGCATAATAATGGCCGGAACCGGATCCATGGAAAAATGCCGAAACAAGGGGCCAAAGAGACCGATATCGGCAAGACTCGGCCGATCCCCAAAGACAAAAGGACGGCTCTCAAAAACATTTGAGAGAATGTCCAGCAACCGCAAATAGCTTTGCTCAACATGGCCCCAGGTCTGCGGCGTCACCCCGTCGTTTTTGACAAAATTTCTGTGTTGACGCCTCTCTGTCCGCCACCACTTGATCCAGTCCGGCCCGGGCACATCCGGCGCCATTTCGCCGATAATCTGACGTCGGAGCAGTTTCGAGCTCAATGGATAGCTCCAGCGATAATGCATGGCAGGCCGCCAAAGCCACTCATCCGCATAATCCTCAATCAACCGGCAGACAAACCCTTGCACAGGGTCCTCCGGTAGAATAGCCGGCTCGGGGTATTGATCCTCGAACCAATCAATCATCGGACTAGTGTCGGTCATCCAGCGCCCGTCCTCAAGCTGCACCGCAGGCATCTGCATGGCGCCCGTTTCCGATGGCATGACCTTCATGAAATATGTCACTGTCGCGGGGCAATATTCGTAAGGAATCTCTTTGTATCGCAGATACCCCTCAAGCTTTCCCGTGAAATAGGAAACCTTCAGTCCAAAGACTTTAATCACGCTTTTTCCTTCCCTTGTCCCTGCTGGACTCTTGTTTTGCACAAGACTATATTTTGAAAGTCGACAGGCTGTCGAGAGGCGATAAGACCGCACCGGTGAGACCGGTCACAAACACCAGCCTGATCAGTAACCTGGTAGCGTTCGAGTTTGAATTTTCCAATTCACCTAATGGGAGACAGCACCATGACTCGATTGTTTTTTGCCCTTGTGACCCTCACCTTTGCTTTTGCCACCGCCCCCGCCAGGGCTGGTGATGAGTTAAAGGCAACCATTCAAGCTCTTGAAGATCAATGGTCAGCAGCCTTTAATGCAAGCGACGCCGCCGCCGTCGCGGCCTTTTATGAAGAAGATGCAGCATTTCTGGCTCCTGGAATGGAACCCGTGCACGGCCGCGAAGCCATCGCCGCATTGCTCCCCAACTTCTTTCCTGTTCTGAGCGATCTGAAGCTTGTCGCCGACAAGGTCATCCCGATGGGGGATGATTATGTCATGGAAATCGGGCACTCTGACTACAATGCGGTCGGCGAGGACGGCGCGCTCACACCGGGCAACGACAACTACGTCGTCATCTGGCACAAGGGCGAGGACGGAACCTGGCGCTACGCCACAGATATCTTCAACACCCGATAACAATTGACCCATTGCGGAGGCTGCAAAGCAGATGACTGAGATCGGCCACCTGGACACGCTTCACGTCATTGCGCAGATTGCCATTACCCTGATCGGCTTTACAGCGATCGCCATCTCTCTGCGCGACCGCGAGGCGGGTCAGTGGTCGCATCTGCACGATTTACGTCTTTTCTCAATCATCATGCCGCCCACAACCGCTCTCATCTGTTGTTTCATCCCAGAGCTCTTGGCCATGGTTATGAGCGATGAAGAGTCAGTTTGGCGGCTTGCCAATCTTATTCTTGGTCTGGCCAAGCTTGGCCCCTGGTTCGGTTTCTCAAAATCCGTCAACAATTGGAAGGAGATGAAGCCCGCACAACTGATCATGCTCCTGGGCGGGTTCATTTTCATCGCCGCCAATCTATTGGCTGCGGCAAATATCCTGCCCTGGCTTGAAATGATCTACATTATGGGTGTGTTGTGGCCGATCCTTGTAGGCCTGCAAAATTTCGTCGCCTTGATCGATGTTAAACCCGGCAACAAAAGATCCACGCCAAAGAATGATCCCGACGGGGAATAACCACGACTATGAAAACCCGAATAATGAAAACGGCGCCCTCAATTTTTTGGGGCGCCGTTATGTTCAGTCAGCAGCGGCACATACCGCCGCCTGGAAGTGCTTAATCGACGAGCTGCAGGTTCTGCGCCGCGGATTTACCGTCACGACCAGGCTGAACTTCAAAAGAAACCTTTTGTCCCTCATTAAGCTCCATGATGCCAGCATCTTTGAGCGCCGTAACGTGTACAAACACATCCTTGGTGCCATCATCGGGCATGATAAAGCCATAGCCTTTGGATTGATTGAAAAATTTGACCGTTCCGATCGTCATTTAGAGAGTCCTTCAAAAACAAAAAACCAACCGCACCTGTCACCGCGACAGCCGCAGCATCACTTGCTCTTTTATTCAGGGGAAACTCTTAAGTAGCGAGGTACCGGAATTTTGGCCCACACGATTCAATTGCAAATGAGTGGGCGAATGCTACCAGAATTGGGGCAAAACGCAATAAGAACCGGGCATTTTGTGCCATCTTGCCAAGTCGGACGACAATCGCCACTATGAAAACAGGAGGGGAGCCCCTTAGGCCGGGAGGAAAGCGATAATATGGAACCCACCGCCAATCGACGAGCAATAGCGCGGCTCGAAGTCAACACCTTGTCCACAGTGGATCTCACAGCCGCTCTATCACAGGGTTTCAAGGATTTTCGAAGCGCCCCAAAGTACGGGCTCTTCTTTGGCGGCGCCTATGCGCTCTGCGGCTGGCTCATTTATGCTTTCCTCGCCTATCTGCACTTGCACTTCCTTGTCTACCCTCTCTTCATCGGCTTTGCCCTCATCGCACCATTTATGGCAACCGGCTTTTATGACGTCAGTCGCAAATTAAAGCGTGGCTTACCACTGAGCTGGAGCGCGGTTCTCACCTCCGTGCGCGGCACCGGTCGGCGGGATCTGGGATGGATGGCACTCATTACCTGTTTTGTCATGATCATCTGGATGGACATCGCAGCGCTCCTCTTCTTCGGCTTTATGGGGCTCGCGACAACCAGCGCGGCGCAAATCATTGCCGAAATTTTTACCACCCCAACCGGCCTCATCTTCCTCACTCTCGGATGTCTGACCGGCGCCATGATCTCCTTCTTCGTTTTTTCGATTACGGTGATTTCTTTCCCGCTGCTTTATGACCGCGACGACATTGACTTTGTCACCGCCATGATCACCTCCGTCAAAACCGTCCGGACAAATCCCGGCCCCATGATCCTTTGGTACATGGTTGTCGGCCTGGCGCTCTTGCTGTCACTGGCCACCTTGATGATTGGGCTCTTCATTGCCCTGCCTGTCCTCGGCCACGGCACATGGCATCTTTATCGCCGCGCAATTGGGTGAGTCAGGCTTCGCGATTAATAAATCTCGACGTCTGGCAACCTAGTAGTAAGAACGCCGCCGCTCCGGTTCAACCGGCGCGCCGTCGACCAGCACAGCGTCGTAGTCTTCCGGCGGCCTTGCTTTCGGCGGCTGTCCGAAAGCTGTCCATTCCCGCTCGCCGAAGAAACTTTTCTTTGGCCCGGATACAAGACGTTCTTTTTCTTGATAGGCATAACGTCGGACATAATGGTCATATTGTTCTGGGCTACAACTCCCAAGCGGCAAATACCGGATATATGTTTCCCCATCCCAGGACGGCGGCGGCATAAAGTTGCCACGAACCACGCGGCTCAAGGCCGGTAAAAGACGCCCTTCCCAACTGTCGGGGATCATCATGCCGTAATAGGCGGCCAAAAGAACAGACGCACTCACAATCCAAGCCATGACAAAGCCATAGCCTGCCATATGCAATCGGCTTTTGCGCACGATGCGCCACCGGCTCACCAGTATCAAAAGCGCAAAGATAAAAACAGCACAAAGGTCAGCTGAAACATTTGATAGGGCGCCCAGAAGCCACTCTGTCCCGCAAGCCAAAAATCCCAGGCCGGAAGACAGAAAGTCGTCGTGTTAAAATGAATCCAGACAAGGCGAAAAATGGTGCCATGAATGACAACCAGGCCCGACAAGTAGAATAGGTTAAACCCAGGCGCCTGAGACAACGATCGTCGCAACCTGTGTTTCACGCGCAAGTCCCCACAATCCACAAATGGTCCATTTGATATTCCAGGGCGCGGTACGGCCCCACCCCAATACCAAGAGTAGTAAATCATTTTTAATTGCACGCAACAATACAAAATGGGAGGATACTACTCTGACAAAAAATCAATCGACGCGATATGTCCCAAAGCTCTTGATCTCAGGAATATTCCGATGCCCACAACCGAACGCGCCATCCTGACGATCATTTTAAAGGTCGCTTTGATCACGAGCACGCGGGGAAGGCCCAGGTCATGAGCTTCGAAGACAGCATATGGGATGACGGGGAATGGGTAAACTGGTCGGACATACATGACCAGATCCAACATCATGAATGGAAGGCAAAGCACCCCAACGGTGACTATTCCCTTGTGCAAATCTTCTACGAATTACTTGCAGTCTCGGAGGACTATTATCTGCGAACCAATCGCCACCTCCAGGTTTATGGCGATCTCGGCGAACTTTTCGGTGCTATCACACTTGGCATTAAGCTTCACAAAAATTATGCGCAAGGATCAGACGGTAGACTCGGCGACGACTTCATAGAGGTCAAAACCATCGCCCCCTTCAATGGCAATGACACAGTAACCGTCGACATGAGGGGAAATTTTTCGAAACTGTTGATCGTGAAAATCAACGAAGATTTTGAAGTCAGTAGCCGACTGATCGATCGCAAGGAGTTGGCAAGGCGAGGCAAAAAGAAAGTCCGCATCAAATGGGCGGATCTCACGTGACCCCTGGCAGCGCAGGAGGGATTTGAACCCGAAAGCGCATAGATGAGGCACGACTTAATGGACGGTGAGCAAATTCTCTGAAATTTTGTTACACTCCAACAAAGGCCAAGACTTCGAGAGAGATGATGCGGGCTATGACAACTCCCCCCCAAGATCCGAAAATGCCTGATTCAAAAATGATTGCCGCTGCCAACCGGCTCGCCAAATTCATCGCAAGCCCCGATGAAACACAACTTCAAAACATCTTCGCAGATTCTGATGTGACAATAATCGAGAATTTCGCCCCATTTGTTTTTAAAGGCCGTGATGCGATCCACGCGTGGAGCCAACGATTGCGCAGTCACGTTGAAAACATAACTGACCTAATGCACGCTTTTGGTGCCACCCATGATTTCAGCGCCGACGGCGACAAAGTGTTCTTCACAATCAAGACCAAATGGTCGGGCAAAACAGATGGGGTCCCATTCAAGGAAGAAGGCGGCTGGTCCTTTGTTCTTATTCGTCAAGCTGATGATTGGCGGGTCCAAAGCTATGGCTGGTCTGTGACTGACATTACGTTGGGAGAATTGGAAGATTCATAGGCGATACGGGTTCCGTTCTAGTAATAGGAGGGGGGCCAACTCCCCAAAAATTCCTTTTAACGCAGCAGCGGTGGTCAATCGGTTTTGCAACGATTTCCGCAGTCGGAAACAAGAGCATTTATAAGGGCTAGTTTAGTAAGGGTTTTGGGGCTGGTAGCGGAGGAGGGATTTGAACCCCCGACACATGGATTATGATTCCACTGCTCTAACCAACTGAGCTACTCCGCCGCACCAGATCTTGGGGGGGTCCCCATCAAGGCGCCTATGTGAAGCGCGGGGGCCCGCCCGGACAGGGCATCCGGGCTTATACAGCAGGGCCCTAGGCCCGTTCAACCCTAAAACCACCCCTTTTTGCCGCAAAATTAGCGGTTAAAGGCCGCCGCGTCCGCCCGGGCAATCCAGCCGCCGCC
>SBHG01000031.1 GCA_006226305.1 Alphaproteobacteria bacterium | reverse complement strand
TATTGGGGTCAAAATCTTCCCATCAATGTCGGACGCAACAATTTCGACACGATCAAGATTGAATCCTTCCGGGATGAAAACGCCAAGTTTGAAGCCTTCAAAAAGGGCCTCTTCTCGGTGCGCTTTGAAGGCAGCCCGGATCGCTGGGTCAATGGTTATGATTTCAATGCGGTGCGCAATGCGCTCATCGTTCGAGATCAGGTCGAGCACAACCGTCCCATGGGGCTTTTGGGATATGCGTTCAACACCCGCAACCCTCTCTTTGCGGACAATCGTGTCCGCGCGGCATTGATCAAGCCCTTCGATTTTGAGTGGGTCAATACCAACTTCTTTCACGGCGCCTATACCCGCAGCCAGAGTTTCTTTGACAACTCCGATCTGCGCGCAAAGGGGCCGGCTTCTGCCGCCGAACGGGCTTTGCTTGCGCCTTGGATGGCCTATGTGGACCCGGATATTCTTGAGCATGGCTGGACCGCCCCAGTAAATGGCAATCGAGACAACGCGCGCAACAATGCCCGCAGCGCCATGGCGCTTTTGAATGCCGCCGGATGGGAAATTAAAGAAGGCAAACTCGTCCATGCCGTCACCGGCGCGCCCTTTGAGTTTGAAATTCTGCTGTCAGACCGATCCCAAGAGCGCATTGCTCTTAACTATGCCGCCTCACTTAAGCGCTTGGGCATCAAGGTCGGCGTACGTGTCGTTGACAGCGCCCAGTTCCAGCAGCGTCTGCAATCTTTTGAGTTCGACATGGTGCCCTTCCGCTGGGCCGGCACTTTGTCCCCCGGCAACGAGCAAGCCTATCGCTGGGGCTCGCAAGCGGCCGATCAGGCGGGCAGCTACAATGTAGCGGGCGTCAAAAATCCGGCGGTCGACGACATCATTCAAAAGTTGGTGCAGGCCAAAACCCGCGAAGAGCTTGTAACGGCCGCCCGCGCCCTCGACAGGTTGCTTCTGTCGGGCAGCTACGCCGTGCCGCTCTATTATCAGGCCTCGGATCGCATCGCCTGGTGGAGCGAGATCCGCCACCCGCAGCGCCCGCCTCTCCTGGGTTGGGGATATGGCGGGGCTGACTTCCCGCTTTCGACCTGGTGGATGACCAGCGACAACTAGGGCTCGGAAAGTTTCGGCCCCAACATGCGGCTTTTTTTTGCTGTTGGGTCCTGGTGCCTGAGCGCTGCACAGACATTAAAAGCCCAGTATCCCCCGCGAAGGCGGGGGTCCAGAGCAAGATGCAAGGACGTAGGATTTAGCCCTGGGTTACCGCCTGCGCGGGAACGCATAACGTTTGTTTTAAGTCGCCTCGGCTGCCGCAAGGGCCGAAATCTCGTCAGCGCCAAATCCCCAGTCTCTGAGGATCTCTTCCGTGTGGCCACCAACTGAAGGAGGTGGTCCTTGAATCTTGGATTGAGTTCGGCTGAAACGCGGCGCCACATTGGGCTGCACCACCCCGTCAATCTCTGTCAAAGTCTCCCGCGCTTTGTTATGCGGATGATCCTTCGCCTCGCCCAAACTGAGCACCGGCCCATAGCAGACATCGCTGCCGGACATCAGCGCATCCCATTCGTCGCGGGTTTTGGATTTGATAACTTGGGAGAGCTTGTCCTTAAGTTCCGGCCATTTGCCTTGATCCATTTGCGCGTCCCATTCCGCGTCGGAGAGCCCCGCTTTCTCGCGCAGCAGGGCATAGAACTGCGGTTCAATGGAGCCGAGGGCGATCCATTTGCCGTCCTTGGTTTCATAGGTGTCGTAGAAGTGCGCCCCACCATCAAGCAAGTTTGAGGCTTTTTCGTCCTTCCACAAGCCGGAAGCCATAAAGCCGTAAAACATCGACATCAACGAGGCGGCGCCGTCAGTCATGGCTGCGTCGACCACTTGCCCCTTACCGGAACGCTGAGCTTCCACAAGTGCGGCCAACATGCCCATGGCGAGATATAGTGCCCCGCCGCCAAAATCACCCACGAGATTGAGCGGCGGCACCGGCTTGCCCTCCTTGGGGCCAATCGCGTGGAGGGCCCCCGTGAGAGCGATATAGTTGATGTCATGGCCAGCCGCATGGGCAAGCGGCCCGGTCTGGCCCCAGCCGGTCATGCGCCCATAGACGAGCTTGGGGTTGCGGGCCAGGCAGACATCGGGCCCAAGCCCCAGTCTTTCCATGACCCCCGGGCGATAGCCTTCTTGCAACATATCGGCCTTTTCGATGAGCTTGAGAACTGCCTCGACCCCTTCCGGTTTTTTAAGGTCAATAGCAATAGAGCGTCGTCCGCGCGCGGTAATGTCAAATTTGGAGCCACCCCGACCGCCTTTGCGATCAATCCGAATGACATCCGCGCCCATGTCGGACAACAGCATGCCACAAAACGGGCCGGGTCCAATTCCCGCCAGTTCAACAACTTTAATTCCCTGAAGTGGGCCCATGGTTTCCTCCCCATTTCTTTTGTTCTTTCGCTTAAGATGGCCGAGAGGAATCAAATTCGCAAGCAAAAGGCCCTTGCATTATGCCCAAAGCCGAAACCGTGGAGCACCGTCTGGCGGAGGTGGAAATCGAGCTGACCTATCAGCACCAGACCATCGAGACCTTGAACGGAACCATTGCCGAACAATGGAAGATCATTGATGGGCTCAAGGTGGATTTGAAGCGATTGAAGGACCAGCTCCAGTCCATGGAAGCGCGCATGCCGTCCGATGGCCCCGAACCGCCACCGCCCCACTATTAACCTTACTTCAAGTGATACTTTTAAAGTGATGCATTATTTTCGAATGACAAGCATAATTTACTCAAGAGTTTGTCAGCATAACTAAAGCGAAAATTTAAAGTCCCTGCAGATCGTCAATCTGAATGGCCGTGCCATTGATGAAGTGGCTGTCTGGGGCGGCGAGCATCAGCAGGGCGCGGTCGAGATCGCTGACATCGCCGAGGCGGCGTTTGGGGAAGCTTTTGATCTGTGCCTGACCGCCTTCGGTCTTGAACCAATCCGAATTAATCTCGGTTTCAATATAGCCCGGACAGATGGCATTAACGGTGATGTCAAAGCGCGCCCATTCCCGGGCCAAGCCCTTCGTGAGGGCCACCACCCCCGCTTTGCTGGCGCAATAGGCCGCGAGCCCCGGCAACACTTTGTAGGCGCCCATGGAGGCGATATTGATGATGCGGCCGCCACCGCCACCCCGTGAGATGAGATGCCTGCCGACCGCCTGCGACATCAGGTAAACACTGCGCAGGTTGGTATCGAAGATCTGGTCGACTTGTTCGACGGAGAGGTCTACCACCTTGCCCTCCACATTCATGCCCGCATTATTGACCAGAATGTCGATTTGGCCGAAGTGCCCAAGAGTGTCTGCGACACAAGCGTCAATGCTGGCGGCCTCCGTGACGTCCAGCGCCAGAGAGAAGGTTTCTGCGCCAACGGCTCGAAGGTCCTCTTCAAGGCTTTCGAGCCGATCCTTGCGCCGCCCGGTCAGTACCACTTTCGCCCCCGCATGGGCAAAGATCCGTGCAAATCGGTCGCCAAATCCGCTGGTGGTGCCGGTAATAAGGGCCACTTTGCCGCTCAGGTCCACATGTCCGCTGGTCAGGGGGCGTGCTGTCATCACGTTGTTCCTTGATTTTATTTGGGGCGAGAGCCCGTTCTGGATAACCTATGAAGAGAATAAGGGAAAGGCAGCGCCATGCATATCAACATCATTTCCGACACCGTTTGCCCCTGGTGTTATCTCGGAAAAGCGAAATTTGAGCGCGCGTTGGAGGCATTCCGCGCCGAGCACCCGGAGGAAGACGTCACCGTGACATGGCGCCCTTTTCAGCTCGACCCGAGCCTGCCCAAGCAAGGTGTCGACCGAAAGGCCTATTACCGGGCAAAATTTGGCGACAACCCTCAAGTGCGCGCAACGGGCGAGCGTATCCGCGACATGGGCAGTGCGCTCGGCATTACCTTCAACTTCGACGACATTAAAATCTCCCCCAATACCCTCGACAGCCACAGGCTGATCCGCTGGGCACAATCTGCCGACTGTCAGGACGCAGTGGTAACCGCCCTCTTCAAAGCCTACTTTGAGGAAGGCCGCAATATTGGTGATCCGGAAGTATTGGCAGAAATTGCTCAGGCCAATGGCATGGACGGTGACCTGGTGACCGAGCTTCTTTCCCAGAACGCTGACGAAGACCTGGTACGCAAGGACGATATGCTGGCCCGCGAGATGGGCGTTTCCGGCGTGCCCGTGTTTATCATCGATCAGCGCTTCCCCATACAAGGGGCGCAGGAGCCCGACACGATCCTGCACTTCCTGAACCGGGCTCTGGACGTTCGCAAGAAAGAAGAGCTGGCGCAGTCATCAACATAGCATTCAATCACGGCTCACACCCCGCGATGGCCAACTATCGGGCAATCTCGGCCAGCTTCCTTACCAGGGCTGTGCAGCCGTCCAGCCGTTCTGAAGGGCTTTCCCAGACATCGCTATAGACTAGCTTATGGTCGGGCCGAATTTTAACTCGCGCCTGCTGGCGCGACAGGAAGTCGATGAGCCCTTCCGGATTCGGGAATTGCGAATTACGGAAGGTGACAATGGCGCCCTTGGGCCCTGCGTCGATTTTCTCAACAGCGGCCGTGCGACAAAAGCCCTTGATCGTCATGATTTTGAGAAGTTGCTCCACTTCCTCTGGCAGTTTGCCAAAGCGATCAATCATCTCAGCGGCGATACCGTCGATCTCTTCGCGCGTTGTAAGCTCTGACAGGCGGCGATAGAGCGCGAGGCGCACATTCAGATCCGCGACATAGCTTTCCGGGATCAGCACAGCGGTACCGATGTTAATTTGCGGCGACCAATGCCCATCGGTCTCAACGACCTGTTCGCCGCTTCTAAGTGAAGCCACCGCCTCTTCCAGCATGTCCTGATAGAGCTCAAAGCCCACCTCGCGCACATGGCCTGATTGCTCTTCGCCAAGCAGATTTCCGGCGCCGCGAATGTCAAGGTCGTGGCTCGCCAGATTAAAACCCGCGCCGAGCGAATCGAGCGATTGCAACACCTGCAGGCGCCGCTCCGCATTGGGGGTGAGTGGTTTCTTCGGGCGATAGGTGAGATAAGCATAGGCCCGCCGTTTCGAGCGCCCGATCCGGCCCCGGATCTGATAAAGCTGCGACAGGCCAAACATATCCGCGCGATGGACAACCAATGTGTTCGCGGTCGGAATGTCCAGCCCCGATTCAACAATCGTCGTCGAAATCAGGACATCGAACTTTCCGTCATAAAAATCGGTCATGATGTCTTCAAGTTCGCTTGTCGGCATCTGCCCATGCGCGACAACAGCGCGCACTTCCGGCACATACTCCTTGATGAACTCTTCGGCTTCCGAGAGGTCTGAGATTCGGGGGCAAACATAAAAGCACTGCCCGCCCCGGTAATGCTCACGCAGCAAGGCCTCGCGCACAACAACGGGGTCGAAGGGACTGACGTAGGTGCGCACCGCAAGCCGGTCGACCGGCGGTGTCGCGATGATAGACATTTCCCGAACGCCGGAAAGGGCCAATTGCAAGGTGCGGGGGATGGGCGTTGCGGTCAGCGTTAAAACATGTACATCCGAGCGCAGTTGTTTCAACCGCTCCTTGTGATTGACGCCGAAGTGCTGTTCTTCATCCACGATGAGGAGGCCAAGCCGTTTGAACTTAATAGTCTTTGCCAGCAGCGCATGGGTGCCAATCACCACATCCACCTGACCCTCTGTCAGCCCTTTGCGAGTCTCCGTGGCTTCCTTGGCGCTGACAAAGCGGGAGAGCTGTTCGACGCGCAGCGGCCAGCCTGCGAAGCGTTCTTTGAACGTTTTGAAATGCTGTCGGGCAAGCAGTGTCGTCGGACAAATAATCGCTACCTGATCGCCGGCCATGGCGCCGATGAAGGCCGCGCGCAGGGCCACTTCCGTTTTACCAAAGCCCACGTCACCGCAAACGAGGCGATCCATCGGCCGCCCTTTGCCAAGATCGTCGACCACGTCTTCGATGGCGTTGATCTGATCTTCGGTCTCGTCATAAGGAAAGCGCGCGCAAAACTCGTCATACATGCCTTCGGGCGGGATGAGGCGGTCCGCTTCCTTAAGCTCGCGTTCCGCGGCGACCTTAATCAGCTGATTGGCGATATCGCGGATGCGGTCTTTCAGCTTGGCCTTGCGCGCCTGCCAGCCGGACCCGCCAAGTCGGTCCAGCTGCGCCGTCTCCTGATCCGAGCCGTAGCGACTCAAGAGCTCAATGTTTTCGACCGGCAGATAAAGCTTGTCGCCCCCGGCATAGACAATCAAGAGGCAATCGTGCGGTGCGCCCATCACCTCAAGGGTCTGCAAACCCTCATAGCGGCCAATGCCGTGATCAATGTGCACCACCAGATCGCCCTGAGTGAGTGACGTGGCTTCTTTCAGGAAATTGGCCGCCCGCCGCGCCCGCCGCCCTCGGGTGAGGCGGTCGCCAAGGATGTCCTGCTCGCCGATCACCGCCAGCTGATTGGTCACAAAACCGGTTTCAAGCCCCAGGATAATCAGGCAGACCGCGCCGGGAGGGGCGCTCTGAACCTCTGTCCAATTGTCCGCAAGGCGGATGTTGGAAATGCCGTGTTCTTCCAGCACATGGGAGAGCCGTTCGCGCGAGCCCTGCGTCCAGGCGGCGACAAGGACGCGGCCGCCCTTGCGCTGCAGAATGTCGATGTGCTTTTTAAGCGCCTCAAAGACATTGACGCCGTCCTGGTTCCGCTCAGCGGTAAACTTGCGCCCAAGGCGGCCCTTTAGGTCAATGGACGTCGCGCTTTCCGGCGTACTCAGAACCGTAAGCTCCCGCACCACCTTACCAGTCAGGAGCTCCTTCCATTCCTCTTCAAGAATGTAGAGCTCTTCGGGTTTGAGCGGTTTGTAGGTGGGGGCGGCAAAGCTTCCGGAGCTCACCACATCGGGCGCTTCAGCGCGGGCGTCATAATAATCCGCGATCTGTTCCAGACGGTCTTCCCGCGCGTCTGCCGCCAAGGGGTCAAAGGAAACAAGCGCTCCGGGCGCAAAATCAAACAGGGTTTCCAGGCTCTCATGAAAGAGCGGCAACCAGTGCTCCATGCCTTCATAGCGCCGTCCAGCACTGACCGATTCATAAAGAGGATCGTCACCTGTCGCCGCGCCAAAGCGTTCCACATAGCCTTGTCGGAAACGGCGGATCGAAGCCTCGTCCAGAAAAAACTCTGATACGGGCACCAGAGTGATTTCGGATTTTTGCGTTTTCGAGCGCTGACTATCCGGGTCGAATGTGCGAACGGAATCGAGAGTGTCACCAAAAAAATCAAGCCGCAGGGGATCTGCTTCTCCCGGCGGGAAAATGTCGACGATGCCGCCCCGCACTGCATAGTCTCCCGGCTCCATGACAGAGCTCGCCCGGGCATAGCCATTGCGATCCAGAAAGCCGGTGAGCGCATCAAGCTCAATTGAATTGCCCACGTGAGCGGAAAAATGTGAGGCCGCGACCAGCGCGCGCGTGGGCACCCGCTGCAGGCTCGCATTCACCGTCGCGATAATGATTGCGGGTTTTGACGGGTCAGCCTGGCGGCGTGTGAGCCGGGCAAGGCAGGCCATCCGCTCGGCGGAGATTTCAGACTTCGGCGATACCCGGTCATAGGGCAGACAGTCCCAGGCCGGCATTTTCATCACATCCACATCGCTGGCAAAAAACGCTAATGCGTCCATCAACGTTTCCGCCCGGGCGTCATCCCGCGCGATGTGAAGGAGCGCCGCGCCCTCATGCGCCTTGAAATGCGCACGCGCAAGATCGGCCAGCACCAGTGCATCCAGCCCTTCCGGCACGCCGGAAAGGGTCAAATGCGATTGCTCGCCAATAGCTCGGGCAAAATCCAGCATGGGGTCTATTAATCCTTACGCAGGACTGTTCCCGCCAGATAGTCAAGCGACTGGATGCGGGCAAAAAGCGGCGTGTCATAAGCGGCAGGCACCGGTGTGCGCCCTGTTAGCCACTCATAGATCTCTTGATCCGGCTCCTGAAGCAGCCCTTCGAGTTCGCTGATGCCCGCCTCGTCCAGCTCGGCCAGATGTGCATCGGCGAAATTCCCGAAGATGAGGTCAACCTCTTTCATCCCCCGGTGCCAGCACTGGTATTTCAGACGCTTTTTGCGGGTTTCAAGATCGGAAAGTGCTGGGCTGTCAGACATGGGGAAAATCGGCTGAAATTGGGCTTAAAAGGCAGTTGCGGCAGTCGTCATGGGATATAGACTGTCAGGGCTTCTTTGTCACGTCTTCAAGCCCCCGGGAACAGAGCCAGCCCCCATGCGCCCCGAAATCCTTTTCCCCCTTTTTGCGCCGGTGTCGACCTTGCCCGGGATTGGGCCGCGCCTTGCCAAATTGGTGGAAAAGGCCGCCGGTCCCCATGTGGTCGACCTTCTTTGGCATTTGCCGACGGGCTCGATTGATCGGCGCAAACAGCCTAAATTGGCTGAGGTGAAAGACGGCGAGGTCGTGACCCTCAAGGTCATCGTCGATCAGCATTTTCCGTCGAAAGACCGGCGGCGCCCTTACCGCGTGCGTGTTTCCGATGAAACCGGTTTTCTCACCCTCGTCTTTTTCCACGCCCACAAGGATTATCTGGAAAAGAACCTGCCGGAAGGCGAAACCCGCATTATTTCCGGCACCGTGGAGTTCTATAACGAAGCGCCGCAAATCACCCATCCCGACTACATTGTGACCGAAAAAGAGATCGCCTCCATGCCCTTGCTTGAACCCACCTATGGGCTCACGGCAGGCCTCTCGGTCAAGGTTCTGCATAAGGCTCTAAGCGCAGCCCTGGAGCGCGCGCCGGAGCTTGCCGAGTGGCAGGAACCGCATTGGCTGCGCCAACGGCAATGGCCCACCTGGAAAGAAGCGCTGACGCGGTTACACCGCCCGGAATATGAAAAAGATCTCACTGACACCAGCCCCTGCCGGGAGCGTCTCGCCTTTGATGAGCTTCTCGCGGGGCAGCTCGCCCTGCGCCTCACGCGCCAGAAGATGCGCCGGGCCAAGGGCCGCATCCTCAAGGGCGATGGAGCGCTTCGCAACAAAGTGCTGGCCGCCCTGCCCTTTGACCTTACCCTTTCACAGGAAGTCGCCATTGAAGAAATCCTCAAGGACATGGGTGAAGA
>SBHG01000049.1 GCA_006226305.1 Alphaproteobacteria bacterium | reverse complement strand
CGCCCGGCGCCCTGCCTGCCACATTCACCATTTTACCGAGCGCTTTGCAAATACGCGGGTGACACGCCAACCGCTCAACCGGCAAAGCCGCCCTTATCCAGAAAAGCCTGCTGTTCAGGCGTGGTCTCACGCCCCAATATTTCGTTGCGATGCGGGAAAAGCCCAAAATCACGAATGATATCGCGGTGATCCACTGCGAACTTCAGGGAATTAGCGTCATCCAGCTTTGTCTCGAAAAGTCGGACGCACAACTCCTGATCTTCGAGATTTTCCGAGTGCATAAGCGGCATATAAAGAAACTGGCGCATATCGCCTTCAAGAGCGTCATCAAAACCTTCCGAAAGCGCCCGTTTGGTTAGACCAAGGGCAAGCGGGTCGCGGCGAAACATCTCCCCCGATCCCCGATAAATATTTCTTGGAAACTGGTCGAGCGTAATGACACCCGCCAAAGCCCCGCGTGGCGATCGTTCCCATGATAACAGGCCCTTGGTTTCAAGCTCATCGGTTAGCGCATCAATCGTCGCGCTGAAGCGCTCTTTGATCGTGGCGTCAAAGGCATCGTTTTTGGAGAACCAGTCGTCTGATGTTGCCTCTACAAACCAGAAGGCCAAAACATCTTCCGGCGATGCGATGGTCATGAGACCAACACCTCATCGCCAACACTGATTGTCCCGCCGCTCAGCACTTCGCAGCGCGCACCACCCCGCCAGTCTGGCGTGAGGGCAGCTTTGAGACCTTCTTGCGCGGCCTCCATCATGGAGCAAGGGTCCGTCTCCTGTGTCACCCGCAGATGAACGTCACCGATGCGCACTTCCATGCCCTTTGATTCGTTGAAATCCTGGCCGCTCACGAGAAGATTCGCCCGCCGCGTCGTCCAGGGCAGATCCTTGCCCACCTCGGCGCAGGCCCTGGCCCAGGCTTCCTCCGAAATCAGGGTGACTTGCGCCCCTGGCATCGCCCCGCGGCGGTCCCCCTCCAAACCTTTTTCCACGGAAATGGTAATGGATGTAATCTCTTCCATTGGCTGGCGCGGCTTGGAAGCCCGCGCAATTCCTGCAATTTTCGGCATGGGCACCTGCATCCTTTTCAAATGTGATGACTGCAGCCTAAAAACTTGCGCTCTGAATTGCAATGTGGTCGATAGTCAGACCCATCACATGATGTGACGCTTTTAAACAAGGTCGTCAGGGAGGAAAAATGGCGCGCATACCCTATGTTACCGACGAAACCATGCCCGAAGAGGCAAGAGAGATTTTTGACAAACTCGCCCCCCTCAATCTTTTCCGCATGATGGCCCTCTCCGGCGGCATGCTGGAAAAATACATTCGCCTTGGAAACTATTTCTTACGGCAAGGCAAACTTGATCCCGTGATCCGTGAAATCGCCATCTTAAGGGTCGGCTATCTGTCTAATGCGTCCTATGAAACCTATCAGCACGAACGCATTTCCCGCGACCTGGGCATGAGCGACACCCTGATTGCAGGCATTAAGGAAGGACCAGGCGCCGCTGTCTTTGACGACACACAGCGCAAGGTCATGCAATATGTCGATGATATCGTCGCCAATGTTCGCGCCAGCGATGCCACTTTTGATCCGGTCAAAGAGCTTTTTTCCGTGGCTGAACTTCAAGAACTCACAATGGTCATCGGCTTTTACATGATGACCTGCCGTTATCTGGAAACCTTTGGCATCGACATCGAAGACACGCCCGTTGACACCAAGGTCACCTGACCCTCATGTCTGAAGCGGAAGAACTCGATGTCAGGGGTTACAGCTGCCCGATGCCGGTCCTGCGGGCCCAAAAGCGCTTGCGGGAAATGCCGTCGGGCGCTGAATTGGTTGTCCTTGCTGATGACCCCATCGCGCGCATTGATTTCCCCCATTTTTGCAACCAGACCGGGACCGAGCTTCTCCATGTGACAGAGGAAGCCGGGCACTTCCGCTTTCACCTCAAAAAACCTTGATTTTCAACCGCAAGGGCAGCCTTCCCTCCGCCACATTGCACGGTTAGACTGCCCCCAAGGGAAACAATTGATCAATCGGGGATCCTTCATGACCGCATTCATTCGCTCTGGCGCCGGGCTTTTAGCGCTTATTCTGACGCTTATCGGCCTGTCCCTTCCTGCCATGGGAGAAGGACGCACGGCCCTCCACCGCGGCAATGTAGCCGAACCGGACACACTC
This sequence comes from Alphaproteobacteria bacterium, assembly GCA_006226305.1. GTDB lineage: Bacteria > Pseudomonadota > Alphaproteobacteria > M2410 > M2410 > M2410. The sequence continues at coordinate 6,969 of SBHG01000049.1, read as the reverse complement.
GATCCTCACAAACTCACCACCCTTTACGAAGGCTATATCAGCCGCGACATCTACACCCCACTTGTGGCACGCGACAACAAAGGCATCATGGGGCCGGGCATCGCCGAAAGCTGGGACATCTCAGAAGACGGTTTGGTTTACACATTCCACCTTCGTGACAATCTCAAATGGTCTGACGGACATGATCTGACCGCCGATGACGTCGTAGCCGGATTTCAGCGTCTCCTTAATCCCACGACAGCCTCGCAAAGCGCCTCTCTCGTTTATATGATCAAGAATGCCGAAGAGGTGGCCACGGGACACATGCCGGTGGATCAACTCGCGATCAGAGCCCTCGACCCTCAAACCGTTGAAATAACCCTCAATCATCCGGCCCCTCAGTTCCTGGGAATTATTGCTGGCGGGCGCGGCGCCCCCCTGCCTCGTCACGCTTATGCCGAACATGGCGATGAATGGGTCTACCAGCAAAACTTTGTCGGCAATGGCGCTTTCTTGCTCGCCGAATGGCAGCCCAACAATTATATCCGCGCTGTAAAAAACCCTTACTTCTACGATGCGGACAAGGTCAAACTCGAGGAAGTTTATTATTACCCAACAGAGGATTATAACGCCGCTATCAAGCGGTACCGCGCCGGAGAATTGGACTGGAACGCGCAAATTCCCACTCAGCAGATGGCCTTGCTTGAGAAGGTTGCTCCCGATGACATCTATATCTCGAAGGCCCTGTCGATTACCTACATCTGGGTCAACAACCAGGCCAAACCCTTCGATGACCCAAGGGTGCGCGCGGCATTGGCCATGTCCATCGACCGCAAAATCATCACCGACAAAATCATGAAAATGGGCGAGACCCCCGCCTACTCCATGGTGCCCCCTTTTGTGACCGATTATTCTGGACCGCAATTTGATTTCAAAGATATGTCTATGGACGAGCGCCGCACCCGCGCGCGAGAGTTACTCTCAGACGCCGGTTTTGGCCCGGACAATCCCCTAGAGTTTGAATATCGCATTCGCGCCACAGCTGATGGCAAGCGCCACGCCGCCGCAATCCAGAATTTCTGGAAGGGTGTTGGCATAAAAGCCAACATTCTCGCCACAGACATCAAGACCCATTATGCCGATCTATCTGAGCACAACTTCTCTGTTGCCGATGCCGGTTGGAGCGCCCTCGATGATCCGGAAGATTTCCTTTATCTGGCACTTACCTCTTCCGGCGCTCAGAACTCGGGCAATTACTCCAATCCCGATTACGACAGACTGATGGCCGAGGCGCAGCAGATCGCCGACATCAAGGCCCGCTTCGCCAAAATGGCCGAAGCAGAAGCCATCCTGCTCGGCGAATACGGCATCATTCCGCTCTACTATGCGACAGATCGACATTTGGTCGCACCGCACGTTAAAGGCTTTTACGGTAATGTTGTGGATGTCCACCCCTCCCAGTACATCTGGATTGAGGAGTAGCCTCAGCTGGCGACCGCGCGGCGCGCCATCACGCCAACAAGGTGTGCCCGATAATCAGCGCTGCCGTGCAGGTCTGAGTTAAGCCCCTCGGCGGAAACCGAGATCCCGGCAAGAGCCGCCTCGGTAAAATCTTTCGACAATGCGGCTTCGATCTCCGGCACCCGGAACACGCCGGGGCCCGCGCCGGTCACCGCAACGCGAACGCCATCCGCAAATTTCGCCACATAGACACCCACCATCGCATAGCGCGAAGCCGGATTGGGAAACTTGGCGTAGGCCGACTTTTCAGGAACCTTAAAGGCCACAGACGTGATGAGCTCACCCTCTTCCAACGCTGTCTCAAACATGCCCTGGAAATAATCATCCGCCGGAATGGACCGCTGGGCTGTTCGGATTTCCGCGTCCAGCGCCAGCACGCCTGCCGGATAATCCGCTGCCGGATCGTTATTGGCGACAGAGCCCCCCAGGGTTCCCCGGTGGCGCACCTGTGGGTCGCCGATCTCGCCCGCGAGAGCGGCGAGCCCGGGAAGGCGCGCGCGCACCAGGTCGGACGCCGCCACCTCGGCATGGGTTACGCCAGCGCCTATGACGATGGCGCCCTCTTCCTCACCAATACCCTTCAGACCTTCAATGCGATTGATCTCAATAAGGTCACTCGGCGCGGCAAGGCGCTGCTTCAAAGTGGGGATCAGGGTCTGCCCACCAGCCAGATATTGCGGATCATCGCCGCCTTTAAAGAGCGCGGCGGCCTCTTCAATCGACGCGGCACGTTTAAACGAGAAGGCATACATCAGACCGCCTCCTTCTTCAGCACGTCGGCCGCCGCCAGAACCGCCTTTACGATGCCTTGATAGCCCGTGCAGCGGCAAATATTGCCTTCAAGTTCCGCTCTTACCATTTGCTCATCAAGCTCAGGGTTACGCCGAATAATGTCGACGCTCGACATGATCATCCCAGGCGTACAAAATCCGCATTGCAAACCGTGGTGATCCCGAAAGGCCTCCTGAACCGGGTGCAGCGCCCCCTCTTTGGCGAGGCCTTCAATGGTCACCACTTCTGCGCCTTCGGCTTCCAATGCCAGCATAGTGCAGGATTTAACCGCTTTGCCATTAACATGCACCACACAGGCGCCACATTGGCTGGTGTCACAGCCCACATGCGTGCCAGTAAGCCCCACGTCCTCGCGTAGGAGCTCCACAAGCAACCGATTGTCGGCAATATCCTTCTCGACCGTCTGTCCATTTACGGTCAGCGTAACTTTCGTCATGGGTTTCCTTCTGCCCCAGAGGCATTATTCTTTGCTGAAATCCTATGCAGGATTGATCCCCCACGCAACCATCACATTGTGATCCATTCCACAATTGTCATCATTTGACAGATCGCTTAGGCTGACGCCCAAAGTTTGGGAGGACTGCCATGCTCTATAAAAATCTCGGCCATTCCGGCCTCAAAGTCTCTGTTGTTGGCCTGGGCTGCAACAATTTCGGCGCCAAATGCAGCCAGGAAGAAACCACAGAAATTGTCCATGCCGCCATTGACGAAGGCCTGACCCTTCTGGATACGGCCAATATGTATGCCGGAAGCAAATCTGAAACTTTTCTCGGAAACAGTTTAAAAGGCAAACGCGACAAGGTCGTACTCGCGACCAAGTTCCGCGTTCCCATGGGCGACGGCCCTTACGACGGCGGCGCCTCCCGCAAATACATTATGAAGGCGATTGATGAGAGCCTCACGCGCCTGCAAACCGATTATGTGGACCTCTATCAGATCCATTTCCCCGACGAGGAGACCCCCATTGAGGAGACCCTCGACGCTCTCAACGATCTCGTCCGGCAGGGCAAGGTGCGCTATATCGGCTGCTCCAATTTTGCCGGCTGGCAATTGGTGGAAGCCAACCGTATGGCCGCGGAAAATGGCTGGTCAAAGTTCATCTCCGCCCAAAACCATTACTCCCTTTTGGAGCGCAAAATCGAGGTCGAGCTGGTGCCCGCCGCCAAAGCCTATGGGGTCGGCATCCTGCCCTATTTCCCCTTGGCGTGCGGCATGCTGACCGGCAAATACAAGCGCGACACCGCCAAGCCGAACAATTCGCGCCTCGCCCTGCGGGAAAATCTCTCGGATATGTTCGCAACAGAAGAAAACTTCGACATTGTCGAAAAACTCACCGCCTTTGCGCAGGAACGCGGCAAAACCATACTGGACCTTGCGTTCGGCTGGCTGGCGTCACAGGACTACATCGGTTCGGTCATCGCCGGCGCAACCACACCGGATCAGATCCGGGCCAACATCAAAGCGGGCGAATGGGTTCTTTCAGAAGACGAAAAAGCAGAAGTGAGCAAACTCGCCTTCAAGGGTTTCTAAGATTTATTCATTCATGATGCCGATCTGCTCGGCAAAAGCAGTATAGTCTTTCTCGCCTTGATGGCGCGCGCCCGAGGCCTTGCGGTCTGCCAAGGAGACCTCTTTAAGGTTTTGCCGGCGCTGCGCCAATAGATCGGGATTGGCTTTGACCCCCGTACCTTCAAGAATTCGGTTCATATAATTAAACAAGGCACAGACCTGCACCGCATCGAAGAGCGCTTGCTCATCCCACCCGGCGGCATAAACCGCATCCGCGTCCGCCTCTGTCATCTTCGAGGGCTCACGAGTCAATTTGCCCACATAGGCAAGGATCGGTTTCATCTTGGGATCAACGCCGGACCCCTCAAGATCGGACATCATATCCGTGAGCACCTGTTCTTCCATGCCAAAACTCTCGGCAATCACCGTGTGAGCCCCATAGCAAAACGAACAAGCATTGGTCCCCGAAACATAGGCCGCGATCAGCTCCCGTTCCGCCAAAGTGAAGGGCGAGGGTCCGCGCAACAACCGATCATGATAGTCAATCAGCGGCGGGATGGTTGTCGGAAATTTTTGAAACACATCCGAAAGATGGGGTCTGTCTGGAAGATCAGAGAAAAAGGCCATGGAGATCCTTCCACTAGAGTGACTGGTAAAGCGCTTTAACGAGACGAAGGCCACGGGCGTCCGCCGCTAGATTAGAATTCATCCGGTTCATGACATAGGACACGCCAAGCCCTGCCACCGGGTCCGCGTAGGCAAAGGACCCACCCCAGCCCGAATGCCCGAAAGCCTCCGGGTTTGGACCATAAATGATCTTTGCCAGGTTGCGCACGAAGCCCCGCCCCCAGGACATCTGCACCCCGAGAACCAGGTCCTTATTGTTGATCTCTTCATGGGTCGCCAGAGCCATAGTCTCGGGTGAAAGCACATGGACCCCATCAAGATCGCCGCCATTGGCGAGCGCCGCATAGACCCGCGCCGCGCCATGGGCATTAGCCTGGCCGCCCGCCGCCGGTATTTCAGCCGCCCGCCAGGCCCGCCTGTTCGGGGCGGCAATCATGCCATCTTGCCCTGCATAAGTGATCTTTTGAATGTCGGATCTTTCGGGCGCGTCCCCGCTTTGTTCAAAGGCAATCAGCTCCACCGCGCGGGCATCTTCGCTCTCCGGCAGGCCAATGTAAAAATCGGCGCCAAGCGGACCTGCCACCTCTTCCCGGAACAGGGTGCCGAGGCTTTTGCCGGTTACCCGAAAAACCAACTCTCCAACGAGAAACCCGAAAGTCAGCGCATGATAGCCAGAACGCGTGCCCGGCTCCCAGAGCGGCGGCGTATCGGCCAGGCGCTCTGCCATCAGATGTGGCACATAAAAATCGTCAACCGACGAAGAAACGCGCGTGGCGGAAACCCCCGCCTGGTGCGAGAGCATCTGACCCACAGTGATCTTGTCCTTACCGTGAGCCCCAAATTCCGGCCAATAAGTGATCACCGGCGCGTCATAGGAAATCTTGCCCTGTTCAACAAGACGCGCCACCACGAGCGCCGCCATGCCTTTCGTGGTCGACCAGACATTGGCAAGACTATGTTCCTCCCAGGGTTGGGTCAACGCTTTGTCCCCATAGCCGCCCCAAAGATCAACAATCTTTTGCCCATGCCGATAGACCGCAAATGAGGCTCCCACCTCCTGGCCATCCGCAAAATTCGTCTCAAAGGCGTCCTGCACGGCCTCAAATCCGGGCGCCACCTTCCCATGCAAAGGGTAAAAGATATCTGCTTGGTCTGCGCTTTCAATCGACATAGGGCTCTCCATTTTTCTTTTTATTATTCAACCCCAAGCGGGTCTTGATGCAGCTTCTCAGCTGTAGCCTGGGCCTGCGAAAGTCGGACATTTTCCGCATGGCCATCTCGTGTAATCTCATATTTTTTCAGCACCAGCACAGCGCTGCAATAAAAAATAAGGATGAGCGGTACATATAAGAAAATAAGGTTATGCAGCACAGCCTCCGACACCTCTCCCGGAGTTGAACCCTTCTGAAATCCAACCACTGTCAGTATCACGCCAGCGGACATCACCCCCAGCCCGCTCATGATCTTGCGAGCAAAACTGTCGCCAGCAAAAAACAAAGCTTCGGAACGCCGACCGGTCGACTTGGCGCTGTCTTCCACAATGTCCGCAATCATCGACGAGATGAGAATAGATCCCATGATGATCAGCATAACATCGACAAGCCCATGCAACATTAAAAGCGGTAGCAGCCAATCGCTGCCAGGCCCGGGAAACAGGCCGACCAACCTTAAAATAACTGGCAATGGCAGAACCAGGGCGCCCGACAACCAAACCCGGATCGCCACATGTTGCTTGTCACGCCCTTTCGTTACCCTCGGTGTTAACATCAGAGCGAAGGCAGCAGACAGGAAATAGACCAGGTTGAGGAATCCAATACGGTCGGCGGGAAGTTCCCAAAAGAACGTATTGATGTAAAATACCAGCGACGTATTGATACCGCTTCCCACCGACATCAAGATGGCGCTGATGAAAACGATCAAAAAATTTCGGTTCGACAAGGTCTCAAAAAATTGTGCGAACCAAATACGCCAATGAAACTCCTTTCTTGCTGGAGCCGGTTTGAGGTTGGGGATATGGCGGTGAGTCCCCAGTGTTGAAACCAGGATCGACAAAAAGATGATAACAGAGGCAAAGGCACCATAGGCTGGCCAAGCTTCTGGGTTGAGTTGTCCGAATTCATACGCCTCTGTCTTGCGGAAAAAGACCAGATAGCCAAGCACAGCAATCGTCAAACCACCCCACCAGCCAAAGAAATAGCGAAAACCCAAAAATGACGTTCGTTGATCGTAGTCATCGGTAAATTCCGGCACTAAAGATGTTGAGGGAATTTCATACATGGTGATGAAGGTCCGCACCAAAACAGCCAGGACGATGAGATAGAAAAAGATCTGACTCTGAGACATGCCCTCAGGCGGCGCCCAGAGAAAATAGTAGGTCACGGCCACGGGCAAAGCAGCAAAATACATGAAGGGGTGACGACGCCCCCATTTTGAGCGCCAATTGTCAGAGATATGACCGACCAGTGGATCGGAAATCGCATCACAGGCCATCACAATGAACATGGCTATCCCGAAAAGGTAGCCATCAAGCCCGACAACCTG
>SBHG01000044.1 GCA_006226305.1 Alphaproteobacteria bacterium | reverse complement strand
GCCCTGTTTATCTTCCTCGGCGGTGTTATCTACATCGGCGCCCACAAAAAAGTGGCGGCCATGCTGGATGACCGGGCGGAAGGCATTCGCAAGGAAATCGAGGATGCTCGAAACTTGCGCGAAGAGGCTCAGGCTCTGCTTGCTTCTTACGAGCGCAAACAGGCGGAAGCTGAAAAAGAAGCCGAAGAAATGGTCGCTCAGGCACGCCATGAAGCTGAGCAGATGGCGAAAGAGGCCGAGGCCGCTCTCGCTGAGCAAATTGCCCGACGCACCGCTATGGCCGAACAAAAAATCGCAAGCGCAGAAGTGCAAGCTCTTAATGAGGTGCGCGGCGTTGCTGCGGATGTGGCCATTGCGGCTGCGACCCGTGTTATTGCCGACAAGGTTGGCGGCGACAAAGCCGATGCCTTGATCAAACAAAGCATCGAGGGCCTCAAAGGCAAGCTGCACTAAGCTCCTTTCGCTTCAAACGAATTGAAAAGCCCCGCTCAACCGAGCGGGGCTTTTTTTGTTGCTCCAAGCGGGAGCCTCATCCTGAGGAGCGCGAAGCGTGTCTCGAAGGATGAGATGAATTGACTCCATGCTTCGAGACGAGCCCGATGGGCTCTCCTCAGCATGAGGTGTGTATGTGAACATGTTTCCCAAATGGGATGCCCAATTTGCGCTCACCTCGGCCGATCACCGATAATCGTCACCCGCTCGGCGATCCGGCGATGCGGCCAATAGTCAGAGGTCGCGTAGTGTTGGCACGACCGATTGTCCCAAAAGGCAACCGAGTTTTTCGCCCAACGGAAGCGGCACTGATATTCGGGCGTCGCCGCGGTAGCATAGAGCGTCTTTAACAGCTCGGCACTTTCATACTCATCCATGTCCTTGATGTACTGGGTGAAGGCCGCGTTGACGTAGATGCTCTTGCGGCCGGTTTCCGGATGAGCGCGGATCACCGGGTGCTCGACCATGGGATATTTTTCGTTCATCTCCTCGATCTGCTGCGGTGTTAGCCCGCGCTTTTTCATCTGCTTGCGAAAATGGGCAAAATCATGCACAGCCACGCGGCCTTCAACGCGCTCCTTAATCTCATCAGGAAGGTTTTCATAGGCCGCTTCCATATCCGCAAAGAGCGTGTCGCCGCCCACGTCCGGCACCTCCAAAAGTCGCAGCACCGACCCCAGCGATGGCTCCAGGCGCCAGGTTACATCCGAGTGCCAGGTGTTTTCGCGGCCCGGATGGTCTTTATCATGGGTGATGGCAAGCACCTCCGGGTAGCCTTCTTTGTGGGGCGCGAAGGGATGCACTTCCAGTTCGCCGAAATTCCGCGCGAAATCTAGATGTTGCTCCGTCGTAATATCCTGATCGCGAAAGAAGACCACCTTGCGATCCAACAGCGCCTGGCGAAAGAAGTCGATCTCGTCGAGGGTCTGCGCCCTGGACATGTCGATCCCGCGAATCACCGACCCAATGGTGGGAGTGAGATGTTCCACCTCAAAGACGGAACTCTTGTCTATTGCTACATGCGCCATTCTTGCGATCTCCTGCCCTTGGGTTCTCGCGGTGTCTTCGCACCGCCTCGTGGCAAAATGTTCCCAGATCGCTCTGAGAATGGCAAGTGCGGCAATTTTTCTGAGAAGAATCTCCCTCGGGGGTCTTGGAGAATGGGCTCTAATCTGCCATTTTGACGGCTAGAAGATCTGATCCCTCATGTAATTTCAGGATGTTAAAGAAAATGACTCTCAAACCCGGCGTGGTCACAGGCGATGACTATTTTGAACTCGTTGATGCGTGCAAATCCGGTGGTTATGCGCTGGCCGCTGTCAACTGTGTTGGCACCAACTCCGTCAATGCGGCTCTGGAGGCCGCGGCCAAGAACAATACGGATGTGATCATACAGTTCTCCAATGGCGGTGCGCAGTTCTTTGCCGGGCAAGGCATGCCCGATGGCGACATGGCGAAAGTTCTCGGCGCTGTTTCAGCTGCGCAACATGTCCACCTCCTTGCTGAACACTATGGCGTCTGTGTCGTGCTGCATACCGATCACGCCAATCGCAAGCTGGTTCCCTGGGTCGACAAGCTGGTTGATTTTTCTGAAGCGCATTTTAAGAAAACCGGCAAGGCGCTCTATACCTCGCACATGCTCGACCTTTCAGAAGAGAGCATTGAGGACAACTTGAGTGAATGCGCCCGGATGCTGGAACGTATGGCGCCGATGAAGATGAGCCTTGAGATTGAACTCGGGGTCACCGGCGGTGAAGAAGACGGTGTCGGCACTGACTTCGATCACGATCACGTGGACAACTCAAAGCTCTACACGCAGCCGACCGATGTGCTGCAAGCCTATGATCTGCTTACGCCCATCGGACATTTCTCGGTGGCGGCCTCCTTCGGCAATGTGCACGGCGTTTATAAACCGGGCAACGTGAAGCTACGTCCGGAGATCCTCAAAGGATCGCAAGATCTTGTCATCTCAACTCACAAAACCGGCGACAAACCGTTGAGCCTCGTCTTCCACGGCGGGTCCGGCTCGGAAAAAGACAAGATTACCGAAGCGATTTCCTATGGTGTGTTCAAGATGAACATCGATACAGACACGCAGTTCGCCTTTTCCAAGCCGGTGGGGGACTATGTGGACACCCACCCCAAGGCGTTCAAATACCAGATCGACCCCGAGGATGGGACGCCCTACAAAAAGCAATATGACCCGCGCAAATGGCTGCGCGCAGGCGAAGAAGGTTTCGTTACCCGGTTGGAAGAAGCCTTTCAGGATCTTGGTTCAGCAGGACGCAGCCTGGCTAAATAACGCTCCAGTGAGCGTCCTCTCACTCCGCAGCGGCGGAGTGAGAGGCATTTTCTTCCGGCGTCCAGCGAAGCACAGGCTTGCGGGCGGCCGCTGTTTCATCCAGTCGCTTCATGGGCGCAAAATGTGGGGCGCCCGTAAAGCGTTCGGTTTCCCCCGCCTTGGCGGCTTCTACAAGTTGGCGCATGGTCGAGATGAAAGCATCGAGCGTTTGCTTGGATTCCGACTCTGTCGGCTCGATCAACATAGCGCCGTGCACCACCAGCGGGAAATACATGGTCATGGGGTGCATTCCCTCATCGATCATGGCCTTGGCCATATCGAGGGTGGTGACGTCTGTGTCCTTGAGGAAGCGATCATCAAAAAGCGCCTCGTGCATGCAAGGGCCTTCAAAGCTTGCTGTCATGATGTCCTTCAAGCTCGCCATAATGTAATTGGCATTGAGGACGGCATCTTCTGCCGCTTGAGCAATACCATCCGAGCCATGGCTCATCATAAAGGACAGGGCGCGCACAAACATGCCCATCTGGCCATGGAAGGCGGTCAGACGGCCAAAGGGCTGGGCCCCATGAGCTTCGGCCTCTGGCGCATATTCAGCCAGGCTAAAAGTGCCATCGGTGACCACGACAAAAGGCAAGGGCGCAAAAGGCGCCAGGGTTTCGGACAGGACAACCGGCCCCGCGCCAGGCCCGCCGCCGCCGTGGGGCGTCGAGAAGGTTTTGTGGAGATTGATGTGCATGGCATCAATACCCAAATCCCCAGGGCGTACCTTTCCCATAATGGCGTTGAGATTGGCGCCATCACAATAAACCAGAGCCCCCGCCCCGTGCACCGCCTCACAAATCTCAATGATGTCACGCTCAAACAATCCGCAGGTGTTGGGGTTGGTAAGCATTAGAGCGGCAACATCGTCGCCCAGTTTGGCCTTTAGAGCCTCAAGATCAACGCGACCCTCTTCGGTTGCCGGAATTGTGTCGACTTTATAGCCGCAAGCTGCCGCTGTTGCCGGGTTGGTGCCGTGGGCGGACTCGGGAACCAGGACACGCACGCGTGCATCGCCCCGGGCTTCGAGGCAGGCCCGAATGGCCATGAGCCCGCAGAGCTCGCCATGAGCGCCTGCCTTTGGCGACATGGCAACCGCCGGCATGCCGGTGATGACCTTCAGCCAATGAGCCAGGGTGTCGATAAGTTCGAGCGCCCCTTGCACCGTTGACTGTGGCTGCATGGGGTGAATGTCAGAAAACCCTGGCAGGCGCGCCATCTTTTCATTGAGGCGCGGATTGTGCTTCATGGTGCAGGAGCCGAGCGGATAGATGCCGCTATCAATGGCATAGTTCTTCTGGCTGAGCCGCACATAGTGGCGCATGGTTTCCGGCTCGGTGAGCCCCGGCAATCCGATCTCGTCGGTTCTCGCCAGATCGCCGATCCGTGATTTCGCATTGGCCGGCAGATCTGCAAGATCTACGCCGGTGGTTTGCGTCGTGCCGATTTCAAAGATCAAGGCTTCTTCGAGCTGCAGGCCCTTGTTGCCTGAAAATGTGGTAAGCCCTTCCGGCGCCGAACTTGCGACCGGCTGTGTGGGACGACCTTGGCGGTTCATGACAGCACCTCCTCGAGCGCCTTGCGATAGGCGGCGAAATCTTCGGGTGTGTTGGTTTCGGTGACGGCAATGGTCACCAGAGTGTCCATAGTATCGTCCCCGGGGAACAACCGGGACATTCGAACCCCGCCCAGGATGCCCTTTTCAGTAAGCGCTTCCACCACTTCCTGCGCCTCTTTCGGGAGGCGCAGGGTAAATTCATTAAAGAAACGCTCCGTCATCAATTCAACGCCAGGCACTTCGCTCAAGGATTCGGCCAGGGCGACAGCTCCCGCGTGATTGAGCGCTGCCAAATGGCGCAGGCCTTTCTCACCCAGCAGCGTCATGTGAATTGAGAAAGCAAGCGCACAAAGACCGGAGTTGGTGCAAATGTTACTCGTTGCTTTTTCCCGGCGAATATGTTGCTCGCGCGTTGACAGGGTGAGCACATAGCCGCGCTTGCCGTCGGCATCTGTTGTTTCGCCGCAGAGCCGACCCGGCATTTGGCGCACGTATTTTTGCCGAGTAGCAAAAAGCCCCACATAGGGCCCGCCAAAGTTGAGACCATTGCCGATGGATTGACCTTCCGCCACGACAATATCGGCGCCCATGGCGCCCGGTGATTTCACCATGCCGAGGGAGACCGTTTCCGTCACAACAACAATCAGCAGAGCACCCTTGGCATGCACGGCCTCGGCCAGAGGCGTAAGGTCGCGCAGATTGCCAAAGACATCTGGGTTTTGCACAACCACGGCGGCGGTTTGATCGTCAACCTGGGCCGCCAAATCTTCGTCGTCGGTCACTTGCGGGCTGTTTTTTACAAAGGCCTCGCCGGTGTAGGTCCCGTTGGTCAGGATCACATCGCGGTAATGCGGATGCAGGTTGCCCGACAAAACGGTGCGTTGACGCCGTGTGACTCGGGCCGCCATCATGACCGCTTCGGCGGCAGCCGTTGAACCGTCATACATGGAGGCATTGGCGACATCCATGCCAGTCAGCGCCGCTACTTGCGTCTGGAACTCGAAAAGGACCTGCAAGGTTCCTTGAGATATCTCAGGCTGATAGGGCGTATAGGCTGTCAGAAACTCAGATCGCTGAATGAGGTGATCAACCGTGGCCGGGACATGATGGCGATAAGCGCCGCAGCCAATAAAGAAGGGCACCGTGCCAGCGGCTGTGTTCATGGCCGCCATGGCGGACAGCTGGCGTTCGACAGCCATTTCAGAAGCTGCCATCGGCAGATCGAGACGCTCATTTAAAAGCGCGTCTGCCGGCACGTCCTTAAATAACTCATTGATATTGGCCGCGCCGATGCGCGCCAGCATCTCGGCCCGATCCTGCGGCGTATGAGGCAGATAGCGCATCTTATTCTAGGCCTTCCAGATAGGTCTTATAAGCATCGGCATCCATGAGGGTAGCAAGCTCATCCTCGTTGGAAAGCTTCAGCCTCACCATCCAACCCTTGCCGGTCGGCTCAGCATTCACAGTTGCCGGATCGTCGTCGAGCGCCCCATTGACTTCCACGACTTCGCCGGAGACCGGCGCATAGATTTCACTGGCGGCTTTGACGGATTCAACCACGGCAATTTCGCCGGACTGCTCTACTGTTCGTCCCACATCTGGAAGTTCCACATAGACCACATCGCCCAATTGTTCGGCGGCATAATCGGAGATGCCGATTTCCGCCACGCCGTCGTTTACGCGCACCCATTCGTGCTGTTCGGTATACTTAAGATCGCTCATCGGTTTCTTCCTCTGCTTCAGCGACGGTTTCCTCGATTGCTGGTGCTTCCGAGGCTTCCTTAATTTCAATTTCGACGACTTCGGCCTTGGTCTTCTCGGCTGTCTCGTCTGAGACCTTCTCGGTTTCTGGCTCTTCTACGTCTGCTTTTTTCTTCTTGGCCGACTTCTTTTCCTTCGCAGGTTTTTTGTCGTCCTTCTTGGTACGCTTTCTGCGCTTGCGCCCATTTTTGTCTTTATCTTCCTCTTCGACTTTGTCGGCACGGTAGTAGCGCTGCTCGACAAAGGGTAGCGGGACAATCTCGGCTTCATGAACCTTTCCGCGGATTAGGAGACCAATTTCGGTTTCGTTTTCCGGCAAGGAGGCATCCACATAGCCCATAGCGATGGGGCTTTTGATGGTCGGCCCAAAGCCGCCCGAGGTGATTTTACCGATGACATCTCCGTCGTTATTGACAATCTCTGTACCCTCGCGCGCGGGCGCTCGCCCCTTGGGCTTAATGCCGACGCGGCGGCGCGGCGCGCCGTCCATGAGTTGGCTCATGATTTTTTCAGCGCCAGGAAAGTCTTTTTCCATTTTGCGGCGCTTGCCGATTGCCCATGTCAGGCCTGCTTCAATGGGCGTCGTTTCCTCGTCGATGTCATGACCATAAAGACAAAGCCCCGCTTCAAGGCGCAAGGAGTCCCGCGCGCCGAGACCGATCAGCTGCACCTCGCGGTGGCCGAGGAGTTTACGCGCAAAGGCCTCCGCCATTTCAGCGGGCACGGAGATTTCAAAACCGTCCTCGCCGGTATAACCGCACCGACTGACGATCACTTCGACCCCATCAATACGCGCGGCCTTGGCGGTCATGAAGCCCATGGTCTCCACAAATGGCGCCAGGCGTTTCAAGACCTTGGCGGCGCGAGGGCCTTGCAGCGCCATCAGCGCGCGGTCACCGGCCAGGATCAATCGCGCCTTGCCGTTCAGTTTTTCGGAAATATAGGCAAAATCACCCTCTTTGGTGGCCGCATTGACCACGAGGAACAGCATGCCTTCATTTTCCTCGCCCTCCGGACGGGTCACCATGAGATCGTCCATGATGCCGCCCTCTTCGTTGAGGAGTAGTGTGTAGCGGATGCCGCCCGGTTTCAGGCCTTTGATCTCGCCGGGCACCAGAGTTTCGATGAGAGCGGCGATGTCATCGTGACCACCCTCGCCGTCCAGCACCAGGAAGGCCTGCCCCATATGGGAGACGTCAAAGAGACCTGCGCGTTCACGGGTTTGTTTGTGCTCTTCCATGATGCCGCGGCGATATTGCACCGGCATTTCATATCCAGCGAAGGGGACCATCTTTCCCCGGCGCTCTTTGTGCAAGGCCCAGAGGGGGGTGGCTTTCAGCGTTTGAGCTTCTTCGGCTGGCTTTTCTCCTGAAGCCGCCTCGGCGGAGCTCTTTGTGGCTTCTTCTTTGGCTTCAGCGGTTTCACTGCCTTCAGACACCTGTTCCGGCGCGGCCTCTTCAGCCACGTCTTCCACCACTTCTTCCGTATTTTGATCTTCGTTCATTTTCAGGTCCATCCAGACATTTGCGAGTCATCATTGCCGCCGAAAAACGGCGCTAAACCCGCTGTCCCAAGGACCTGAGAGATTTCACGGGATCGGACGCGTTTGCGGCCGCCGCTTACCCCCTTCGGTGAGGCCTCTCGTTGTAGAGACGCCTACTTTCCAGCTTTTACCTCGTTTCGCGGTCCTTTTGCCTGAGAGTTTCCGGGCCGTTGCTCCTTCGGCGTCTGAATTTGGCCCGCTTTCTGGGCGCCAAATCAGATCTCTCCCGCGTGAGGTTTCTGGTTCCCCGATCTCGCCTCCCGGCGGGATTCGAGGAATAGGCTACATGAGCCCAAATGGACCCAAGAGTCAATCGCCAGAAACGGCTTGCCAACAAGGAATGGAGCGGAATTCTGTAAGTTTTTACATCCGATCCGGGACGTCGATGCCAAGGAGGCCGAGGCAAAGCGTGATGACGCCCAGGGTCACCTGGCAGAGCCGCAGACGCGAGCCTTTGAGGGCCGCATCTTCTTCGGACAGGATGTGATGTTCGGTGTAGAAGCGCGAGTAACTTTGGGCGAGCCCATAGACATAGTCGGCCAAGGCGTTTGGCGCCCGGCGCTCGAAGGCGGCCGTCACCGCCGCTGTGAGCCCTTCGAGCTCCAGCACCAAGTGACGCTCGGCCTCTGAACGGATCAGGATCGGCGCAGAAGCCGCCGCTTCTGCATCCGTGCCCGCCCGGCGCAGGATCGATTTGATCCGGACGGCGGCGTACTGCAGATAAGGGCCGGTCTTGCCCTCAAAGGTCATGAAACGGTCGAGGTCGAAGATATAGTCCGAGCGGCGGAAGTTCGACAGGTCCGCAAACTTGATCGCCGAGATGGCCACCTGACCCGCGACTTTTGTCAGCTCGTCTTCTGAGAAGTCAGCGCCGATGCCTGCCTCTTGCAAGCGCTCCAGTGCCTTCTCATGCGCCATGGCGATCAGGTCGTGGAGCTTCATCACACCGCCTTCGCGGGTCTTGAAGGGCTTGCCGTCGGTGCCGTTGATGGTGCCAAAGCCAATGTGCTCAAAGCTGGCCTTGCCCGCAATGCCCGCCTTGTGGGCAGAGCGAAAAACCTGTTCGAAATGAATCCCTTGGCGCTGGTCGGTGAGATAAAGAATCACGTCGGGATCATGGGCGTCAACCCGGTCGACAATGGTTGCCAGATCCGTGGTGCCATAGGTGTAAGAGCCATCCGACTTCAACAGGATGAGCGGCGGCATTTCCGATTTGTCGTCATTTCTTTTGACGCGGATGACCCAGGCGCCCTCGCTTTCCTCTGCCACTTTGGCAGTCTTCATCTTGGCGACCATGTCGGGGATGAGGTCGTTGACGTCGGACTCGCCCTTCCAAAGATCGAAATGCACGCCAAGGGAGCCGATCTCACGCTGCACCGCTGGCAAAGAAACGCCGATGAAATGTTTCCAGAGGGCCAGATAGCCGCGCCGACCGGTTTGAAGTTCCGCCGTCGCCTGACGGGCCTCATCGGCGCGGGCAGGGTCCGCCTTACAGGCAGCCGAGGCGGTCGGATAAATTTCCTCCAATTCCTCCAGGCTCACCGGCGGCTCAGAGGGGTAGTCCCCCTCAAAGCTCACATCAAAGTAGGGAAGGTCCGGCTGGCGGCGCTTGATCTCGGTGATGAGCTGGCCCATTTGCAGGCCCCAATCGCCCAGATGGACATCCGAGACTGTTTTATGACCGACAAAGCCAATGAGCCGCTGCAGGCTGTCACCGATAATGGACGAACGCAGGTGACCCACATGCATCGGCTTGGCCACATTGGGGCCGCCAAAGTCGAGGATATAGGTGAGCTTTTCCGCTGCCGGGGCAACGCCGAAACGATCGTCGCTGGCAATACCTGCCACCAGCTCTTCCAGATAAGTATCTGAAACATTGATATTGATGAAACCAGGCCCCGCGAGTGTGACCTCCGCCAGACGCGGGTCCTCTTTCAGTCGCTCAGCGATTTTTTCGGCAATCTGGCGCGGCGGTGCCTTGGCAATCTTGGCGGCGGCCAGCGCCCCGTTGCATTGAAACTGGGCCAGATCGGGCCGGTCGGAGACCTGTACCTGGCCAAGTTCTTCGGGCAGCCCTTCGGCCACAAAGGCCGCGCCTGCCAGATCTGTGAGGAAGCCGGTAATGGTTGTCATTATTTTACAATCTCAATTCTCATGAGGACCCCTGAGCGGCTTGACTTTAAAAGCCGCAAAACCTCTATTAGGGCCCAAATTCAAGGGCTTAATGCCAGTCGGGCCGGAATGTACCCAAGCCGGGGCCCTGCTACAAGCCCCGCAAACTGCAAGTTTAAGGAGTTCCATGGCCACCGCCGCCGAAAAAGCCCCTCTGACCCTTGTTCTGGCCTCCCCGCGCGGGTTTTGCGCCGGGGTGGACCGAGCCATTCAGATCGTCGAGCAGGCTCTCGCCAAGTTCGGCGCGCCGGTTTATGTCCGTCACGAGATCGTTCATAACCGCTATGTGGTGGAGCGGCTGGAGGGTATGGGCGCCATTTTCGTGGACGAGCTGGACGCCGTGGCCGAAGACCGGCCTGTCATTTTCTCCGCTCACGGGGTGGCGAAATCGGTGCCCGCGGAGGCCGAACGGCGGGCGCTGTTTTACCTTGATGCCACCTGCCCCCTGGTTTCCAAAGTGCATGTGGAGGCCGAGCGCCATTATGCAAAAGGGTTGGAAATTATCTTGATCGGGCACGCGGGCCACCCGGAGGTGATCGGCACCATGGGTCAACTCCCCGAAGGCACGGTCAGCCTCATTGAGACAGAGGCGGATGTTGCTGACTTCATGCCAAAAGATCCCGCCCGGCTCGCCTATATTACCCAGACCACCCTGTCGCTGGATGACACCGCGGCCATTGTCGCGCGGCTCAAGGACCGCTTCCCCGACATTCAGGGGCCCCACAAAGAAGACATCTGCTACGCCACAACCAACCGGCAAGAGGCGGTCAAAGAGATCGCTGACACATGCGATACGGTGATTGTAATCGGTGCGCCGAATTCTTCCAATTCGATGCGCCTTGTTGAAGTGGCCCGCCGCATGGGCTGCGACAATTCCTTCCTCGTCCAGCGCGCCTCGGACATTGACTGGTCGGCCCTCGGCAGCCCAAAGACAGTCGGCATCACGGCAGGCGCGTCCGCGCCGGAAGTTTTGGTCGAAGAAGTCATCGTGGCCTTTAAGGAGCGGTTTGATGTGACCGTCAGGGAAACATCTATTGGACAAGAAAACGTGCAGTTTAAAATGCCGCGCGCGCTTGTAGAGTAGAGGTCAGACATGGCGGTTTATACTCAAGTTTCGGATCAGGAACTCAACGGGTTTCTTTCGAGCTATGATGTCGGCAATGTTTTGTCCTTTAAAGGCATCGCAGAGGGGGTCGAAAACTCCAACTTTCTTTTGCGCACTAGCAAGGCCTCATTCATCCTGACCCTTTATGAAAAGCGCGTGCATGAGGAGGATCTGCCTTTTTTCCTCGGCCTTATGAACCACATGGCGACGCGCGGCGTCAGCTGCCCGCTGCCCGTGGCCGCGCAGGACGGGCGGTTCTACCGCACCCTCAATGGACGCCCTGCCGCGCTCATCACTTTTTTGGACGGCGTATCGGTTAAGGTGCCCAATGCGGCGCAATGCGAGGCGGCGGGCGCGGCACTTGCCAATTTTCATTTGGCGAGCGCGGACTTTGAGCTGACGCGCGCGAACAGCCTGGGCATTCAGGATTGGCGCCCGCTCTATAACAAATGCGCGCCTGAGGCCAATGCGGTGGTACCCGGCATGCGGGCGCTCATCGCCGAGGAGCTGACCGCCCTCGAAGAAGATTGGCCGGAAGGGTTGCCGCAAGGGGTCATTCATGCGGATCTTTTTCCGGACAATGTGTTTTTCCTTGATGACCGCCTGTCGGGCATCATCGATTTCTATTTTGCCTGCAATGACAGCTTTGCCTATGACCTGTCGGTCACCCTGAATGCCTGGTGCTTTGATGACACCCAGCAGTTTGAACCGGATAAGGCTCGGGCCTTGCTGTGCGGCTATGACAGTGTGCGCCAACTCACGCGGGAGGAACGCAAAGCGCTTCCCCTCCTCAGCCGAGGCTCGGCGATGCGGTTTCTTTTGACACGGCTTCATGATTGGATTTTCCATCCGGACGGCGCCCTTGTTGATCCCAAGGACCCCAAAGAATTTCTCGCGCGTCTTGAGTTTCACCGGCAGAACGGCAATCAGCTCCTGGGGCTTTTACCATGAGCGTGGTTGAGATGTTTACAGATGGCGCCTGTTCGGGAAACCCTGGTCCTGGCGGCTGGGGCGTTGTGCTGCGCTATAGGGGACAAGAAAAAGAGCTTTATGGCGGTGAGGCGGAAACTACCAACAACCGCATGGAGCTTATGGCCGCGATCATGGGCCTGGAGAACCTGAAACGCGCTTGCAAAGTGCATTTGGTGACGGATTCAAAATATGTCATGGATGGCATTCAAAGCTGGTTAGCCAGCTGGAAACGCAATGGCTGGAAAACCGCTGGTAAAAAACCGGTCAAAAACATAGAGCTCTGGCAGCGGCTGGAAGAGGCCGCCGCGCGTCACGATGTGACGTGGGAATGGGTGCGCGGCCACACGGGCCACCCGGAAAATGAGCGCGCCGACGAACTGGCCCGGCGCGCCATTGACGAAATCAGAAGCAAAAGCTGATCACGCCTTCAATTAGAGATTTTCAAGCATATGTTCGGCACTGGACTTTTCATAGGTGCCAGGATTTTCGGTGAAGAGCTGTTCGACAACCCCGTCGCTGACCACCATGGAGTAGCGCTGCGAGCGCTCGCCCATTCCGAAAGCAGATCCATCAAAAGTCAGGCCGACCCCACGGGCAAACTCGAAATTGCCATCGGCGATCATGGTGATCTTGTCACCCGCACCCATGGAACTGGCCCAGGCTTCGAGGACAAATATGTCCGTCGTCGATGTGCAAAAGATGGCGTCAATGCCCTTGGCCTTTAGCGCATCGGCATGAGCGATGTAAGAAGGCGCATGCTTGTTGGAACAGGTCGCGGTGAAGGCGCCAGGAACCGCGAAGAGCGCCACGCGCTTACCTCCGAAAAGGTCCCTTACGGTTTTCTTTTCCGGGCCTTTGTCGCCCATAAAGCGCAACTCTATATCCGGCAGGGTGTCACCAATCTTGATCGTCATATTATTTCTCCCAGGGGTGTTACCCGTCGTTTCTACACCTTCCCGTCCCTGAAGAGAACGCTAATTGCTCACAGTTTTGCCCAAAGATAATATTTATGACCTTAGGTTTCCTAAGGTTTTAGGGGTGCGTGTCGCCTGACTTTCCTTCACCCCGTGTTTTGAGGTAACCTTATTGCAGACTCGGAAAAAATATTTGTGAGCCATGCCCAAAGGATTGAGCTACGAAGACTTTAAAGCTGCCACGCGCGAAGGCGAAAACGGCCACGCCTCACTGGCCGGGCAGTTTTTGATTGCCATGCCTTCGATGTTTGACCCAAATTTTGAACAAACCGTCATTTACATTTGTGCTCATTCAGAGCACGGCGCGGTAGGCTTGGTCGTCAATCGTCCAACGGGAACTGTTTCCTTAAGGGATCTTTTGGAACAACTGGAAATCCCCTCCCTCCATATTCCAAGGGAAAAGCAGGTCTTGATTGGTGGGCCTGTCGAAACAGAGCGTGGGTTTGTTCTGCATTCGACGGACTATTGCCGTGAGGATGCAACACTCAAAACCTCTGACACCATAGGCCTGACGGCGACCCTGGATATTCTAACCGCGATCGCCTCAGGCGAAGGTCCGCGTCGCTCGCTCCTTGCCATTGGATATTCCGGGTGGGGGCCTGGGCAGCTGGAAGAGGAAATCCAGGCGAATGGCTGGCTGCATGCGCCAGCAGATGATGCGCTGGTCTTTGACGAAGACTACGAAAGCAAATGGCAAAGGGCGATTGGCCTTATAGGCATTGATGTGTCGCAACTGTCTTCAGATGCGGGTCATGCCTGAGCCTTATCGCTTTTTTAAATGATGCTCTAAGAAAGTTTCGGCCTCGGTCGCCGTCATGGGGGCGCCAAAGACATATCCTTGACCGAATTCACAGCCCAGCTGGCGCAAATAAAGCGCATTGTCTTCGGTTTCCAGACCCTCAGCAATGACAATCAACGAAAGGTCCTTGGCAAGGGATACGATGGAGTTGACGATAACTGGCGAGTCCGGACGGCTTTCCATGGTGGTGACAAAGGATCGGTCGATCTTGATGGTATCAAAAGGAAAGCGCTGCAGATTGGCAAGCGATGCGAAGCCGGTCCCGAAATCGTCGAGGGACACGCCCGCACCCAGGTCGCGCGAACGAACCAGCTGCTCTTCCGCCAGGTCCGGGTCCTGCATGATCAGACTTTCGGTAACCTCGAGCTTTAAAGTGCCCTCGGCCAGCTCGGCGTTGCGCATGACGTCGGCGACATCCTCACAAAAATCCGCCCGCATGAGCTGGCGCGCCGAGACATTTACCGAAACAAAAAGGTCTGACGCTCCGAGATATTGCTTTTGCCACTCGGCCAGTTGAAGACTGGCCATAGAGAGCGCGAAACGGCCGAGCGGCACAATCATATCGGTCTCTTCGGCAATGGCGACAAACTCATCGGGGACGAGTAGGCCCTTGATCGGATGGCGCCAACGCATGAGCGCTTCGAAACCAGCGATCGCGCCGTCTTTCAAATTCATGATCGGCTGGTAATGAATTTCGATCTGTTTGCGAGACAGAGCCCGGCGCAGATCGGTTTCAAGAGACAAGGCCTTGCTGCCCGAGCGACCCATATGCTCCTGATAAACCACATAGCGGCCACCTCCTGCCCGCTTGGCGCGGAACATAGCAAGCTCGGCTTCGCGCAACAATTGCTCGGGTCGCTCATGGGCCTCATGCACATATGCAACGCCTATGCTGGCATTGGGGAAAATTTCCGCCTCATCCAAATCCACCGGCTGGGCCAGCAGATCAATCAGTTGGTCCGCCAGCTCCTCAGCACGAGGACCGGCAACAGTACCGCCGCTTCGGCCCGGCGCATCCGCGGTGCCGTGGGCCAGCAGTAACCCAAATTCATCCCCCCCAATGCGGGCGACAAAATCCCCCTCGCCGACAGCGGCTGAGATGCGACGTGCAAGAATTTGCAAAAGCAAATCCCCCATGGCATGGCCCAGGCCATCGTTGATGGTTTTGAAGCGATCAAGATCGATAATAAGGAGCGCAGGCACGTGGCGACCATCCGATGCTTCGATGGCCTGTTTGGTTTCTTCGAGCAGGATGTGGCGGTTGGGTAACTCGGTCAGTGTGTCGCGGGAGGCATTGTGCGCCAAGCGTTCCTGCAGCATGCGGGTTGGCGTGATGTCGGACACCACACCCACCACACGTTCAGCAAGACCATCGGGGCCCGGCATGCAGGTTGCCCGCAGCTGCATCCAAGGGAACGATCCATCCTCATGGCGCATACGAAACTCGAGACTGAAGCTAACATTGCCGCGCTCAATGTAGGAGCGCAGCGCATTGCGATAACGATCTAGATCTTCCGGGTGGACACGCTTGGCCCACCCCAGCTCAGAGCGCTCCATTCCACCGGATGCAAGCCCCAGCATGCCATCTATAGAGGGCGACAGATAAAGCCGGTCGCCGTCGATATGCCAGTCCCAGAGGCCCTGGTGGGAGGCGGCAATGCCCAGGGCATATCGGTCTTCGGTTCGCAGGAGCGGATCAGTCACGGCCGCGGGGATGGGCGCTGCAGGCGCCGGGGCTCTCGGGTCAGCTGCGGTGCCGACGGGCGGCGCGAAACTGGACGGCTCAAGACGACGTAGACCTAAAATCGACGGGAAAACGAGCAAACAAAGCGAAACCAGGAAAAGCCCATGCAGCAGCGGCTCAATGACCAGAGCGCCCGAACGCCAATCAAACAGCGGCAAAACCGTCATCAGGGCGCCTGTCACGAAAAGGATCTGAAGCCCAAAACGCACTGAGCCACGCAAAATCCCAAAAGGCGAGGACGGCAAGAAAACCAACAATCCGAGAAGCGCCCCGAGCCCTGTCACCTCAAGACGGATAAGACTCATGGCGCTTTGCATCTGGAACAGGGCCATCCCGAAGGGAACCAGCAACAAAATGCGCACCGCCGCCAAAAGACGGGAATTTGCAAGAATTCCCTTGGGCTGTTCCACATGTGCGAGAACGTAAGATAGGGCGGCCAAGGCAAATAGGCTAAGCGTTATCGCACGCCAAAATCCGTCCACCGAGGCCCCCAGCGTAACATATTCAAGCACCCAGGCGGTGATCAGCAAGGCGAGCTGATACCCTTCGCGCGATGCCCAGCTGACAAGCGCGACCCCAAGACCAAAGGCGACCAGCAAAGAGGCAATGCCTAAGAAGATCCCGTTCGACCAGATGCGGTAGGATGAAAATTCACTAAAGGAAGCAGGCTGCCAGAGATACACACCGGTGCCGTCGATGGACCCTTCGTGGGAAAAGCCGATGCGCACCTGTTCACCAGCCGGGATGCGCACGGATGCGGCGCCATAAACATCGCCCATTCCCGTGGGCAAAACCTCAACGGCGGCCTGGCCGGAGAGCACCAGAATATCGGCAACATGAGGGCGCTGTAGCGAAGGCCCCAGCAGGCTCGATTTCATTAACAAGGGAAAGCTGAAAACAAGCAGTCGATTGGTTTCTGTGTCCGTGTCGTTGTAGAGATCGACGTAATAGGCGGTTCCTTCGGGATAGCTGTTTAGTACCGCCGAGACCTCTGTCTCATTGTCGATGATCTGATGCTGGGTGAGAACAAAGGTCAGATCAATCGCGGTCTGGGGGCCCGAAAGGTTGACCTCGCGGGCGGCAGCATGCGCAAGACCCTCAAGCCCGGTCAGAACGAAAAGCCACGTGAGTGCTGCGAAAAGAAAACGCCTCACGACAGGCTGCCCTCCGTCTTGGTCACATCATCTGACAAAATTGCAAACAGCACATGATCACGCCATTCGCCATCTATTTTTAGATAACGTCGTGCTTGGCCCTCTTGACTAAAGCCAACGCGGGTCAGAAGTCGTTTGGACGGCTCGTTGCTTGGCAGACAAGCGGCTTCAATGCGATGCAGTCTCAGGTCTTTAAAGATATAGGGCAACAAGGCGCGAACCGAGGCTGTCATCAAACCGGTCCCGGCATAAGGTTTGCCCATCCAGTATCCCATGGAACAAGCCTGCGAAATGCCACGGCGCACATTTGAAATATTGCAGCCGCCAAGTAATGCATCATCGCGAGCACGGAAAATGAAAAAGGGGTATCCCAAATCCTCCTTGATGTCTTTGGCGTAGCGACGCAGTCGCCGACGATAAGAGGGCCGGGTTAGATCGTCTACTGGCCAGGTTGGCTCCCAAGGCTGCAGAAAGTCATGACTTTCATGTCGCAGAGCCGCCCAACTGACATAGTCCGACATGGCAGGATGGCGCAGATAGACGCCCTCGCCGTCTATACGTGTCTCCGACTCGTGAGATGTGAAGGGTCTCAACTTTGACATGTCTGTCCTGCTGTCCTGGCCAAATACGCCGCCTTACCGGGCTGAGCCAAATCTTGCCGCGAATTGGCTATAGGATTCAAGTGTTTCAATGGGACCAATGGCGGTAAGCACCGGTCTTTCAGTTTCCATAAGACGCGTTGCAAAACCCTTAAGGTCATCGATCGTTACCGCCTCGATCTGAGCGACAAGCTCGTCTGCGGATTGCACGCGGCCAAAACGTGGTAGGTGTTTGGCCATCCATTCGCAGCGCGATTGCGGATTTTCGAGCCCCATCAAAATACCCGCCTTGCCCTGAGCGCAGGCCCGCGCCAGCTCCTCATGTCCGATCTCATTGGTCATCTTCTCGATTTCGCCGACGATCACCGGCACAATCTCGACCAGACTTTCGCCGCCCGTCCCGGCATAAATGCTAAACAGCCCGCAATCTTCATAAGAGGTATTATAGGTATAGATTGAATAGCAGAGCCCCCGCTTCTCACGCACTTCCTGAAAAAGGCGCGAAGACATGGAGCCACCCAGAATTTCGGAGAAAATTTGCGCGGTAAAGAAGTCCGCGTCATGCACTGATGCGCCGGGCAGGCCGACGCAAAGATGCGCTTGCTCCAAAGGGCGTGTTTCAAGGAAGGGCTGCCCTTGCCATTTAGCTGCCTGCGGCGCGGCCGTCTGACGGGGCTCTGTCAATTTCGAGAACGAGACCTCACCCCACTCGCACAGGGCCGCGTGGTCAACCGCGCCAGCGCCCATCAGATACATGGTCGAGGGGCCATAGCGGTCTGCGATATAGTCTGTTAAATGCGCGCGTGTCATATTTCCGACGGTCTCGACCGTGCCCAGGATGGGACGCCCCATGGGCTGATCGGGAAAGGCGGATTCCTGCAAGACATCGAAAATATATTCTTCGGGGCTGTCGATACACTGACCGATTTCCTGAGTGATCACGGATCGCTCGCGAGCAATCTCCTGTTCTTCAAAGGTCGCGTTCTGAAGAATGTCAGAGAGAACATCCACCGCCAGCGGTAAGTCGTCTTTGAGAACACGTGCGTAATAGGCGGTCTGTTCACGACTTGTGTAGGCGTTCAGATAGCCACCGACATTTTCAATGCATTCGACGACCTCGCGGGCCGAGCGTGTGGTCGTGCCCTTAAAGGCCATATGCTCCAGAAAATGCGATACGCCGAGATGATGCGGCGCTTCACAGCGGGCACCCGCTTGCACCCAAACCCCCAGGGCGGCGGTCTGCAAGCCCGGCATCGGGTCTGTGGCTACCGTCAATCCATTTGCGAGTTTGGAAACGCTGACCGGCATATTCAGAGGTGGTCCTCAATGTAACTGCGCACCGCGGCCACATCATTGGGCAGAATACTCATGCGCTCGTCGCGGTGCATCAGGCCCTCAAGATGGGGCGGCAACCCCGGCGTCACGCCGGTTGCTTCTTTCACCGCTTCGGGGAATTTGGCGACATGGGCGGTCGACAGGGTGACAAGCGGAGCTGACCCTTGCGCGACTTTGCGGCCAGCCGCAAGTCCCACCGCCGTATGCGGGTCGATTAAACGTCCTGTGGTCTCGTAGACGGACTGCAGGGTCTCCGCAACTTCCCTCTCATCGGCACGGGCGGCATCGAAGTCTTGGCGAATTTTGGCAAGCACCTTTTCTTTTAAAGTGAACGCGCCGGACTGGCTCAAGCTCGACATGAGGCCCCTGACCTCGCCGGCGTCACGATCACAAGCTTCAAAGATCAAACGCTCAAAGTTCGACGACACCTGAATATCCATCGAAGGGCTGGAGGTGGGCACCACACCCTCCACTTTGTATTCGCCGGTATCGAGGGTTCGCGAGAGAATGTCGTTGACATTGGTTGCGATGATCAGCCGGTCGACCGGAAGACCCATCTGCTTGGCGGCGAAGCCTGCAAGGATATCGCCGAAATTGCCCGTCGGGACCGCATAGCTTGCCGCGCGGTGTGGCGCTCCAAAGACAAGCCCTGCGGCAAAATAATAGACGATCTGCGCCATGACCCGGGCCCAGTTGATGGAATTGACGCCACCAAGCGATGTGCGATCACGAAACGCGTGGTCGTTAAAGAGCGCTTTGACGATCGCCTGGCAATCATCAAAATTTCCCTCAAGCGCGATGTTGTGAACGTTTTTGTCCGGCACAGTTGTCATCATCCGGCGCTGGACGTCTGACACGCGTCCATGTGGATGAAGAATGAAAACCGAAATCGACCCGCGCCCGCGCAGAGCTTCAATGGCCGCGCCGCCCGTGTCCCCAGAGGTTGCACCGACAATGGTGACATGACGGTCGCGCTTTTTAAGTACATGGTCAAAGAGCCCGCCCAGCATCTGCATGGCGAGGTCTTTGAAGGCAAGGGTCGGGCCGTGATAAAGTTCGAGCAGAAACTCGTTTGACCCGATCTGGCTGACCGGTGCCACGGCCGCATGGGAAAAACTCTCATAGGCGCGAGAGGCGATGTCGCCAAGCTCAGCCTCGCTGAGAGCCTTGCCCACAAAGGGCGACATAATGCGCACCGCCAACTCGGCATAAGGCACACCAGCCAAAGCGGCCATGTCCTCGTCAGAAATCTCCGGCCAGCTTTCGGGCATATAAAGACCGCCATCGCGGGCCAGGCCCGCCAGCAGCACGTCTTCAAATTCAAGAATGGGCGCTTCGCCGCGTGTTGAGTGATACTTCACGATAAATCCTTAAGTTCCCAAATAACGCCGCTTCAGATGCGCCTTGAAATCATCCGTGCCAAGGGGCTTGCCGGTCGCCTGTTCAATCAGTTCATCGGGAGTAAGCAGACAGGCCCTGCCGCGTACATTCTCATCAAGCCAGGCAAAGAGCGGTTTGAAATTACCCTCTCCCAGGGAAGGAACAACCGAGGGATCCTTGTCTGTTGCAGCTTTGAAAAGCTGCGCCGCCGTCACCGCGCCCAGGGAATAGGTCGGGAAATATCCAAAGATCCCTTCCGGCCAATGGACGTCTTGCATGACGCCGTCTTTGTCATCGGGTGGTTCAATGCCTACCAGATTGACCATCATCTTGTTCCATTCGCCGGGCAGATCTTTGACCGGAATGTCTTTGTTCAAGATTGCCTTCTCAAGCCGATACCGCAGAATGACATGCAACGGATAGGTCACCTCATCCGCATAGACACGGATCAGGCCACGTTTTACCCGGCGATAGAGGCGAATGAGGTTATCAGCGTTCCAGGCTGGTCCCTCCCCTTTTAGTGTTTCCTTTACCAAGGGGGAAATGTGGCGAATGAATTCATCTGTTCGCGCTGCCTGCATTTCCAAAAGCAAGGACTGGCTTTCGTGCAGGGTCATGCCTCTGTGATCGCCCACTGGCTGTTGGCGCCATTTGAGCGGCAGCCCGTCCTGGTAAAGGGCGTGACCGGTTTCGTGCACCACGGCCATCAGGGAGGCGGTGAAATCATTTTCCTCGTAGCGTGTCGTGATGCGCACATCCCGGTCGGCACCGCCTGAAAAGGGGTGATGGCTGACATCCAGAAACCCACGCTCAAAGGGAAAGCCAATGAGCTTCATGATCGCTTCACCAAGCGCTTTTTGGTTTTCTGCCGGGAAAGGGCCCGTCGGTTCAATAATTTCCGGACCCGCTGCCTGGTGCGCGATCACCTCATCAATCAGTGGCGGAAGAAACTCCTCAAGATCGCCGAAGATGGCGTCTACCTGCTGCGTCGTGCGGCCGGGGTCATAGGTGTCGAGCAAGGCATCATAGGGCTGCTTGCCGAGCGCTGAGGCCTTGGCGGCGGCATATTCCCGCGTTAGATCAAAGAGTTTCTCCAGCTTTGGCGCCAGGGCAGCAAAATCATTGGCACCGCGCGCGCTCCGCCAGGTCATGCCCGCGTCAGAGCGCGCATGGACCATTTTTTCAATCAGATCTGCGGGGACTGCGGTGGCGTGTAGATAATGATGCTTCATTTCACGCACATTGGCACGCTCCCAATCACCAAGCTCATTCATGCCTTCGGCTTCCTCGATAAGGTCGCCGCGCCGAGGGTCAGTGGCAAATTCGTGCGCCAGGACAGAAAGGTGACCCATCATTTGAGCTCGCCCGGCGGCGGACCCTTCACGCATGGTCGTGGCTTCGTCCCAACCCAGGATGCCCATAGCATTTCCTAGAGCCGATGCCCGTTCATTAAGCTTTTCAAGTTCCTGATATGCGTTCATGTGACCTTCAGTCTCAGTTTCCAATTTTCAGACGCCCCATTCGATGGTGAAACACAAAATAGATGACCAGCAGCACCAGGGCCATACCAAACCACGTCAGAGCATAACCAAAATGATTGTTGGTAAATGTCAAAATCGTCTGACCGCCCAAGGGATAGCCGCCCGAGTTGGGCCTATTGTCGGCATCGACAAATAGCCCAATGGTCGGCGTTAACTCCAAAAACCCCGCCATGTCGTCAAAATCACGACTGTACCAGACGCGCGTAGCGGTATCTGGTTTTGGCGTAAAAAGCCCGGGTTTGACTGTGTGGCGGACCAGTCCCACCACGCGCTGCTGACCTTCAAGCTGGCCTTCGATCCTCTTGGCTGGCTCCTTTAATGCTTCCGGCACAAAGCCGCGATCGACCAGGAGCCAACGACCATCGGTGAGCTGAAAAGGCGTGATTACCTGATATCCAACTCCCAGACTGCCCTTCGAAGTAAAAAGATATATCTCGCCGGTATTGTCAAAGCGCCCATCAATGTAGACGCGGCGATATTCGGGCGCAGCCCCTTGTCCCAGGAGGTCGCCCAGTGTTTGAGGTTCAGCATTTTGGGCCTGTGTAGCAGCGGCGATAAGGTCAAGCTTCCAATGCAGGCGTTGCATTTGCCATTGGCCCAGCCAGATCATCAGGCCAATTGTCATCAGACTGACAATTGTCAGGATCGGTAAGGGTTGAAACGAAATCTTCATTGAGGCTCCTGCCAATCCTCGCGCGTTTCAATCGTGCCGGCTTTAAAAAAATACTGAAGGGCAAATGTCAGCCCCTTTAAGGGTCGCAGCAATCCTACACAGAGCAAAAGGGTGAGCGGCACCCAGAGTACCACATGAACCCACAAGGGCGGCATATAGGCAATTTCGACAAAAAGCGCACCGCCGACCACAAGAGTGCCCGCGATGAACATAATCGCGACGGCGGGGCCGTCCGCCGTGTCACCCGCGTCAAAACTCAACCCGCAGTGATCGCACTCAGGCTTAAGTTTGAGAAACCCGTCAAAAAGCCGACCCTTGGCGCAGCGCGGACATCTCATTTTGAGGCCGGTCCATAGGGTTTGCAGGACAGATTTCTTTTCTTCGGTCACCGCCACATCTTACTCCAAATGATAAAGCCGGGCACTCATGGCCCGGCTTTCATTACTCTTTTAAAGCTTGCTCGATCAGTGAGCAACTCCCGGGCCTTGCCCGATGACATAGATCACAGCAAACAGGAACAACCAGACCACATCAACGAAGTGCCAGTACCATGCCGCCGCTTCAAAGCCGAAATGTTGCTTTGGCGTCATTTGACCCACCAGGACCCGGAAAAGGCAAACAATCAGGAAGATTGTTCCAACAATCACGTGGAAACCATGGAACCCGGTCGCCATAAAGAAGGTGGCGCCGTAAACATTGCCGGCATATTGGAAAGCGGCATGCGAATATTCGTAGGCCTGGATGCAGGTAAAGGTAAGACCCAGGAGAATTGTCAGGATGAGACCGTTTCTGGTACCACGGCGGTCACCATGCTGCAGGGCGTGGTGCGCCCAGGTAACAGTCGCGCCAGAGGTCAAGAGGATTACCGTATTGATAAAAGGCAGGTGCCAGGGATCGAAAGTTTGAACCCCTACTGGTGGCCAAGAGCCACCAATCATGTCGGCACGACCAACCTGACCGGTCAGAATGCCGCCAGCGGCCTCAGTCGTTCCCGGAAAGAGCGAAACATTGAAATAGGCCCAAAACCAGGCCACGAAGAACATCACCTCAGAGGCAATGAAGAGCACCATGCCGTAGCGCTGACCGATTTGAACGACCGGGGTGCAATCGCCGCGCTCGGCTTCTTTGATCACATCGCGCCACCATTCGAACATGGTGTAAAGCACACCCAACATACCGATCACGAACAGCCAGTACCCGGACATGCCCAGGAACCCGCCATCATCGGTGCGCATCCAGGTGATGGCGCCAATTGCCAGCACGAAGGCACTGATCGAACCGATCAGCGGCCAGGGGCTCGGATCAACGAGATGATAATCGTGTTTTACTTCATCATGGGCCATTTTCTTTTCCCCATTTTCTTCTTTAAAGGCGACACGTGACGTGCCCAAAAATTAGTTCTGTTTGCTGCCCTGCGCAATCTGATCTTCGGATTTTTTCGGATAAAACGTGTAGGACAAGGTAATCGTGTGAACACTGTCCATGGAGCGATCTTCCACGGCCTCAGGATCCACATAAAAAGTTACAGGCATATCCACGGCTTCCCCTGGCTGCAGGGTCTGCTCGGTAAAGCAGAAGCACTGGATCTTTGTAAAATAAGAGCCAGCCCGATCGGGCGTGACATTAAAGCTCGCGGTGCCGGTGATCGGATGATCGGAGAGGTTTTCCGCGCGATAAAATACCAGTTTTGACTCGCCAAGCTTGACCTGAACTTCACGTTGCAGAGGCTTGAAGTGCCACGGCATCCTTTGAGAAACCGTTGAATCAAAACGAACGGTAATGGTGCGATCAACCACATGATCTGGCGCCGAAACAGCGCGCTGGGTTGTGCCACCGAAGCCCGTTACGCGACAAAACATGTTGTAAAGCGGAACAGCCGCAAAAGAGACGCCCACCATAGCAGCTACGACAACCGTGCAAATCAGCGCCGCTGAGCGAATACCCCTTTTTGTTTTGTCCGGATTGTTCATCTGACCTGCTTCAGCCTCCACTCATTTTAACCATGGAGACAAAGAAAACGAGAACCACGAAGGCAAGCAGCGAGAGCCCCACCACCCGGTTCTTTTTCTTCAGTGCGTCTTCGGCCATTTTTTTGTGCTCGTTGTCAGACATCTAAAGCACCGCCCGCAACGTACTCACCCCATGCTCCATGAGCAGTTCAAGGAACAGGAGAAAGAGATAAAGAATTGAGTAAAAGAACATGGAGCGGGCCGCCCGATTAGCATCTGCGCGCCCCTCTTCGCGGCCATCACCGAGCCACCAGACCCGGGCGGCGAAGCCTATAAAGGTGAGGCTCATGATCGAGGCCAGACCTAAATAAACCAAAGAACCGACCCCAAGGAAAAAGGGAAGAACCGAAATCGGCGCCAGCAGGATGGTATAGATGAGCATCTGCAAGCGCGTGGATTTCTTCCCAGCCGTGACGGTCATCATTGGCACACCGACTTTTTTGTATTCATCCGAGCGCACCAGCGACAGGGCCCAAAAATGCGGCGGGGTCCACATAAAAATCAACGCAAAGAGCGCCAGGCTCTCGAGCGACACTGTTCCTGTAACCGAGGCCCAGCCAATAACCGGCGGCAAAGCGCCCGCCACACCGCCAATGACGATGTTCTGAGGCGTGCGACGCTTCAAATACATGGTGTAAATCACCGCATAGAAGAAAATCGTAAAGGCGAGCAATGCCGCCGCCACGAGGTTGACCATCAGCATCATGGACAGCACAGAAAGCAAAGACAGCGTCACGCCGAGGTTCAGGGCCTCTTCAGGGGCCACCTTGCCAGCGGGAACCGGCCGTCCTTTTGTGCGCTCCATATGAAGGTCAATGTCGGCGTCATACCACATGTTCAATGCCGCCGAAGCTCCCGCGCCAACAGCAATCGACAGGATTGCCGCGAAAGCGACCAAAGGATGGATACTGCCTGGCGCGGCCAGCAGACCAACAAGGGCCGTGAAGACAACAAGGCGCATGACCCCCGGCTTCATGAGCGCAAAGTAATCGCTCACCGAGGCAACACCGACACCGCCAAAAGCGGTATCGGCATTGTCAATTTTTGTCATATTACCTGATGCATCAACCATGTGCGGTTGCCCATCCTTCCTTTCGATCAACAAAACGCCTGCTTAAAAGTTCTTCGGCGGTTCGTTGAACTGGTGGAAAGGCGGCGGAGAGGTCAATGTCCACTCCAGCGTATTGGCACCTTCGCCCCAGGGATTGTCGCCAGCCGGTACCTTCTTCATGAAAGCCTGAACAATCATGACGATGAAGATAATGACGCCGAAAGCCGAGATGTAAGACCCGATAGAGGACACCGCATTCCAGAAGGCAAAGGCATCCGGATAGTCCACGTAACGGCGCGGCATGCCAGCCAGACCCAGGAAGTGCTGCGGGAAGAAGATCAGGTTCACGCCCACGAAAGTGACGACGAAGTGAATTCGGCCAATCATTTCTGAGTACATGTAACCCGTCATCTTCGGGAACCAGTAATAGAAGGCCGCGAAGATCCCGAAGGTTGCTCCAAGAGACATAGTGTAGTGGAAGTGCGCGACGACAAAATATGTGTCGTGCATCGACTGATCAAGACCAGCACTGGCCAGCATCACACCGGTCACACCACCAACGGTGAACAGGAAGATAAAGCCGAAGGCCCAGATCATCGGAACACGGAAGCTAATTGAGCCGCCCCACATGGTTGCGATCCAGGAGAAAATTTTCACCCCGGTTGGCACCGCAATGACCATGGTGGCCGCCATGAAGTAAGTCTTCAATTCAAAGCTCATGCCGACCGTATACATGTGGTGGGCCCAAACGATGAAGCCGACAAAGCCGATGGCAACCATGGCATATGCCATGCCGAGATAACCAAAGACCGGCTTTTTCGAGAACGTGGAAACGATCTGCGAAATCGCGCCAAAGGCCGGCAGGATCAGAATATACACTTCCGGGTGACCGAAGAACCAGAACAGGTGCTGATAAAGCAGCGGGTCCCCGCCCACTGAGGGGTCAAAGAAAGCTGTCCCGAAGTTACGGTCGGTCAATAGCATAGTGATGGCGCCCGCCAGAACCGGCAGAGCCAAGAGCAGCAAGAAAGCCGTGATCAACACCGACCAAACAAACAGCGGCATCTTGTGCATGGTCATGCCCGGTGTGCGCATATTGAAAATGGTGGTGATGAAGTTGATGGCCCCCAGGATCGATGATGCCCCGGCAAGGTGAAGGGCAAGGATCCCCAGATCCACCGAGGGCCCGGGGTGCCCGGCGCCGGTGAGTGGCGGATACAGTGTCCAGCCCCCGCCGATACCCGTTGCACCTGGCGCGCCGTCGACGAACATGGACAGAACACCCAGACCCAAAGCAGCCGGCAAGAGCCAGAAGGAAATATTGTTCATGCGCGGGAAGGCCATATCCGGCGCACCGATCATGATGGGCACAAACCAGTTACCAAAGCCGCCAATAAGTGCCGGCATAACCATGAAGAACACCATGATGATGCCGTGCATGGTGATCAGCATGTTGAAATAATTGTAAGCCGCTTCGCCTTGCCCCAAGAAGGTGACCCCCGGCGCTGCCAGTTCGATGCGCATCAGAACCGAAAGCAAACCGCCAACGATACCGGAGACAATGGCGAAGATGAGGTAGAGCGTGCCGATGTCCTTGTGGTTTGTGGACAGGAGCCAACGTCTCCAACCCGTTGGGTGGTGAGCGTGTTCAGCCTCGGCGTTCATTGTTGCAGTAGACATAATCTTATCTATTCCCTCGTCGATATTCTTTTTCTATCGCGCGATTACTGCGCTACGGCCGAAGCCAGGCGAATGTTGGTGTCTGTTTCAAGTGCGCCGTACTCGTCCTGCATGTATGCCACCCAGGTGTCGAATTCTTCCTGGCTGACCACATGTACCTCGATCGGCATGAAAGCGTGGCGAGCGCCACAAAGCTCGGAGCACTGACCATAAAAGATGCCTTCGCGCTCTGCCCGGAACCAGGCCTCGTTAACCCGACCCGGCACAGCATCCATCTTCACGCCAAAGGACGGGATGGTCCATGCATGGATGACGTCGCCGGCGGTAACCAGAATGCGCACATTGGCGTTTACCGGTACATATATGGGCTCATCGGTCGCCAAAAGACGTGGTTGACCTTCAACCAGATCTTCCTCTTCAACCATTGTAGAGGAGAAGGCAAAATCGCCGTGATCCGGGTATTCATAATCCCAGTACCATTGTTGACCAATGATCTTAATGGTGAGGTCCGCTTCCGGGATTGTCTCCTGCTTGGCAAGAAGCCGGTAGGATGGCACGAAGATGACAATCAAAATAATGATCGGAATGATCGTCCATACAACTTCGATCGCGGTATTGTGCGATGTCTTGGACGGCGTGGGGTTTGCCTTGGCGTTGAATTTGACGATCACGTAAACCATCAAGGCGCCGACAAAGATACAAACAGCGGTCATCGCTATAAGCAGGCCATGGTAAAGGTCGCTTGTCTGCTTCATTACCGGCGACGCCGCGAGCTGTAGCGACAGCTGGTTGTCGACCGGTTGTCCGTAAGTCGGCTCAGAGGCAAATGCCATGTCCACGCCGAAAGCGGCAGTCAGTGCGATCCCCAGAACGCACAGGCCAACCCAGTTCATCACGCGCATAATAAATCCCTTTTCTTGTCTTTATTGGGGGCACGGGATCAGGTGGATCACAATCATACTGGGAGGCCCCGAGGGACCGTCACCCGTCCTGCACCTATGACTCGAGTACTGTGACATGTCGCACGCCTGCGACAAAACGTCCAAATTCCGGCCTGAAAAACCACAAAATCGGCTGGCGTGCAAGCTTCCTGCGGCGAATTCCCCCTACTTTTCGGTGGCTTAGAGCCAGGTAAGGCGGGGTATATTTGAAATCTGCCTTTCCAGCTGCGACGAAATGGCGCACAGCCGGATCCCACACGGCCAAATATGCGCTCAAGCCCGGGCAAGCCTTTACACCGGGGATCGCAGCTGCTTCTAATATTTCCTGGCAAAATTTGCCCAGAATCGAATCAAATCCACCTTTGTTCCAGCGACTTTGCGAGCCCCCCCGTGACCCATTCCCCAGATGATTTCTTCTATGATCGCTCCGAGCTTGACGCCACAGAGACCCAATCTGAGGTCGACGAAGCGCTCCACGGCGCCGACGATGGGGAGCTTTATCTCGAATATTGCCAATCTGAGAGCTTCAGCTTTGACGATGGACGGCTGAAAAATGCCGCCTTTGACACGATGAACGGCTTTGGCCTCAGGGTCGTTAAAGACGAAGCCACCGGCTACGCCCACTCTTCTGAATTTTCCAAGGCAGCCCTGAAGCGCGCCTCGCAATCGGTCGCGGCGGTCAAGTCCGGGCAGTCCGGCATTCAAGAGCTGCCGGAGGGGCCGCAAGGCACCAATCAGGCACTCTATGGACCGGACAATCCTTTGGATCAGGTGGATTTTGAAACCAAAGTCCGGTTGATGCAGGAAATTGACGCCTATGCCCGCGGCCTTGACCCGCATATTGCTCAGGTTTCCTGCAATCTCAGCGGCGAATGGCAGGCGATTGAAATCCGGCGCGCCGGCGGTCAGGTGATCCGGGATATCCGACCCCTGGTCCGGCTCGGCGTTTCCATCGTCGCGGAAAAAGACGGTCGGCAGGAAACCGGACGCTCAGGTAGCGGCGGGCGCTTTGGCTATGAGCGGCTCATTGATCCGGCTCATTGGCAGGGCGAGGTTCAAGAAGCGCTGCGCCAGGCACTTACCAATCTGGACAGTGTGCCCGCTCCGGTTGGCGAAATGACGGTGGTGCTGGGGCCGGGCTGGCCGGGTGTCTTGTTGCACGAGGCCGTGGGCCACGGGCTTGAGGGGGATTTTAACCGCAAGAAATCCTCCGCCTTCTCCGGGCTCATCGGTGAGCGTGTGGCGGCGCCGGGGGTTACCGTGATAGACGACGGCACCCTTGACGAGCGGCGCGGGTCGCTCTCAATCGATGACGAGGGCACACCGACCCAGCACACGGTGCTGATCGAGGATGGCATCTTGAAGGGCTACATGCATGACCGGCTCAGCGCGCGGCTGATGGGGACCACCCCAACCGGTAACGGGCGTCGTCAGTCCTACGCAGACACCCCCCTGCCCCGCATGACCAATACCTATATGCTCGCGGGCGACAAGGATCCGCGAGAAATCCTGGAAAGCGTCAAGCGCGGCATCTACTGCCCAGACTTTGGCGGCGGTCAGGTAGATATCACCTCAGGCAAGTTCACGTTCAGTTGTACAGAGGCTTACCTCATTGAAAACGGCAAGATCGGCGCGCCGATCAAGGGCGCAACCCTGATCGGCAATGGCCCGGATTGTCTCACTCGCGTGTCGATGATTGGCAATGACTTGAAGCTGGACCGGGGGATCGGTGTTTGCGGTAAAGCTGGCCAGAGTGTGCCGGTGGGCATCGGGCAGCCGACCCTGAGGCTTGATGGGATCACCGTGGGAGGCACCGCACGCTAAGGTTTTGTGAGCGCGCGCACTTGCCTATGCCGTCCCTTGCCCCCACTCTTTTGACACTCGAATCAAAGGAGGAGGAGATTTTCATGGAAACTTTAGGCTTGGTCCCAGCAACCGCGATTTATGCCGGGCTGAACGCTCTCGTCAGCATTTCGCTTGCATTTAATGTCGGGCGAAACCGTATGCGGGCGAAAGTCAGCCTTGGCACAGGGGATGACGAGGGATTGTTTCGCGCCACCCGCGCTCATGCCAATAATGTGGAATATACGCCGCTGGCGCTCATTCTCCTGCTTTGCCTGGAGCTTATGGGTGCGGCCGGTATGGCGGTGCATGTGCTCGGGATCATGCTGACAGCCGGTCGGGCTTTGCATGGTTACGGCATGACCGCTGGCGGCGGTTCAGGCTTTGGCCGCACTAGCGGCATTATGCTGACGATGCTGATGATTGTGGCGGCCGCCATTTATTGCCTTGTATTGGGGCTCGGTTGACAAGCTGAAAGCCTGACAAGAACAAAAAGGGCGGCTCGATTGAGCCGCCCTTTCCTTTTTCAGGAAAATCTGTTGGTCGAATTGCCGTTAGGCAACCTTCTTGCGGCGGCGCGCAGCGCCCACGCCTACAAGACCAAGACCGAGGAGACCAAGCACTGCCGGCTCCGGTACGGAGAAGGTTGTTGTCGCGTCGATCTGCAATTCTTGTCCGCCATTCGCCGTGATCAAAAATTCTTGCGAAAGCTCAAATGTATCGCCAGGGTCATAGCTAATGCTGCCAGTCAGTTCCTCCGCGTCCGTGAGATCTGAATCGCATGCAATTTCTTCGTCATCAATATACGAGCACGCACTCAGCGTGCCATCAATCTCCGAGCCATCAATCTGGGTATAAGCAGTGCCTTCATCCGTTGGCGCAGAAAAACTGTTGTCATAAACCGTAACCAGCAAGGTTCCAGTACCGCTGCCATCGTAATCAATATTTAACTCACTTTGCAGTTCTGCTGTGTAACCGTCGGTTTCGCTCTCCACAAAAGCTAAATCAATGGACCAATCACCCACTGTATCAAAGTAAGTAATTGCTCCCTCTGCCCCATTGTAATCACAACCGGCGGGATCAACCCCATCACCTACATAATCGTTGCATATAACATCGTCACCGTTAATGCCGTCATTGCCCTCGTCAATGACAAGAACAAGACCGGCATGTGCCGGAGCAGCCAGGCCCATGATCAGGCCGAATACTGCGAAAATTTTCAAAAACTTACTCATTACAGGTTTCTCCAGATTTTCCTGAGTGCAGTTTAATTCACTTACGGCCAACTTATAAGCACATCCCATGCCAATAATTTTTATTGTGTATTTTCAATAGTTTAATACCAACACACGTTAACCGATTGCCTCTTTTGTAAAATTTCCTGACAGCTACGGCTCTGGCACCTCTTCTTCCTCAGATTTGTGGGTTTTCTCCCAGTTTCCGGTCTTCCACTGCGCCTTGGTCAAAATATAGGGCTTGTTACCATTATCGAGCCACCAGGAATCCACCACATAGATCTCACCGGTCTCAACATCCTTGATGGACCCGGCGGTGTGAGGCCAGCCGGAGACCTCAAACCATCCATTGGTGAGGCGCTTGTCCAGATTGTGAAAGCGAATAAGCCCATCATCGCGCATCATTGTGAGATAGGTGGTGGTGTTGATCATCTCGTCCACACAATCCTGCTGACCCATCAGACCATAACCGCGAAAGGACCCCCCGACATCCTGGCCGCTGGCGGAGCGCGCGCCGGTGAGCTGCTCAAGACGGGCGATGGCGCGGCCCATGCGGTCGCGCTCTTCTCCCGGATTTTGCGATGGGGGTGTGAAAATGTCGCGGATTTCTTGCCATTCTTCGGTGTTTAGGCTTAAGGCCACGGAACGGATACAGCCATTGCCCCAGCAATTGACGTAATGGTCCGGCGTCGGATGCGGCAGGCCATATTTGCTGATCTGAACGTCGAGCGGCATTTCGCCGCCTGCGCAGGCGGGGAGCCCCAAGAGGGCAGCCCAAAAGGCCGCGCGGCAGAACCTCCTTTTTACGCAATAGGTGTTTCCCAAGCCGCAAACCTTCCTATATTCACTATTCACCCCTCGCTTTCATCTTAACTCATAAACCCCAAGGATCATCCCCCTAATGGCAAACGCTGCGCCGGGCGCCCTTTTACAATCTGAAAAAATCTCACTGGCCGAGAAGCTTATCAAAGATGCGTTGTCCCAAGGAGCAGAGGCTGCGGACGTTTTGATCTACGACAGTCAGTCTCTGTCGAGCTCCGTGCGACTTGGCAAACTGGAGAGTTCTGACCGTTCTGAATCCCGGGATCTGGGGCTGCGTGTGCTTGTCGGTCCCCGGCAAGCCTCGGTTTCCTCGACCGATTTCAGCGCACAGGCTCTGGACACACTGGTTGAGCGCGCTGTCGCCATGGCTCGGCTGGCGCCGGAAGATCCCTATTGTGGGCTCGCCGATCCAGCGCTTTTGGCGACAAATATCCTGGACCTGGACCTAGCTGACGGGTCGGAACCAGATGCAGAAACCTTGGTGGAAGAGGCCCTAAAGGCGGAACAAGCCGCGCTAGATGTTAAGGGTGTTGCCAACAGTCTGGGGGCCGGGGCGGGCTGGGGACGCGCCGAAGTGGCCTATGTGGCGAGTAATGGATTTTCGGGCTGCTCGGCGTCAACCTCGCACGGGATCTCCTGCGCCGTTCTCGCCGGGGAAGGTACTGCCATGGAACGCGACAGTGACAGCCACTCAGTGCGCCATCTTGAGGACAGGGATGCCGCGGAAATAATCGGCCGATCGGCGGGCGAACGCGCAGTCGCCAAACTGGGTCCGCGCAAGGTCGCCAGCCAGTCGGTGCCGGTTATCTTCTCCCCCCGTGTCTCGATGACATTGCTCGGCGCCCTTGCCGGGGCCATTCACGGCAGCGCCATCGCCCGGGGCACATCGTTTTTGCGCCATGAATTGGGTAACGAGATTTTTTCCTCGGGCATTTGCGTGATCGACGACCCGCATATCAAGCGCGGGCGGGGCTCGCGCTATTTTGACGGCGAAGGGGTCGCCACACGAAAGTGGCAGATTGTCGAAGAGGGTCGATTGACCACCTGGCTTCTCAACACCCCTACCGCGCGGCAACTTGGATTAGTCACCACCGGGCATGGGTCGCACGGCACCGGCGGACCACCCGGCATCTCTTCTACCAATCTCTATATGGCGCCCGGCAAGGTTTCGCCCGAGGATCTTATCGGCGACATAGCGGACGGGTTTTATGTCACCGGCCTTATTGGTCAGGGCACGAACCTTATTACCGGTGACTACAGCCGCGGGGCCAATGGCTTTTGGATTGAAAAGGGCCAGATCACCTACCCCGTGAGCGAAATTACCATTGCCGGGAACTTAAAGGATATGTTCACCACCATGAGTGTCGCTGATGACCTGACGTTTCGGTATGGCACCAACGCCCCAACCCTGCGGGTGGAAGGCATGACCATTGC
Source organism: Alphaproteobacteria bacterium (assembly GCA_006226305.1). GTDB lineage: Bacteria > Pseudomonadota > Alphaproteobacteria > M2410 > M2410 > M2410. Next base: position 8,446 of record SBHG01000044.1, on the reverse strand, counting down.
CGGCTCCTAGACTGACGAGTGAGGAACGCGTTCATCTCGCGGATGTCATGCGCCAGGCCGCAAAAGGCGCCGGAGAAATTGCCCTGCAGTTTTTCAACCGCGATCAGGAAATTTGGCAGAAGACAAGTTTGCTAGGTCGCACAAGCCCGGTCTCAGAAGCGGACCTGGCCGTCAATGCCTACCTGAAAGAACAGCTGCACGGCGCTTCAAAGCATTTTGGCTGGTTGTCTGAAGAGACTGAAGATGATCGCTCCCGTTTCGACAAGCCGCATGTGTGGGTGGTTGACCCAATCGACGGTACACGCGCATTCCTGAAAGGCCGCCCCCATTTTACGATCTGCATCGCGCTCATGGAGGACGGTCGCCCGCTTCTCGGAAGTGTCTTCAATCCTGCCTCACAGGAGCATTTCTTTGCGGAAGCCGGGCGGGGCGCGACCTTGAACGGCATCAAAATCAGCGTTAGCAACAGGGACGAGCTGGCAGGTTGCCGGATGGTGGGCGATCCGGGACTGTTTCGGCACCCGGCCTGGGATCGCCCCTGGCCGAATATGCACGTGGAGGCCCGCAACTCCATGGCCTACCGGATCGCGCTTGTGGCAAATGGGGAATTCGACGCCACGGTTGCCCTTTCGTCCAAGAACGAATGGGATCTGGCCGCCGCCAGTTTGATTGCAGAAGAAGCCGGCGCCTTGGTGACGACGCATCAGGGCGACCCAATCATTTTTAATCAACAGGACCCCCATCACCTGAGCGTGCTTTGCGCTGGCCCTGCTCTGCACAAAGCTCTCCTGGACCGCACTCATCATCTGCGGCTTCCCTATGGGCGATAGTGGTTGATTTTGGGGCCAGTTTGGGTAGGTTCCGGCATCCCTGAACCTGAAAACCACATCTGAAACGATCAAATGGCCAAGCAACTTTTGCATCTTGTCCTCGGCGGCGAGCTGACCGACCTGCAAGGAACCGAATTTAAGGATCTGAGCGCGGTTGATATTGTCGGCATCTACCCCAGTTATGAAACTGCCTATAAGGCGTGGAAATCGGCGGCGCAGGCCTCGGTTGATAATGCCCATATGCGTTATTTTATCGTCCATCTGCACCGGCTGATGGACCCGGAGCACTAACGGCAACACATCGCCCGCAAGGCGTTGAAAAGGTTAACAAAAAAGCAGATTTGTCGGCTTGGTTGGCGGACGTGAGACATGCTAGGCTGATGCTCGGGCTGATTTGCCCGGCCCGAATTTAGCAATTGGCGACCGGCGCGCCAGACAAGGACAGGACTTTGAGCGTTTCAAGCGCCCCCTCCTACGGCTCAAAGAAAGCCCCCATGGACAGTGAATGCCACTCGACCCGCTATCTGGTACGTCGGGTGATGCGGGACTATCTGGCCGGACACATGCGCCCGCTGGTCATCGCCATTTCCTTCATGCTGGTCACGGCGGGTACTACCGGGTCTCTGGCCTGGATCCTCAAACCTGCCATTGACCAGATTTTTGTCGGCAAAGATCCGGACCTTCTCTATTTAATCCCCGGCGCGGTGATCGCTATCATGATCACCCAGGCTTTTGCTTCCTACTTTCAGGGTGTTTTGATGACCCGCATTGGCCAGAGCGTGGTGGCCGAAATGCAGGTGCAACTTGTGCGAACGATGGTTTATGCGGACCTGAAACGCCTTAATCAAACACACACCGGCGAATTTATGGCGCGGGCGCTTAACAATGTGGCGCTGGTGCAGCAGGCCTCTAGCCAAACCATTGCCGTGCTGGCGAAAGATATCACGACTGTCGTGATCCTAACGGGGGTGATGTTTTCGCAGGACTGGAAACTGGCACTCATCGCTGTCGCGATTATCCCTTTCGTGATCTATAACAACCGCCGCCAAGGCAAGAAGACCCGCAAAGCGACCCGCAACTCCATGTCTGAGACCGGCATTTTGACCACGCTGATTTCAGAAAACCTCGACGGCACGCGAGTCGTTAAGGCCTATGGTCAGGAAGAGCGTGAGATTGAACGCACGAGCCGTTCCATTGAACGGCGGCGCCATTTTCAAATGAAGGCCTTTAAGGCACGCCTGGCTGCGGCGCCGGTTACCGAGGCGATTACCGGCATCGGGATTGCCGGAGTTATTTTTTATGGCGGCTGGCAAGGCATCAATGGCGGTCTTACCATTGGCGCTTTCATGTCGTTCCTGTCTGCCCTGATGCTTTCCTATGACCCCCTCAAGCGGGTGAGCAGCGTTTCGACAGTCTTGAGCCAGGGGCTTTCGGCGGCGGAAAATATTTTCGAGGAGCTTGATCAGACCCCCGAAATAAGGGATGCGGATGATGCCCGGCCGCTCAACCTTTACAAAGGGGAGATCACCTTCGATCACGTCACCTTTGCTTATGGCGACGATGGCTTTTCCGCGCTCAAGGACGTGAGCTTTACCGTCAAGCACGGTGAAACCGTTGCGCTGGTTGGCCCCTCTGGCGCCGGTAAAAGCACGGTGCTCAATCTCATCCCGCGTTTTTATGACGTCAGTGCCGGGCGCGTATTAATCGATGGTCAGGACGTACGCGAAGTAACCCTGGAAAGTTTGCGAAAGTCCATTGCCCTTGTCACTCAGGACCCCTTCCTGTTTGACGACACAATCTATGCCAATATCGTCTATGGCCGCCCAGAGGCGACAGAAGACGAAGTGGTCGCCGCCGCCAAAGCGGCTGCCGCGCATGAGTTTATCGAAGCTATGCCAGATGGGTATCAGTCTCAGGCCGGCGAAGGCGGTGGAAATCTCTCCGGTGGACAACGCCAACGTATCGCCATTGCGCGGGCGATTTTGAAAGATGCACCGATCCTTTTGCTCGACGAGGCCACTTCCGCGCTTGATACCCGCTCTGAAAAGCAGGTGCAGGAAGCGCTTGAACATCTGATGGAAAACCGAACCACCATCGTGATTGCCCACCGGCTATCGACAATCATTCATGCGGATACGATTTTTGTCATGGACCAAGGGCGCGTTATTGAATCGGGCAAGCACGGCACCCTGTTGCAGGATGGGCAACTTTATGCCTCGCTTTACAGCACCATGCTGTCGCACGACCCTTCACAGCAAAAGGCGGGCGAATAGTGACCTCTGGCGACACCACACAAGTTGCCGGGCGTGCGCGCAAGCGTGGACGCACACCGAAGTGGATCAAGCGGCTCGGCAATCAGCGCGCCACTCAGGAAGTCGCCGCTTTTCTAGTGGCCTGCTATATCGGCCTTGCTCGCCTGACCATGCGGCTCACTTTTGTCCGACCTGAGATTCCGGAAAAATATTTTAAGGAAAAAATACCCTTCATATACTGCTTCTGGCATGGACGCCTTTTGATGATGCCATTTGGATGGCGCTCCAAGATGAAAGTCCGTGTGCTGATTTCAAGCCACAGGGACGGCATCATGATTGCGCGGGCTGTTTCCTATCACGGCATTCACACCATTCACGGCTCAAGCCCCAAAGAAGGTAGCGACAAGAAAAAAGGCGGCGCGGCGGCGCTGCGCGCCATGGTCAAGGCGATCAAGGACGGTGACGGCGTTGCCATCACACCGGATGGACCCTCCGGCCCGCACATGCGCGCAAGCGAAGGGGTTGTGGCGCTTGCCAAACTGACCGGCGTGCCAATAATTCCTGTGACTTTTTCCACCACCCGACGGAAAATTCTCAAAACCTGGGACAAATTCCTGTGGCCCTGGGGCTTTTCGCGCTGTGTCATCGCCTATGGCGAGCCAATCCTGGTAGACCGGCAGATGTCGCCTCAAAAAGCCGAAGAGGTGCGCCAGCTTATTGAGGACCGGCTAAACGAGATTACCCGGGAGGTGGATGCCCTGACCGGCTTTGACCCCATGCCGCCGGCGCCCTTGACCGAATAGGACGAGAGACGCACGATGACTCTCCCTGTCCCCCTTCAACGGCCCCTCAATCACCAGATTGCGCGCGCTTTTTATCGCGCTGCCTGGTGGCTCTTGACCCCCATCGTGCCGTTTTATCTGAGCCGCCGCGCCCGGCGACGCAAGGAAGATCCCGCCCGCATTTCAGAGCGGCACGGCGTAACAAATCTGCAGCGCCCGCGCGGCCCGCTTGTCTGGGTACATGGCGCGAGCGTTGGCGAAAGCCTGTCGGCCCTGGCGCTCATTGAACGACTTCTCAAAGAACGCGAGGATCTTTTCGTTTTGGTCACGACCGGGACAGTCACATCAGCGGAGCTCATGGAGTCGCGCCTGCCCGCACGCGCCTTTCACCAGTATGCGCCCATAGATCATCCGCTTTATGTGAGACGCTTTCTCGCTCATTGGCGCCCAGACGCGGTGCTGTGGTTTGAGAGCGAGTTCTGGCCAAACCTTCTCGTTCAAACCCAAAAGCTGCACGTCCCTATGGCGCTTCTCAACGCCCGCATGTCGGAAAGTTCTTTTGACAACTGGCTTCGCCATAAATGGGCGATTGCGCCTATCCTCAAAGGATTTCAGGTCTGCCTTGCACAGAACAAGCGCATCACAGAGATGTTGGTTCAGCTCGGTGCCGATCAAGCGCAAACTTCGGGTAATCTCAAATATGTGGCTGGCGCCCTGCCGGATGCAGCCGAAGAACGTCAGGCCCTTGCCCAACTCATTGGTGATCGACCCGGGGTTCTGGCGGCGCAGACCATCGCGCCAGAAGAAGAAATTATGGGGTCTGTCCACCAGAGCCTAGAAACGGCCCACCCCGGCCTTCTCACCATTATCGCGCCGCGCCATCCAGAACGGGGTAATGATATCCGCACGCTTTTGGAGGCCATGGGCCTTAAAGTTTCGCAGCGGTCGCGGCGAGAGGAAATTGCGCCCGACACGCAAATCTATCTCGCCGACACCATGGGTGAGCTCGGAATTTTCTATCGGCTGTGCGATGTGGTTTTTCTCGGCCGCAGCCTGGTGGAAGGCGGCGGCAGCAACTCTTTGGAACCGGCGCGACTGGGCTGCGCTACCGTGCAGGGCCCCCACACGGAAAACTTTTCCGAAATCACATCCTATCTCATGCAAGAGCGCGCCCTTGAACAGGTCGCCGACGCGGCCGACCTTGAGACGCGCATCGACGCCCTTCTCAAGGACAAAGAGGCGCGGACAACCCTTGCCCAGGCGGCGCAAGCTGCCGCCGACAAAGGCGACGAAATTCTGACTTTGGTTACAGAGGCAGTTCTGCCGATGATCCCGCAAAGTGACGACGCGGAGGTGAGCGATGCGTACGCCTAAATTCTGGTATCGGCGACGTGGGGGCGCAAACCTTTGGAGCACGGTGTTGGCACCCCTTGGTTATGTCTATGCCGGGGCCACTGCGGTTAAGCAAAACCTGATTAAACCACTGGATGTGGGTGTGCCCGTTGTCTGCCTTGGCAATCTCACGGTCGGGGGTACTGGCAAGACACCGCTGGCTCTTGTTCTGGCCCCGATCTTGAAAGACCTCGGTTTTAAACCGGCTTTTTTGACACGCGGTTACGGGGGCCAAACTCTCGGACCTCACATAGTCGACCTTGTGAGCGACAGCGCGGAACTTGTGGGTGATGAACCTCTGCTTTTGGCCGAGGTTGCCCCAACTGTTGTGGCGACAGACCGGGTCGCGGGCGCAAAAGCGGCAATCCGAGAGGGCGCTGACCTCATCATCATGGATGACGGCTTTCAAAATCCATCTCTTGCCAAAACGCTGTCCTTTGTTGTCATCGATCAGGGGCGCGGTTTTGGCAACGGCCTGCCGATCCCCGCTGGACCTTTGCGGGAGGCGCCTGCCAAGGGCCTCGCCCGGGCCGATGCTATTCTGCTGACAGGATCGACCTCTGACCGAACGCCCGATCTTCTTTATGGTTTGAAGGAGAAAGGTCTGCCCACCTTCAGAACACATCTTGATGTGGGCGCTATCACCCCGGCACTCCCAGAGGGTTCGCGTGCGGTTGTCGCTTTTTCTGGCCTTGGCGATCCGCAAAAGTTTTTTGATACGGCGCTCGACCTGGGGCTCACCCTGATCGACACGGAAGCTTTTCCCGATCATCACCCCTATTCAGAAGAGGACATTGCGCGATTGAAGCGGCTCAGCGAGCAATACGGCGCGCCGCTTTTGACCACCGCCAAGGATGCGGTGCGATTGCCCACTGAGTTCCGCGCGCAAGTGCACGTGTTGCCCGTCGCGCCGGTGTTTGAAGAACGCGAGGCATTTCTCGCCTTTCTTCAAGAGAAGCTTGTGCGCTAAGGTCCGCCCCGATGGCTGATTCAACAAAACCTCAAACCGCGATGGACCTCAATCCGCACCCGGTCCGCTGGTTCCATTATTTGGAATATGGGCTGCTGCGCGGGCTTTCCGGCCTCTTTCGCCTCATCGGCGTGGAGCGGGCTTCTGCCTTCATGGGGGCTCTCACACGGCACCTCGGGCCGCTGACCAGCGCCGACAAAACCGCACGGGATAATTTGAAGCTTTGTCTGCCAGACCTCTCTGATGAAGAGATCAAGACCATTGTCCGCGAAATGTGGGACAATTTCGGGCGCACCTTTGGTGAAATGGGCTTTATCGAAGAGCTCGCCGATTATGGTCCCGGCAAGCGGGTGGAGATTGAGGGCGTGGAGCACCTTGAAGGCGTTCTCGCCCAAGGCAAATCAATCCTTTTCATCTCCGGCCACTTTGCCAATTGGGAGCTCATATCTCCTTACCTGCGCCAACGCACCGGCAGGCTCTATGGGGTTTATCGTCCGGCCAACAACCCTCTGGCGGATCGATGGTCCAATGAGCAGCGCCTGAAGCTTAACTTTGACAAGCTATTGCCGAAGGGAACCGTCGGCGCGCGCATGATCGTCGATGGCATTCGCCAAGGCGTCCCCATTGCCATGCTGGTGGACCAGAAAATGAATGATGGCATTGTCGCGCCCTTCTTTGGTCATCCGGCGCGCACGCCCTCAGCCACGGCAACCTTGAGCCTAAAGTATAAAATTCCCGTTCTGCCGCTACACATTGTGCGCAAGCCCGGAGTTAAGTTCGTCATCCGTTTTTATCCGCCCCTCACCATCGACGAGACTGGCAAAAAGTCCGACGACATTTTGGCACTGACGACAAAATACAATCAGTTTCTGGAAGACCGTATTCGCGAAGTGCCAGGCCAATGGTTCTGGATGCACAAGCGCTGGGCCAAACCGCAGCGGAAAAAGAAATGGGGTCCGAAGCCAGAGCGGCCTGAGGCATAATCCTCCTTTTCCCCCGAGGAGAAGGTGGCGTGCGCCAGCGCGATGGATGAGGGGTCGACCCCTCACCCGAAAGGCTAGCGCCTTTCGACCTCTCCCCGAGGGAGAGGTTATTTTTCCTTTGAATTTTCCTTCACCGCCGGCATCGGCCCGACAAGAAGCTCCGGATCAATGTGCTGATCCTGCCAATACATGCGCCAGTCGAGATGGGGACCATTGGCGCGGCCCTTGGCGCCAACACGGCCAAGTGGATCACCGGTGGCAACCACATCGCCGACTTTCACATCAACCCCTGACAGATGTAAAAAGGCAGAGATAACCCCCATGCCATGGTCCAGGAAGATCAGCCCGCCCTCAAAATACATGTCTTCACTGGCGAGCGTGACGACGCCCGGCGCTGGCGCGTAGAAGGTCGTGCCAGAGGGCGCGGCGACGTCGACCCCATAGTGCGGGGTTTTGGGCGTGCCGTTGTAAAATCGCTGGCTTCCATAGACGCCGGAGATGCGCCCGGTGAGCGGCCATTTGAATTCGGCGAAGAAACCATCCGAGGCAGAATTCTGATTGCGGGCCGCGCGTTTTTGAGCCCCTTCTGCGCGGATGCGTGCCAGCACTTCAGCGGGCGGCTCGACATATTTTTGATCGACCCCTTCGACGTAAGAGATGTCGTATTTGCGTTGGGCAATATCGACGTCGAATTCCGAGACACAGTCCGGTAATTCAACTTTGAATTCGGCAATTGGTGGTGCATCTCTATCGAACCCAAAGACCACTCGGTCCTCTTCATCCACAGATACTTCATTGCCGTTTAAATACAGATTCGCGTCGGACGGCATCTGAGCCCGATACAATGATCCTTGTTCCAGCTCAGCAAGCATCAAATAAGCCTGGAACAGAAGCACCGGCCCACAAGCCGAATCTTTGTCAGTTTGGATGACGATCCCGCCCTTTGGGAGTTCCTTCATGTATTGTTCGACAATATCCTTTGCCACTTCGGGTGAGCCTTCCGATTCTGCATTTGCGGCAGAAAAGGCCAGAGAGGATGCCAAGACAACAAACGAAACTTTCCTCATTTGCCGGCCTTTTTCAGATCGCGCTCGCGCTTGTCGGAGACTTCCGCCGAGACATAGGCTTCCTGTCTCTCGATATTCCAGTATTTGAGATCTTCCAGGGGGATGCGCTGGCCAGTCACCTGGCAGAGCACATAGTCGCCGGGCACCTCAATCTCGAAGTCACCGTCAAG
>SBHG01000037.1 GCA_006226305.1 Alphaproteobacteria bacterium | reverse complement strand
ACCAATCCCCAGCGCTTCAACGCGGTCAAGCACTCGTTGCTCTTCAATGCGTTCAATGACGAGCTCAATAGCAAATTGACCGGTGAGGGCTTGAAACTCCCTAAAACGCTCTTCCCCGTTCGGCGCGTTGAGCGAGTTGACCAGAAGCCCAGACCTTACTTTGAGGAAGCGGAAATTGCTTTTGCAAAGATCCGGCAAATCAAGATCAAGGTGCGAGATGCCATCGAGCGACAAACGGAAGCCCAAATCACTCAGACGCGTGATATAGCCGTGCTCCACCTCGCCGAAACTTTCATAGGCGTCCTGGGTGAATTCAAAGACCAGATTGCGGCACAAATCTGAATTGATCTCCATGAATTCCAGAAAATGCGGGAAGAATTCCCGGTCCTGCACCGAGGAAAGCGCCATGTTGCAAACAATCGAAATCGATGCCTTTTGCTCCGCGATCCGGCGCACCAGCTGGACACATCTGAAAAGCAAGAGATTGTCGATAACCGACATCAGGCCGGCCTGACCGGCAATATGCAGATATTGCGCGGGCAATATCAGTTCGCCAGATTGGCTGCGCAGGCGTGTGAGTGCTTCATAGAACGCCACATCGCGCTCGGGCATAGCCATAATCGGCTGAAGATAGAGATCAACGAGGTTTTCGTTAAGCGCTGTGCGAATGACTTCCAGGAGCTCTTCCTCGCTCATGGCATCGAGCACCGTGTCTCGCACTTCTCGCGCCTCAGCGGACCCCAGGTCCGAAAGCGAATTCTCAATGGAATTGATCAGTTTGGAAACAGCCTCCGCATCGCCAGACTGTTTTGCGCGCTCAGCCTCTTCGACGGCTTCAAGGGCTGCGGTGCGCGCTTTGCGCTCCAGACCATCGGTCAGCTGCTTCATCAGGCTTTCCAGTACGCGAACTTCGGCAATGATCCGCTGGCTGCGACTTGTCAGCGCTTCCTCAAGCTCGACATCCTTTTGGGTAAGCTCCTGGCGCAGATTTTCGATCTCCTGGGCCAAGGTCAAATTCCCTCTTTGCAGCGTTACCACTTCGTCTTCCAGCATATTGCGATCCTGAACCCTGCTGAACGTGGCCTGAAGCTGCATGCCTGCCAGAAAAGTCAGAACACCAACGATCGCGCTGGTGTTGAGATCCAGCGCCAAAACTTCGCTCGCCCCAAGGCCAATTGCCACGGAGAGGATCGCATAGGCGAGAAAGATGAGCAGATTTGAAACGCTTGGCATATCCGGCGACTGTCAATCTCAAAAAGCCTCAAGCGAAGGACTTAAGGCGTGAAAAAGGGCACATTTTCAACAAATGTGCCCTTTAAGCGTTTCGATTTTATTAACCGTGACAGGATCCCTTTAGCCGGTAAACGGTGAGATCTGAACTTCAACGCGGCGGTTTTGCTGACGTCCCGCCGCAGTTTCATTGGAGGCGATCGGGCGCATTTCGCCATAGCCTTGAACAATCAGACGCTGAGGCATGACTTTTTGAGATATGAGATATTGGGCAACAGAGGAGGCTCGGCGCTCAGACAGGCTTTGATTGTAGCTGTCCGAACCGGTGGAGTCCGTATGGCCCATAACGTCCACATAGGTTCTGTCGAACTTATTAAGAACGATGCCGACCGAATTCAGCACCCTGTAGAAGCTGGCATTAATATCTGAGGAATCCGTTGCAAAGGTGATATTGCCCGGCATGTTGAGCATGATGGAATCGCCGACCCGGGTGACCGACACGCCGGTGCCTTCCAGCTCCTGGCGCAGCAGCATTTCCTGCTGATCCATGTAATTACCGATGGCGCCGCCTGCCAGCGCGCCAATCCCGGCACCGATCATGGCATTTTTGGCCGCTTGTTTGCCGTCCGAGGTATTGGTCAAAGCCCCCAGAACGGCGCCAGCAAGCGCCCCGCCGATCGCGCCCTTGGTCGCATTGGAGGTCTTTTGCTCTCCAGTATAGGGATCAAGCGTTGTGCAAGCGGCCATGCTGGCGCCAAGCGCAACGACGGCCAGACCCTTGGAGAGGGATTTCAAACTCAGGGGGGATGTCATGGGGGAAGGTCTCCTCATTTTGACTGTGGTCAGCCCGTTTGACAGTGGTTCGCCAGGAGGGCCGGATACGAATACGCCGAATCAACTGAATTTTGCCTTTAATCCGTCGCTAATGCATGAGTAATGATGGCAAAAATTGTGGCAAAGTTTGGATAATTCTTAAATCTTGAACTGGTCTGGGGCGGCGTTATGCCTCATAGTCCCGGGAAAACAAGAACCAAAACAAAGATTTGGGGAGGAAACCATGTCATCTCTTTTTGATTTAAACGGCAAAGTCGCGGTTATTACCGGATCCACCAAGGGGATCGGGCAAGCCATTGCGCACCGCATGGCCGAGCACGGCGCCAAGGTTGTCATTTCAAGCCGTAAGGCGGATGCCTGCGAAAAAGTCGCCAGCGAGATCAATGACGAATTCGGTGAAGGCACGGCCGTCGCCATCCCGTGCAATATTTCGCACAAAGAGCAGTTGCAGAACCTTGTTGATCAATCGAATGAAGCTTTCGGCAAAATCGATATTCTGGTCTGCAATGCGGCGGTGAACCCCTATTTCGGCCCGTCGAAAGATATCCCGGACGAAGCTTTTGACCGGATCATGGAAACCAATGTGCGGTCGAATTTCTGGCTGACCAATATGGTGATCCCGCAAATGCAGGAACGCAAAGACGGGGCAATCATCATCGTCTCTTCTATCGGCGGGCTGCACGGGTCGAGCATTCTGGGCGCCTATTCCATTTCCAAGGCGGCGGATTTTCAACTGGCTCGCAATATTGCCGTTGAATATGGCAGCGATAACATTCGCGCCAATTGCATTGCGCCAGGCCTTATCAAAACCTATTTCGCCAAGGCCCTGTGGGACGACGAAAAGATTTTGAAATCCTCAACTGCGCGCTCGCCCTTGAAACGCATCGGCATGCCGGACGAAATTGCCGGTGCCGCGGTGTTTTTGGCAAGCCCGGCGGGCGCTTTCATGACCGGACAGAAAATGGTTATTGATGGCGGCAATATGATTGCCTGAGGGGCGCAGGTCCAAAAAATCAAGCCCCGCGCGCCAGGTTTTAGGGGGGCTTTGGCGCACGGGGCTCGGCGGATCAGGACAATCCGGGTGGACAGCTTGATAAAGGAGGGAGACAGGCTGTCCAAAACCGCGAAAGGAGTGAGACGTTCTTGCCTCCCTTGAGAATTATATCTCGCGTGAGACGGGTGGGGTCTTGAGCATCGCGGTAAATAGCATATGTATATTCAGCGCGGATTTTCCATGTGACAGAGGTCACAAGAACCGCGTCAGACGCTGGAATAAAGCAGGAAGAATTCCATGAGTGATGTAGCCCTCAATCGCCTCGCAAACATTGATCTGTTCGAAGGCATCGCCCCCCATGATCTGGCCGAGATCGAATCGGCTTGTGAATTCCACCCTCATAAAGCGGGGGAGGAAATCTTCAATCGATCAACAGACAATCGCGATGTGTTCTTTGTCATCGCCGGGCGTGTGCGGATCGTCAATTATTCCGTCTCCGGCCGGGAAGTGGCCTATGCGGAGATCGATCAGGGCACCTATTTCGGTGAGCTGTCCGCGGTTGACGGCGAGCCCCGGTCGGCGACCATTGTGGCGCTGGAGGACTGCCTGTTGGGCTCACTCGATCAGGGCACATTTTTGCAGGTGCTGCGCCGGCATCCTGAATGCGGGCTCAAAGTTCTGCAGCGCATGGCGGGGATTATCCGGGCCTGCGATGAGCGGATTATGGATCTGGCAACGCTTAGTGCCTACCAGCGGGTCTATCGCAAGCTGCTGGATCTGATGCGGCCCGACCCTGTACGGGCAGATAGCTGGTTGATCTACCCTCTGCCAACCCAGGCGGAGATCGCCGCTCAAGCTTCCACCACGCGCGAGACTGTGGCGCGGGTTTTGGGGCAGCTCGGCAATGAAACCATCGTCGAACGCAAGGGCAAGACCCTCTATATTCGGGACAAGGACAAGCTTGAGCTGTTGGCTGAGCGTGTCTCGCCGCAAAGTCAGTCGGGCGCGAATTGAGAAATACCACCTAAAGAGCCTGACCCCTAATGTGGTACCAACTTTGGGGTCAGCCACTTTTGGTGAATTTTATTGCGAACATCCCCGGGCCGTGACGGGCCAGATGTCCACGAGCGTGTCGCCGCGCACCACATGATAGTGGTCATAGAGGTTCACGGTGGGATCGCAATGGGGCACGATGCAGCTCAAAACACTGCCCACCGCCAATCGAGCGTTGTCGGGAACCGCGACCCCGCCCTGTTCGTCCCCATAAAAGAAATAGGCCGAACCTTGCGGCGCGCCCGACAGGATATGCGGTGCGTCAGCGTCGGAGGCGAAGGTTTTAAACCCGGCATCGGTCGTCGCCAGACCGTCATGGTTGGCGCTGATCACCGTTGTCATGACCTGCAGCGCCGGTTCAAAGGGCTGGCGGCCCTCACGCGCCTTCACATCCAGATACTGCCGATCCATGAATATATAGGACCCGACCTGCAGTTCCGTCAGAACCCCCAACTCCGGATCAATGTCAAAAGTGCCGGTGCCGCCGCCCGAGACAATTTCCGGCGCCATGTCGCGCTCGCTGAGCGCAACGCACGCAAGTTTCAGGATCCGCATGCATTCCAGAGAGGTTTTGCGGCGCTCGGCAAAATCCTCGATGTGCTGCACGTGGCCGGCATAGGCTTGAACCCCGCGAAACCGAAAGACCGGTTGCTGCGCTATGAAATCAGCGAGCTCGATCATGGGCGCACCGGGCTGAATGCCCGTGCGATGCAATCCCACATCCAGATCCAATAGCACGTCGAGCGGTGCTTCCCCGGGCGGCAAGGCCTGTGCGAGGCGGCGAGCGACCTCCAGATTGTCGAGGGTTATCATAAGCCCTTCACTCTTGCGCTTGAGCGCAATGAGCCGCTCAAAACCACGGGAGGTGACCACCGGCGAGGTGAGCAACAAATTAGAGATGCCCTGGTCGGCCAGAGCTTCCGCTTCGGCCAGTTTGGCGCAGCAAATGCCCAGAGCACCTTCCTCGATCTGTTTGCGCGCGATATGAGCGGATTTGTGGGTCTTGGCATGGGGCCGCAAGGCAATGCCTGCCCCGGCTGCAAAATCCTTCATCAGGGCAAGGTTTTTTTCGAACACGTCCAGATCCAGCACGAGCGCCGGGGTGGTCAGCTCTGCGCGCGAGCCCGGTTTGCCGATCAGGTCAAAATTCAAGCTGCTTGAAGCCGTCAGGGTGGTCATGGGGGGTATCGCCTCCTGCCCAGGTCACGAATGTTGTACCGCGGGAGTTTAAAATCACACCAATTGGTATAAGATTTAGCATTAATAGCAAGCAAAGTGAGTCTTCATCGCCCATGGCCAACGGCGCCGCCAAACAAGTTCTGCTGGTTGAGGATAGCCCATCCCTTGCACGGGTTTACCGTGAATACCTGAGAGACGATTTGCTTGATATCACTCATGTGGAATCGGGCCGCGACGCTCTGGCGGAACTGTCGGGTAAAAATTATGACGCGGTCATTTTGGATCTGCGGCTCCCTGACATGGACGGCATGGATGTTCTGGCACAAATGCGCGAACGTAATATCCCCGCGGCCGTGGTGGTGATTACAGCCCATGGCTCGGTCAATGTGGCTGTTGATGCCATGCGCGCAGGCGCCGTGGACTTTCTGATGAAGCCGTTCAATGCAGATCGGCTCAAGATCACCCTCGATAACGCCATTGAACGGCAAAGCCTGCGGCAGGTCGTCAAAAGCCTGTCGCAGCAATTTGACCGGGACCGTTTTTTCGGATTCCTCGGCGCCTCTTTGCCGATGCAGTCGATTTATCGCACCATCGAAAATGCGGCCCCGTCAAAGGCAACGGTTTTCATTACAGGAGAGAGTGGAACCGGCAAGGAAGTTTGTGCGCAGGCCATTCACCACAATAGCCCACGCACCAAAGGACCTTTCATCTCGATCAATTGCAGCGCCATACCGAAAGACCTGATCGAATCGGAAATCTTTGGCCATAAACGTGGCGCCTTCACCGGAGCCGTGGCGGACCATGAGGGCGCGGCGGCCATGGCAGATGGCGGCACCCTCTTTCTTGATGAAATCTGTGAGATGGATCTCAGGCTGCAAACCAAGCTCTTGCGGTTCATTCAAACCGGGACAATTCAGAAAGTTGGCGGCTCGACACCGCAAGCGGTTGATGTGCGGTTTGTCTGCGCGACCAACAAGAACCCGCTCAAGGCAGTTGAAGACGGCGAGTTCCGCGAGGACCTCTACTACCGACTGCACGTGGTGCCGATCCATATGCCACCGCTCAGGGATCGCGGCGACGATGTCATGTTGATCGCCAAGGCGCTGCTGGAAGAATATTCACGCGAGGAAGGCAAATCCTTTACCGGTTTCGGCAAAAGCGCGCAGGAAGCGATTGAGCGGTGTTTATGGCCGGGCAATGTGCGGCAATTGCAGAACGTGATCCGCAATGCGGTGGTCCTTAATGACGGGGAAAAACTCACCCGGCCCATGCTGCCGCCCGAGGTATTGAACAACCTGATGCCGGCGCGGGAAGATCCGGTCGTTTCGATAACCGCGTCCCTGCCCCCCTTGACGGCCCCGGCCGGGATCCCCGCGGAGGCGCCTCGGTGGTCCGCGCCGACGGCGGATGAGCAACCGCGGACCTCTCGCCCACCGCAAAGACCCCAGAGGCCTGATGACATTCGCCCTTTGTGGGAAGTTGAGCGGGAGGTGATTGAAAAGGCCATCGCCAAATGCGGCGGTAACATTCCCCGCGCGGCAGCCTTTCTTGAGGTCTCGCCCTCGACGCTTTATCGCAAACGGCAAACCTGGGCGATGCTGGATGAAGACGCGGACACCGGGGCAGGCGGCCCTGTGGACAAAGTCAATCCCTGATTCATTTCAAGGGCTACAAGTGACCGGTTTAGAATTTGAGTCGGGGACCGACGGGTCGATTAAAAGTCGCGCTGATGGGCATCCTTGGCAAAGACTTCAATGCCAAAACCGTCCTGGCTTTTAGTGATAATCACTGGGTATTGCACCTCGCGGCCGCAGCCATAGACGGTCCAATATTCCCCCCATTTGCCTTTTGTGATGACGCCCGCGTCGTCGCGGCGGATCTTTTCGACCTCCTCGGCAAACTTGGTATCGACAATCAGCAATTCTTCCAGGCAATCGATAAAATGACTGGACTCAGCGTCGTCCAGGACCCGGGCGATGATGTTGGCGACCATTTCATCGGTGGCCAGGGTTGAGCCGGGAATGGTGAAGTCGATCAGCGTGACTGAATTATCGTCGGCAAAGCTGGCGGCCAGATCCGCCATGGTGATGGCTGCCACCTCCTCCTCCGAGGCATAGGTCTGCGTCAAAGTCTGGCGGCCGACAATCCAGAGCGCGAAATTTTGCTGCAGCTTTTGCCCGCAGCGCTCTGTCTCCCATTTGTCGAAGAGGTCGACTTCCGTCAGTTTACCGGTTTCGGGGTTGACCTCAGGGGGTTGGCGGATCTCGGTTCCGATGCGCGCCACCAGACGGTAATCCGTGCAGCCGCGGTGGCCGGCAAACATGTCTTCCGCATTCTCATATTGGTCGGCGATGAAATCTCTGTATTCGGCGCTGACCAAGACGTGCTCGAGCGCCATCATGGCTTCGTCGTCAGCGGGCAATGCTGCGGTTTTGGTATTGCCGATAGCAGGCCCCGATTGGATCAGGCCCCACAGCAGAACGAAAGCGGCGAGGGCCGCACCCATTCGCAAACAGTTCGGAAACTTCTTGAGGCCCACTGGTGGCACACCTTCCCTTTGTCGTCTTTCCCCTCGCCCAACGGCTTGAGTATAAGCGAGGTTCTTCCATCAGAAAACCCACCGAATTGGCGAAAATTCAACGGATTATCGGTATTTTGATACCACTTTTGAAACCGTGGAACTGTCCACACCAAAAAAGGCGGCGATATCGCGTTGGCGATGACCGCCTTCCAGGTGCGCTTTGGCCATGGCTTCGCCGCGCCGCTTTGTGGCCTTGGCATAGGTTTCGATGGGGGCCTGATCGAGGGTGGCTGTGGTGGTGAAGGCGGCGCCGCGGCGCGCCATCGCCTCAAGAAAGGGCTTCGAGCCGAGGGCGCTGCACGTTTCGAGCTGGGTTTGGGTCAGATCAACACGGGCCTTATCCGCTGCCAGACCTGCCTCGACGAAACCTTGCCAATCCTGACCGGCTGTCGTGTCGCCCAGGGCATTTCGGGCGGTTGCAGCGTCGAACCAGGGGGTGGTGCCGTCCGGGGCCGCAGATGTCAGGGCGCGGTATGAACCCCAGATCCATTGTTCGGGACGTTGGGCGAGGCCCGCGCGAACAGGATTGAGGGCGATGTACCGCACCAGTTCTTTCAGATAAGTGTCGCGGTCGACGAGGACGGCCTTATAGCGGCCATGCAAAAGATGTCCGCCCAGATCATGGCGCCGACTGGCATAGGCGGCATAGCGACCATTGAGGCGCTGCATGCCGTGGGACAGGGTTGGGCGGTTGGTGCGAATGAGGAGGTGATAGTGGTTGGGCATCAGGCACCAGGCGAGCGGGGTCCAGTCCTCGGCCTCGGCGATCTCGCCCAGGAGATCCAAAAACCTCAAAGAGTCCTGTCGGTCAAAAAAGATATCTGCCCCCCGATTGCCGCGGGCCATGACGTGATAATGGGCGCCCTCAAACTCAATACGGGGTTTGCGCGGCATGAAGTATCCTTTCATGATCGGGGTCAGGCTCTTTTGCTGGTATCCTATCTGACGATTCTTTACCTTGCGAGGAAAATACCACCAAAATGTCCTGACCCCAATTATGACCCCAATTATGGTATTACTTTTTTAAGCGGGATTCCTTGACACGCGCATAGAGAGTCCCTATCTCCCCAGGCAGCTGTTAGCACTCCCCTCTGGTGAGTGCTAATTGCACTTGAAATATCCATTGGAACACTTTTCAAACAGCAAACAAGGGAGATACCCCATGGGCTTCCGTCCTCTGCATGACCGCGTCCTCGTGCGCCGCGTTGAAGAAGACACAAAAACGGCTGGCGGAATCATCATTCCGGACACAGCCAAAGAAAAACCGTCCGAAGGCGAAGTTGTCGCCGTTGGCCCTGGCGCCCG